>DJUV01000317.1 GCA_002440625.1 Rhodobacteraceae bacterium UBA6273 | reverse complement strand
TGACGCCGGATATGGACCTTCTTACGAAGGTGACGATCGGCTGCGGGCCGTCGATCTATGACGCGGACGCCGCGACAGTGGCTGCGGGGCAGGAGTCCGAGCTTGATACCGTCAAGACGAACTTCCTGATGAAGAAACTCGGCCTTGCCGACGGGCCGCAGCTGATGGATGCGATCAATGCCGTGATCGAAACCTATGGCAGGTCCGAGCGGAACAAGTACCGCGCGGTGGTCTACTACATGCTCGTCAAGCATTTCGGCAAGGAAGCCGTCTACAAGTGACGGCCCACGCTTTCCGTCCGTCCTTCGGGGCGGACGGAAAGGACCCGTCGCCACGGCGACACTTCCATTTTGAAAGGTGTTTTAGGCTTAGATTTCTTGCCGGGCTGGCGGCCAGGGGTTATGGTTCTCTTGTCGGGCCAGGATGGCCGTGACCTTTCGAATACACGATGGTGCAGGGGTGCGCCGGGGTGGCGAAGGGTCCCGGTCGTGGGCCGGGACCCTTCACTTCCAGCACGTCGATGCCGGCGCCGGGGCTAGAGCCCGCCAAGCGCGCAGACGATATTCCATTCCGCTTCCGTCACGGGCTGCACCGAAAGGCGCGTGTTCTTCACCAGCGCCATCTCTGCCAGCCGCGGATCGGCCTTTGCCTCTTCCAGCGTCACGGGGCGGAGCAGCGGTCGCACCGCCTTGATATCCACGCAGTCCCAGCGCGGATCGTCAGTGGTGCTGTCAGGGTGGCTCAGGGCAGAGACCGCGACAATGCCGACGACCTCCTTGCCGATGTTGGAGTGATAGAAGAACCCCAGATCGCCGATCTTCATCGCCCGCATGTTGTTGCGCGCCTGATAGTTGCGGACCCCGTGCCATTCCTCGCCGGCCTCGCCCTTCCTGACCTGCTGATCCCAGCTCCAGGTGTCGGGCTCCGATTTGAAAAGCCAGTAGGCCATCAGCCGATCACCTTCTTCCATTCGGTCACGGTGACGCTGTCGAAAAGCCCCGCCGCCTTGTAGGGGTCGCCTGCCGCCCAAGCCTCGGCGCTGGCAAGATCGCCGGTGTCGAGGATGACGAGCGAGCCGCACATCTGGCCGCCTTCGATAAAGGGCCCGGCCATCTTCACGATGCCGGTCTTTTCGATATAGGCAAGGTGGTCGGCGCGGGTGTCGAGACGCACCTGGAGATGGCCGGGCTTGTCACGGCAGATGACGGCGTAAAGCATCAGATTTCCCTTTTCAGCGGGCGGTTGAGAAGAAGGTCCATGGCCTCGGGCACGTCGATCTTGCGGGCGACGAGGGCCGCGACCATCTCGCTGACCGGCAGTTCGACACCGTGGCGGCGCGCCAGCGCCACGGCCGCGGCGGCGGTCGCGGCACCTTCGACGGTGACGGCGGGGTCGAAAGCCTCGCCAAGGCCAAGCGCACGTCCGAAGCGGAAGTTGCGCGACTGCTCCGAGGTGCAGGTGAGAATCAGGTCGCCAAGCCCGGAAAGCCCGGCAAGCGTGTCGCGCTGCGCCCCACAGGCGGTGGCGAGGCGCTGCATCTCGGCAAAGCCGCGGGTGATGAGCGCGGCGCGCGCAGAATCACCCAGCCCGGCGCCGATGACGACGCCTGCCGCGATGGCGATAACGTTCTTCAGCGCGCCGCCGAGCTCTGCGCCCGCAATGTCGTCGGTCAGGTAGAGCCTGAGGACCGGCGTCGACAGCGCCGCCTGAAGCGCCTCGCCCTGATGGCGGTCGGCGCAGGCCAGCGTCAGCGCCGTCGGCAGGCCGCGCGCGATGTCGGCGGCAAAGCTCGGCCCGGTCAAGAGGGCGGGGATGGCGGCGGGGCAGGCACGGCGGATGATCTCCGCCCCGCCAAGGCCGGTGGCAAGGTCGATGCCCTTGGCGCAACTGACCAGCACCCGGCCATCGAGCCGGCCGCCCCAAGCGTTCAGAGCCTGGCTCATCTGCTGCATCGGCATGGCAAGAAGCACCGTACCATGGGCGGCGAGATCGACCATTTCCGCGGTGACAGACACTGCGTCAGGGAGCTTCACCCCTGGCAGGTAGCGCGCATTCTCCCGCGTTTGGCGCAGGGTGCGGGCGGTTTCAGTATCGCGCGACCAGAGCGTGACCCGGTTGCCGCCAATGGCCAGCGCAACCGCGAGGGCGGAGCCGAATGCACCCGATCCGATGACACCGATGCTCATGCCTTCGCCCCCTTCTTGCCAGAGCCGAGAAGTGCGGGACTTCTGGCGTCCAGCGGCCAGCGCGGGCGCGCCACCAGATCCTTGGGGTCGATCGCACCCGCGTTCACCTTCTCGATCCCGGCCCAGGCGATCATGGCCGCGTTGTCCGTACAAAGCGAGAGCGGGGGCGCGATGAATTTTATCCCGTGCCCGGCTGACAATTCCTCAAGCCGTTCTCGGATGGCCTTGTTCGCGGCAACCCCGCCCGCGACAGCAAAGGCCGGATCGGAGGCATTGAGAAGCCCGTATTCCTCGATGGCGCGGCGTGATTTTTCGGCAAGAACATCGGCAATGGCCGCCTGAAAGCCGGCGCAAAGGTCGCGGCGGTCCTGCTCCGTCAACCCACCCTTTTCTGCGACCACGGCATCGCGGGCGCGCAGCAGCGCGGTCTTGAGTCCGGAAAAAGACATATCGCATCCGGGCCGGTCGAGAAGCGGGCGCGGAAAGGCGAAGCGCTTCGGGTCACCCGAAGCCGCCTCGGCCTCGACCGCCGGGCCGCCTGGCTGCGGCAGGCCGAGAAGCTTTGCCGTCTTGTCGAAAGCCTCACCAGGTGCGTCGTCGATGGTGCCGCCGAGGCGGGTGAAGCGGTCCGCGGCCTCGACGATCAGGAACTGGCAATGCCCGCCCGAGACGAGGAGCATGAGATAGGGAAAGCGTAAGCCATCGGTCAGGCGCGGCGTCAGGGCATGGCCAGCGAGATGGTTGACGCCGATCACCGGCTTGCCCGTCGCGGCGGCGATCCCCTTGGCGCACATCACACCCGACAGGACGCCGCCGATCAGCCCCGGCCCCGAGGTCACGGCGATGGCGTCGATTTCCCCAAGACCAAGGCCCGCGACGGCCAGTGCCTCCTCCACGCAAAGGTCCATCTTTTCGGCATGGGCGCGGGCGGCGATCTCTGGCACCACGCCGCCGAAATCGGCGTGAAGGGAGGTCTGGCCATAGACGACCGAAGACAGAATCTCCCGCCGACCGCTGACCTCGCGCACGATGGCGGCGGCAGTGTCGTCGCAGCTGCTTTCAAGACCGAGGATGATGGTCACGATGCGCCAATGCCCGCTGTTGCTTTGCCGTTTCAGGGCAGGTAACACCGGCAGGCCCATGAGACAATCCCGGGGGGCTTCGTGGCGGGGAACCGACCGACATTGCTTCTGACCCGGCCAGCCGAACCGGCGCGGCGTTTTCTCGATGAGGTCAGGGCAGCCGGCGGGGACCTGCCAGCGGTGATCTCTCCCCTGATGGCGCCCCGGTTCCTTGATGTCGATCTGCCGGACTGCGAAGGCGTGGTCTTTACCTCCGAGACGGCGGTAGCGGCGGTGGCGCGTCTCGGCGGCGACCGGAGTGCCTTTGCGTGGTGCGTTGGCCCGCGCACCGGCGCGGCGGCGCGGGCGGCGGGCTTTCTTGTGTTCGAAGGCGGCGGCACAGCCGAGGATCTGGCGCGGGAACTGGCCCTTCGAAGGCCGGCGGGGCGGCATTTCTGCCCGATGGCGCGGGACCAGGCTTTCGACATGGCAAAGGCGCTGATTTCCGCAGGAATAGACACGGTTTCGGCGGTGGTCTATGCGCAGGAACCCTGCGCGCCTACTGCCGAGGCTGCGCGTCTGATGGCCGCCACCAACCCTGTCATCCTGCCGCTCTTTTCCAACCGCTCCGCCATGCTGGCGGCTGCTGCCTTTCGCGGCCACCGCGCGCCTCTTTGGATCGCGGCCATGACCGCCGGGATCGCCGAGGCAGCGTGCGAGTTTGATGCCGAATTGGTCGTGGTCGCCACTTCGCCCGATGCCGCTGCGCTGACCCGCGCCATTCTGCCTCTGGCCAAACTGCGAGAGTCTGGTTGAGAGCGCTGGGCACCGCGTCTAGATTGATCCGGCAGGGTTAAGTTTCCTGGTCCCCTCTGGGACCCCGATCTGGGAGAAGTCCGTGGCTCGTGCTCGCAAAACCGCCCCGAAGCCCGATGAGGATGCGCCGGCGCCGGATGTCATTGGCGCAACCGAAACTGCCTCCGATGCGGTGGATGCCGGGGCAGGCAAGACAGAGGTGACAGATTTTCCGGCCCCCGAGGTTGCGCTGCTGGAACCGGAAGCAAGCGCCGTTCACCCGGCGCGCGAGGACCCGCCGCCGCCCCCGCGCGAGATTGTGCGGGTCGAAAAGCGCGGAGGATTCGGGCCGCTCCTCCTTGGCGGGCTGGTTGCTGGCGGGCTTGGCTTTGCGAGTGCGGGCTATCTTGTCCCGCGTTACTTCCCGCAGTTGGTCACGGGCGACACGGGCGGGATCGGCGCGGATCTTGCCGGCCAAGCCGAAAAGATCGTGGGCCTGCAAGCGGAACTCGACAGCCTGAAGGGTACCGTCGCGGCGCCCGCCACCGCCGCCATCCCCGATGAGGTTACCGCAGGCATCGCCCAGCTTGGCGACCGGCTTCAGTCGCTGGAGCAGGCGGCAGCAGGCACCAGCGACCGGATCGGCAAGCTTGAGGCCCGCATGGATGCGGCGGAATCGCGCCCGGTGACGGGCGATGCCGCCTCGGCGGGCGCCTTGGATGCAATCCGGCGCGAGATAGAGGGTTACCGGACCGAGATCGGCAACCAGATGAAGGCCGTCGAGGCGGCGAAGGGCGATATCGGCGCTGCGGCGGAAGCGGCCGCGGCGAAAGTGGCCACGGTCGAGGCCGAAGCGGAACGGTTGCGCAACGAGGCGACGGCGGCGGCGGAAGAGGCCGCGCGCACCGGCAGCCTCAGCCTGATCCTATCGGCGCTGGAAAGCGGCGCGGCCATCGACGCGCCGCTGGCCGATCTCAAGGCGTCGGGCGTGGAGGTTCCAGCAGCGCTGACGGATCAGGCGCAGGGCGTGCCGACCTTGGCGAGCCTCAGGGAAAGTTTCCCCGAGGCCGCGCGCGCCGCTTTGGCGGCAACGGTGCGGGACGCCTCCGGCACCGATGCCTGGGGCCGCATTACCGCCTTCTTCCGCAGCCAGAGCGGCGCCCGTTCGCTTGCGCCGCGCGCCGGGGATGACCCCGATGCCATCCTGTCGCGGGCCGAGGCCAGCTTGCGCGCGGGCGACCTTGCCCTGACGCTCACGGAACTCGCAGGCCTGCCCGAAGCCGGGCGGACGGTGATGGCGGAATGGATAGCACGGGCGGAGCGCCGCCAGCAGGCGGTGACAGCCGCCGAAGCCTTGCAGCAGCAGGTCAAGTGAGGGCGCGATGGTCTGGTCTTTCGTCAAGATAACGGTCTTTGTCGCGATCGTCGCCCTTCTGGCGCTCGGCGCCGGCTACCTGGCCGATACCGGCTCGGGCCTGCGCATCAGCATTGCCAACATGGAGTTCACCTTCGGCCCGGTGCAGATGGTCATCGGTGCGGCGATCCTCCTCTTGCTGTTGTGGCTGACGCTGAAGGTCGTCGGTCTGATCCTGGCGACCATCCGCTTCATCAACGGTGATGAAACCGCGATCAGCCGCTATTTCGACCGCAACCGTGAACGCAAGGGCTATCAGGCGCTGGCCGACGGCATGGTAGCGCTCGCTTCCGGTGAGGCCGGGGCGGCGATGTCGCAGGCCGCGAAGGCGGAGCGCTATCTGAAGCGGCCGGAACTGACCAATCTTCTCACCGCGCAGGCCGCAGAAATGTCAGGCGACACCAAGCGGGCAACGGAGGTCTACAAGCGCCTTCTGCAAAGCGACCAGACCCGTTTCGTCGGCGTCCGCGGGCTGATGAAGCAGAAGCTGGCCGAGGGCGATACCGCGACGGCGCTCAAGCTTGCTGAAAAGGCCTTCGCGATGAAGCCCCGGCATCAGGATGTGCAGGACACACTTCTGAAGCTGCAGGCCGACAGCGGCGATTGGAAGGGCGCGCGGCAGGTGCTTGGCACCAAGATGAAACAGGGTCTTATGCCGCGCGATCTGCACCGCCGCCGCGATGCCGTGCTGGCGTTGCAGGAGGCGAAGGGCATCATCGCCGAGGATGCAACGATCGAGGCACGGGAGGCGGCGATCGCCGCCAACCGGCAGTCGCCGGACCTCATTCCGGCGGCGGTCCTTGCGGCGGAAAGCTACATGCAGATCGGCAAGCCGGCCTATGCGATCCGTGTGCTGAAGAAGGCCTGGACCGCGCAGCCCCATCCCGACCTTGCCGCCGCTTTTGCCGCCATCGAACCCGGCGAGACGCCGGCCGCGCGGCGCAAGCGCTTCGAGACTCTCCTCAAGATCCACCCTGAAAATGAAGAGACGCACCTTCTCGCGGCCGAACTTGACATCGCCGCCGAGGATTTCCCGGCCGCCCGACGCGCGCTCGGCAAGCTGCCGGAAACCCACCCGACGGCGCGCAGCCTGACCATCATGGCCGCAATCTCGCGCGGTGAGGGCGAGGATGACGCGGTGGTTCGTGGCTGGCTTACGAAGGCGCTGACCGCGAGCCGTGGCCCGCAGTGGATCTGTGACAAGTGCCAGCACGCTCAGGCCGAATGGGCGCCGACGTGCGAAAACTGCAGTGGCTTCGACACGCTCAGCTGGCGCGAGGCGGCCAAGCCCGCGATGAACCTGCCGCACGGGGCGGAGATGCTGCCCCTGATCGTCGGCAGCCCGGCGCGCGAGGCCCGTGATCCCGACCGCACCGCGCCCCTCGACGGCGCCGACCCGATGCTCGACGAAACCGCGAGCGTGGACGAGAACACAGGTCGCCGGGCGCAAAATTAGGGCTACACAGCCCCCGGCGATGATGCTATCAGCGCGGCGGATCGCGGACCCTTGACTGGGACGCGACAGAGAAGGATGCCGGTGTAGCTCAGCTGGTAGAGCACGTCATTCGTAATGATGGGGTCGGGGGTTCGAGTCCCTTCACCGGCACCATCCTTCTCAGGAAATGCACACGAACTTCGGTAATTTCCAGGCCCTGGAACTTAACCGCGCATGCCCGGTTGCCCAATCTGCTCAAAACGGAAAAACTTGAGGCCGGAGTCTCGCTCGAACGGGACGAGGTTCGAGGCATATTGGGTTTAGGGAGCAAGGCATGGATCTCGGGCTGAAAGACAGAGTTGTCATCGTGACAGGTGGCGGGTCCGGCATTGGCGGGGCGATTTCATTGGCAGTGGCCACCGAAGGTGCGATTCCGGCGATCATCGCGCGCAGCCCTCTCAAACCCGAATTCGAGCGCGATCTGAAAGCGCTGTCACCGCGTGCCATGTTCGCGAAGGCGGACCTGGTGTCCGACGCTGAAACCGCAGCGGCGGTCCGAAGCGTGGCCGAGGCTTTCGGACGCATCGACGGTGTCGTCAACAATGCTGGGGTCAACGACAGTGTAGGGCTTGATGCCGGGCCGGAGGAATTCCGCCGCTCCCTCGACCGGAATCTCGTCCACTACTACACTGTCGTTCATCATGCGCTGCCTTGGCTCCGGCAAAGCAAGGGCGCGATCGTCAACATCTCGTCCAAGACCGCGCTCACCGGGCAGGGCAACACCAGCGCCTACGCCGCCGCGAAGGGTGCGCAACTGGCGCTGACCCGCGAATGGGCCGCCGCCCTTTTGGCCGACGGCATCCGCGTCAATGCCGTGATCCCTGCCGAGGCGATGACACCGCTTTACCGGAACTGGCTCGCCACATTCCCCGACCCGGAGGCAAAGCTGGCCAGCATCACCCGGTCGATCCCGCTGGGCAAGCGCATGACGACGGCGGAGGAACTTGCGGCGATGGTGGCCTTTCTTTTGTCCGAAAAGTCGAGCCATACTACCGGTCAGTGGCTGTTCGTCGATGGCGGCTATACCCATCTTGACCGCGCCCTCGACGTCGGCTGACCCGGACCGGCGCCGGGATGTTCAGCTTTCCGAGCGAAGCTCAAGGTCGCCCGGAATCTGGACCTCCGCCTCCTTCGGCATCACCAGAGCCAGACCCGAGACGAGGCAGGCGAGCGCCGCCCAAATCCAGATCGACATTTGCTCGTTGAGGAGGATGACGCTCCAGAGGATGCCGCCGGCGGTCATCGCATAGCCGGTCTGGCTCGCGAATACCGCGCCGGTGGTGCGGATGGTGAAGATCAGGAGCAGCGTGCTGAACGAGCTGAGGCAGGCGATCATCAGGAAGGGCAGGCCATATTGCGTCATGGCCTCCGCCGGATAGATCAGCGAGCCGGAAAGAAGTGTGACCGGCATCAGGATCGCCGCAGCGGCGAGGGAGAAGCCCGTCGTGGTCCCGATCACATCGGTTCCTTCCGCGGGCAGGGCGGCGACCACGATGTCCTCGATCGCGTAGCAGAAGGGAATCCCGAGCGTTGCCGCGATCCAGAACCAGCTTGAAACACCGGTGCTGTCGCTTCCCGGCACCATGATGAGGACGACGCAGGCCAGCCCGAAGCTGAGCCCGATGAAGCGTTTCAGGTTCGGGGCTTCAAGGCCAAGCACGGCGGCAAGGATGAAGACGATGAAGCTTTCGGCGGCAAGCACGATGGCGATGATCATCGCGGGCACATGTCCCGCAACCCAGAAAAGGAAAAGATGCGGCAGGACGGCGCCGAAAAGGCCAAGGATCAGGTAGCGCCGCACCGACGGCCAGCTTCGATCCGGCAGCCTTCCGGTCAGGATGGACAGGATGAGCATGATCGTGGCGCTTATGCCAAGCGTCCAGAACGCCACGCCCAGAGGATTGAGTCCGTCGGTCATGATGATCCGCGACAGTGACGGGATCAGCCCCCAGCAGACGCCGAGAAGCATGATGAGGAAGCCGCCTTTCAGAAGGCTGATCTGCTTCCTGAGGTTCTGTTCGCGCCGGTAGACCTCTCCCGCCATGTCGAGGAACACGCGGGCAAGGTTGCCAAGCCGGTCGTCGCGCGCGGCGATGTCCGTAAGGCCAAGGTGGGCGGGATCGAAATCCTTGCCCTCGATGAGCCCCGAGGCGGCGGCGAGCCGGTCAACCTGGCGGAGGTATTCAAGTTCCTGATCGCGCAGGCGCTTCCGTTCAAGGCCGGCGCCTACCCGGGCCTTCAGGAGCACCGGGTTGAAATTCTTGGTCAGAAGGTCATCGGCACCAAGCTCGATGGCGCGGGCCGCGTCCTCCATCTCGTCCAGCGCGGTGATGACGATGACGGGAATATCGCGCAGCGCGGGGTCGCGCTTGATCTCGGCCAGCACCTGGAAACCGTCCATACCGGGCATGACGATGTCCAGAAGGACCATGTCGAACCGGCTGCTCCTCAGGGCTTCGAGACAGGCCATGCCGCTATCGACGCTCGCGGCTTCATGGCCCAGGTTCTGCACCGCAAGCGCAAGTTTCATCCGGCTCGGTTTGTGGTCATCGACCACCAGCACGCGACCACGGTTACCTTTCATCTCACTCTCCCCCACACGGCTCAGTCCTGGCCCTTCATGTATTCCTGCAAGGCCGCCTCCGCCGCCCGGTAGGACAGTGCGGATTGCTCAGCCAGTGTCTCTGCCCCGTCGAGTTGCCCTGACCGGCCCATTTTCTCAAGCGCCGCTGAAAGCCGAGACAAGGGCATCGCGCCGAAGTCGGCTGCACTTGATTTCATCGTATGTGCGGCCTGTCGCAGCGCCTCGGCATCGCCGTCGTGCGCGGCCCGCCCGATGCGTCCGATCAGGCCGGGGCCCTCCTCAAGAAAGCTCTCGACGAGTTCGCCAAGCGATTCCCTGTCGCCGCCGATGGTATCGAGAAGCCGCTCCATCGCGCTTTGGTCAAATGCCTCGTTGCTGTCGCCTTGCGGCATCGCTGGGGTCTCCTTCGCCTTGCGCCCGAATGTGGTCATCAGCGCATCGACCAGATCGGGAACGCGGATCGGCTTGCTGACATAGCCGCTCATCCCGGCCTTGATGAATTTCTCGCGGTCGCCTTCCATAGCATTTGCGGTGACGGCGACGATCTTCGGCCGCGTCGCTTCAGGATAGGCAGCGAGGAGGCGGCGCGTTGCTTCCAGCCCGTCCATCTCGGGCATCTCGATGTCCATCAGCACAAGGTCGTAGGTCTGGCGCGCGACGGCCTCCAGAACCTCGACCCCGTTGCGGGCGAGGTCCGAGGTATAGCCAAGCCGCTTCAGGATCGTGCGGCCCAGTTTCTGGTTTGTCGGGTGATCGTCGGCGAGAAGAATGCGCAGCGGCAGCTTTTCGGCGAGGCTCGCGTCGAACGCCGGCTTCTTGCGTTCGGCCCGGTCGATCACCCGTACCGGGCGCCCGGCGAATATGCTGACCAGCGCGTTGAGAAGCGGCGATGGCTTGACCGGCTTCGACAGGACCTCGACGAAGCCGATTTCGTCGAGTTCGGCGCGGCTGTGATCGTTGGCCTGACCGAGCGAGCTTAAAAGGATCATCGGCAGGCCACGCCCGGCCTCGGTCTTGCGCAGAACTCGCGCCAGTTCGAGGCCGTCCATGCCCGGCATGTGCATGTCGAGGATCGCGGCAGCGAAGCGCCCGTCGGCAAAGGCGGCGACGGCATCCTCGGGGCGCGCGACCTCAACCGGCACCATCGACCAGTTCTTGGCCAGCCGTGACAGGAGATGACGGTTGGTCGCGTTGTCATCGACGATCAGCAGGCGTTTTCCGGTAAGGTCGGGTCGCGCGGCATCAAGCCCGGTGGTCCCGATCGGCTCACCCACCGGCGCGGTGATGGTGAAGCGGAAGGTGGTGCCCTGGCCTTCGATGCTTTCCAGCCAGATGCGCCCGCCCATGAGGTCGACTAGCCGCTGACTGATCGCAAGACCAAGGCCGGTGCCGCCGTAGCGGCGCGTCGTCGTCGCGTCGGCCTGCGTGAAGGACTGAAATAGGATCGCCTGCCGGTCCGTCGGAATGCCGATGCCGGTGTCGCGTACCGATACCAGAAGCCGGCATTCCCCGCCCGGCGCCGTTTCGCCTTCGGGGGCGACGGTAAGGACGACCTCACCCTTCTCGGTGAATTTCAGCGCGTTGTTGAGAAGGTTCAAAAGAACCTGCCGCAGCCGCGTCGGGTCCGAGATGATCGTTTCGGGCACGTCCGGCTCGATGAAATAGGCCAGATCCAGCCCCTTCCGCGCCGCCGCCATCGCCACGAGGTCAAGCGCGCTTTCCACGCAGTCGCGCAGATTGAACGGCAGGTGTTCCAGTTCAAGCTTGCCTGCCTCGACCTTGGAATAGTCGAGAATGTCATTGATGACTGTCAGCAGGCTTTCGGCACTTTCGTTGACGGTGCGGGCAAACTCCATCTGTTCGGGCGAAAGGTCGGTATCCATCAGGAGGTTGCTCATGCCGATGACGCCGTTCATCGGTGTACGGATCTCATGGCTCATGTTGGCGAGGAACTGGCTTTTGGCCACGGTCGCGCGCTCGGCCACGTCGCGCGCCTCGGCTAGGCTTTCGACAAGCTCCTGAAGCTTCGCTTCCCGCGCCTTGACCTCGGTGATGTCGGTGAAGACGCCGACGATGCCGCCCGCCTCGGTCGGCGTTTCGCTGATCTTCATCCAGGTGCCGTCGGTGCGCTTCTGTTCGAAAGGACCCTCGGGCAGAAGGTGCTGCGCCACGCGGCGGTCAACCCAGCCTTCGGGCGCGTCATCCTCGACGATCTCGGTCGCCACGACCTGCGCGGCGATGCTGCGGAAGGTGACACCGGGCGTCAGCACCATCCCGATCTTCGCATACATGTCCTTGTAGCGCTGGTTGCAGATGACCAGCCGGTCATCGGCGTCGAAAAGCGCGAAGCCCTCGCTGATCGCCTCGATCGCCTCGGTCAGTTGCGTCTTCGTCCGCAGGACCTCGCGGTCGGCCTCTTCGCGCTGCGCCGCCAGCCGTTCACGCTCGGCCAGACTGTCGCGGAAAAGGCCAAGCGTCCGGCCCATTGCACCGATCTCGTCGCTCCCGGCCTTCGGCAGCCGCGCGGCAAGGTTCCCGCCGGTGATCTCTTCCATCGCATGAAGAAGCTGCCTCAGCGGCGAAGTGATCGAGCCGACAATCACCAGCGTCAGAAGCAGGCCGGTGATGCCGGCGGCAATGACGATCCATTTCGACATCTGCACGGCATTGGCGGCTTCGGAATGGGCGGCATCGCTTTTCGCCACCGCCTGCGTCTCAAGCGCGGCCACCAGCGCGCCAAGCTCGTCATCGACGCGGCGGATATGCTCCTGCCCCTTGGCCACCAGCGAATTGCCGATCACCCGCTGGTCATTGGTATAGGCATCGACGGCGCGCATGGATTGCTCGAACAGCGCCGCGACCTCGGTGCGAATGATCGCCACACGCTCGGGTGCCACGCCCTCGAGCGCCGCAAGCTCTTCTTCCAGCGCTGCGCGGGCATCCTTGGCATTGCGTTCCGAGCGGACGAGGAGGCTCACCGACAAGTCGGAGAGCCAGTATTTCAGCTCGCCGAAATGGGTGCTGGCGGCATTCGCGCGGGTCAGCGTCTGGATCGCTGCGGCGCCGTCCGAAATCGCGGTGGCGTTGCGCGCAAGGCGCGATGAGAGAAAGGCGTTGGTTGCCAGAAGGAAGGCCAGAAGCACACCCGACAGCAGCACCAGCCGCAGGAGGATCGAGTACCGGGCCATCAGACCTCCGGCGCCCCGGTATGTTGCGCCGGGTGTCGCATCTCAGCGGAAGATGCTGATGCTGATGACCCCGCCAAGGTCGCCCTCGCGGCCGCCCTCTTTCGGATAGCCGGTGATGTCGATCTCGCCCGCCGGCTCGCCGTGGCAGGACAGGCAGCCGGTGCTGTAGTATTCCGGCACCAGCACCCTATAGGCTGGCTTGCCGCCCAGTTCCGTCAGCTCCGCATAGACCTGCCCCTTCGGCCAATCGGGGGACATCAGGTCCGCCTCGATGACCTTCGTCTCCCAATCATCCGGCATGGCCTTGCGATTGCGGACCAGATCGGGCGGGGCCGTCACCTTGACCTGCGCCTCGGTGCCGACGAGGTTGGCGAAACTTTCATTGACGAGTCGTCCGAAAACGGCGGGAACGAAGCCCTTGAAGCCGATGCCATCAGCGTTGATCGTCGCCTGATTGTCGGCCATCACCGCGCGGATCGCCTTCATCTGCGCCGCGATCAGCCGCGCTTCCAGCGGGTCCTGACCGTCGTGCAAGGGCTCGGTGCCGTTCGCTTCGAGATAGGCCTTGGTGGCAAGCTCAAGGACATGGTCGCCGGTCAGGCCCTTGTCGCCGATGGCCGGATCATTGATGAGTTTCTGCTGGGACGCGATCACCGAACGCGCCGACCTAAGAAGCGAGGCCAGCCGAAGGGCGGTTTCCATGTGTACGACCTCATCCGCCCGCACCATTGAAGGGGCAGAGGACAGGGCAAGACTTGCGGCAAGAGGGACACTCAGAAAGGAACCAAGTCGACGGAAGAGATGTTCGCGCATTGTAGTCTCGTCTCCTACTTTGCGCAGAGCAGATGCGCGCGTTTCGACCGCGAGAGCTTAATAATGCGGCATCGTGTCCAAGCCGGCGGAACCTGTCAATCGCCATGCGGCGGTCGAATCGTGAACGTCGCCATATCTCGCCCGCTGCGTCAACCTTATGGCGAAATGCGATGGCAGGGACACGGCGGAGTTGGCCGGCGATGCGGCCGGCGGTCACTTCGCCCCGGCCGCGCCTTCGAGTTCCGGAAGGAGCGCGAGGTAGCCAAGATGGCGGCCGAAGTCGGCAGCCTGGCCCAGCGCATCGGTCACATCCTCACCCTCCCGATGGCGGATAAGTGCCTCTGCCCGTGCCACGAGGAAGTCGACGAAGGGCAAGGGGTCATCGCGAAAACCGGCCTCAAGCGTCGCGGCATGGTGGCGGGCGGCGGCCAGATCGCCATCCTCAAGGCTGCACTCGATGGCATTCATGCCGAAGAAGAGGACGTTGTGGGCAAGCCGGTCGTCGGCGATGAGCGCGGCACCCTCCTCGATAAGCGCGCGGCGGCGGGCGGGATCATCGGAGCAGACTCGTGCAAGATAGCCGAGCACCAGCGGGCCGATGTAGCGAAGGCCCGTCTCGCGCGAGAGAGTCAGTGCCTCCTCAAGCCTGCCGCGCGCCTCGTCGGTCTTGCCCTGCTGACGCAGCACTTCGCCGAGGAAGGCGAGGTTCTCCGAGATGAAGCGCCTGGCGCCGATGCGTTCGGAGAGAGCTTGCGCGCGGTCGAAGTAGGGCAGGGCATCGGCGGGCTTGCCGTTGAAGAGCCTGAGGCACATGGCGGCGTGGCAGGCGATGACCTCGGCGCGGGCATGGCCGATGCGGCGGGCGGCGGCGATGGCTGCTTCGGCTTCGGATTCAAGCCCGGCGACAGGGCCGGCAAAGATCAGCGAAATTGCCTTCATGTTGCGGTTGGCGGCGACGATGGCGAGGCGTCCGTGCTTTTCAGCTAACTCGACGCAGCGGTCAAAGGCCCAGATCGCGCGGTGGAGCTGTCCACTGGCATAGGCAGCATCGCCGATCCCGCCAAGCGCGCGGGCGATATGGTCGACCGAGCCGGACTTTTCGGCGAAAACCAGAGCCTGTTCATGCGCCGCGCGGCATTCTGCGATCTCGGCCCTCGGAAAATGCAGGTTGCCGCGCAGGCTCCAGAGGTCGGCCAGATCGCTCGAGGCTCCGGTGTTTTCCAGCTGCGCCTCTGCCACAGCCAGAAGCCGAAAGGCGTCGTCCGACCGCTCCACCACGCGCAGCGCGCTGGCGAGCGCGATTTCCGCCCGGGCGCGGCCGACACTGTCTCCGGAGGCAGCGACCGCCCCTTCGAAGGCGGCAATCGCATCGTGTGTCTGACCGAGGGAAAAGAGCGCCCTGCCCTGCATGAGCGCGAGGTCCGATGTGGTGGCGGGCGGCGCGAAAAGCGTCAGGCCCGCTGCTGACAGTTCCGCGGCAAGGCCGAAGGCCGCCGTGTCGATGGCCTGGGCGGCGGCGGCGCGGTAGGCATCGGCGGCCTCCGGATCGCCGGCGAGCGCCAGATGGCGGGCGTGAAGCGGCAGGTCGCGCCCGGCGAAGAAGGCGGCGGCGCGGGCGTGGAGATTGCGCCGGACCGGGCCAATAAGCGTGTCGTAGATCGCATCCCGGACGAGTGCATGCGTGAAGCGGTATTCGCCCGCATCGACCGGCACGATGTAGCGGTTGCGGATGGCAGCTGGGTCATACTGGCTGCCGGCCACGGCGGCCAGCGCCTCGGTCGAGCCGCGCTGGCCGAGAATCGAGGCGGCCTGAAGCACGCGCCGTGCCATGGCATCAAGGCCGTCGACGCCGGCAAGGACGACGTTGCGCACCGAATCCGGAACCTGTTCGGCATTCTCCTCGGTCGAGTAGCGCAGGAGATGCTCAAGGAAGAGGGGATGGCCGCCGCTCCGGGCGACGAGTTCATCGACAAGGCCGGCATCGACCTCGGCCAGCCCTTCGGCCATTGCGCGCGCCTCGGCCTGCCGCAGGGGGCCGATCTCAAGCGTCGCGGCGGGGGAGAGGATGGGCGGAAAGCCCGTGATGGCAGGGTCGTTTTCGGGGCGCGAGGTGGTCAGGAAGAAGCAGCGCGCGGATTTTGCGCCACGGATCATCGCCGCGATCATCTCGCTTCGTTGCGGGCCGGCCCAGTGCATGTCCTCGATGACGACGAGAAGGGGTTTCTCATCCCCCCGCGCCGCCAGCATCGCGGCCAGCGCCGCCGCCTGGCCTGCAAGGCGGGCGGAGGGGTCGAGCGTGGTCAGAAGGGCGATATCCTCGGGCGTGGCTGCGGTGCCGAGAATGTCGCGGGCATGGACGTGGAGATGCGGAGCGTCGGGAAAGTCCGTAGAACGGTAAAGCGCCAACGCAAGGCGCTGGGTCGCATCGCGGCCCTGTTCCACGCCGAAATCGAGGAATCCGGCTGAAACAGTATCGAATCCGGTGTCGCTTGCCCAGCCGATGACCTCTTCGGTGAGGCGCGACTTGCCGATGCCCGCCTCGCCGCGGAGATGGGCATGCGTGGCAGGGCCGCCAGCAAGAACCGACTGCGCGATGGCGCGAAGCTGCAGGAGTTCCGCATGCCGCCCGGCAAAATTGGTCGCGGCGGCAGGCTCGCGCGGCGACATGCCGTCGAGAAACCAGTAGGCGACCGGTGTGGCCAGCCCCTTGACCTCGGCCTCTCCGGCGGATGTCAGGCGGAAGAGTGTGGCAAGATGGCTTTGCGCGGCATCTGACACCGCCACCTGACCCGCCTTTGCAAGGCTGGTGAGGCGGGCGGCGAGGTTTACCACATCGCCGGTCACGGTGTAGGCGGCATGGGCAGCGCTTCCCGTTTGCGCCGCGACCGCCTCGCCATAGGCAAGCCCGGCATGGGCAGAGATCGTCAGGCCGTCTGGCAGGGCGAGGTCGCCGAGCCCGTTCACGATATCGAGGCTGGCACGGGCGGCGCGTTCGACATCATTGCCGTGGGCGACGGGGGCACCGAAGACCGCCATCACGCTGTCGCCGACATGCTTGTCGATATAACCGCCGTAATCCTCGATGATCCGGTCGGCGAAGGCGAAATAGGTCTCGATCACGCTATGCAGTGTTTCGGGGTCGAGCGTCCGGCTGAGCGCGGTATAGCCGGTGAGATCGACGAAAATGACGGTGACGGGGCGCCGTTCGCCTTCGGCTTTCGGCGGCGCGAGCGCGGCGGGCGCCTGAAGCCCCTCGATCGCGGCCAGAAGGACCTTCCGGTGACCGAGAGAGGCGATGCCAAGATCCAGAAGATCGTCCTTGGTCAGGGTCGGCAGGATCCGTTCGTCGATGTGGTTGGCTTCGAAGGCCGCGACATAGTCGGCAAGCCCAAGTCCTTCGAGCCATGCGCGCAAGCTCATGTCAGAGCCTTTCCCGGGCAGCCTTCGGGCGGATGCCACGGCTGCGCTTCCCTTGAGGCAACATACTATGCGCCGGGGAAAAGGCAGCGGTTTTTTGCGTTGGCCTTTCCAAAATGGCAGGAACTTCAGATGCTTTTCGGGGTGTGGTCCAAGAATGGCACGAACCTGGTCAGGTTCTCGCCGGCGGCGGTGCAGGCACACACCATGCCGGCAAAGCCTCGCGGGTCAGCCGGTCCAGGGGGGGACACAGGACCAAGGCCATGGTGCCATCAGGAAGCGCGCCGCGGGTACCACGGCATCGCCTTCTGTCATCTCATCATCCCCTCGAACCCGATTGTGGCTCTGGTCCAGCTGCATATTGCCGGCTTCGGGGGGTGAACGGCCATACTGGCTTCGACAAGCTGGAACTGACCGCGAACAAGGCGATGGATAGCCACGCCTATGCTCACTACCTGCACCACAAGTTTTTCGAGGCGAACTATGGCGGCGACGGCCTCATCCCCTTGGATAAATGGCTTGGCACCTGACGTGACGGCACCCGCTAGGGCGATGCGCTGATGAACACCCGTTTCCAGAAGAAGGCGCGGTAAACCGTCGAGGCCAACGGCGGCAAGGTCGAGTACCTGAGGATGCAGATCCGTGGTGCGGCTGCCGCCGTTTTCGGCAAGGTCGAGAACTCCCGCGAGGAGATCACCGACCGCAAGGCCGATGGCGCATCGATGGCGTCTCTGGAGGCCGAAATCGAAAACCACATGGTCAGCCACGGCGACGCGGTCGAATGACCGGACCCCGAGGCATCCGGCCGCTCGCGCCGGGCGGCTGAGAAAGGCCCGGCCGGTCCTCCCCGACCCGGCCACACAATCATCTGCAAAGAACAAGACTCATGGCGGCATGGATACGCGCCTGCGCGACAGACGAAGTCGAGACCGAGGACCTGATCCGCTTCGACCTCGGCAAAGAGAGCTTCGTCATCATCCGCAGCCCGGAAAACGAGTTATTTGTCATGGACGGCATCCGCAGCCACGAGCATGTTCACCTTTGTGACGGCCTTGTCATGGACGGCATCGTGGAATGCTCCAAACACAATGCCGAGTTCGATTACAGAAACGGCGAGGCGACCCGCGCGGCCGCCTGCATCAACCGGATGACCTTCCCCGTCCGCATCGTCGACGGCGCGGTCTGGATCGAGGTGTGAAGGATGACGCATTTCCCCCTTGCCGCCTGCGCAGAGATGATCTGGCGCGACAGGCTGATCGACTGGCGCGCCAGCCGCCTGAAGGAGATGGGCTTCGGCGTCGGTCTCTGGAACTGGCCCGACCATGATCTTGCCGCGCTGGAAAAGACTGGCGCCACCTTCACCATCATGAACGGCTATCTGCGCGGGCGCCTCACCGACGACGAGGGCGCGGCGGAGCTTCTGGCCACGGCGCGCGAGACGGCGCGGGTTGGCAAGCGGCTTGGGGTCCAGCGGCTCAATCTGCATGGCACCGGGCTTGGCGAAGGAGGCCTGCCGGTGCAGCCGGTCGAGGTCGTGACCGGCGCGATGTGGCTGAAGGCGCGCGACACCCTTTCGCGGTTGGCGGAGATGGCAGAGGCGGAGGGCGCGACCTTCACGCTTGAGAACCTGAACCTGCCGGTCGATCATCCCGGCGTGCCATTCGGTCGGGCCGAAGATACGCTGGCGCTGGTCGCATCCGTCGATCACCCGCGCCTCAGGCTCAACCTCGACCTTTATCATGCGCAGATCGGCGAGGGGAACCTGATCGAGCTTTGCCGCAAGTGCTTGCCCTGGATCGGCGAGGTGCAGGTGGCCGATGTTCCGGGACGCTGCGAGCCCGGGACGGGCGAGGTCAACTGGCATGGCATCGCCAAGGCGTTGAAGGCGATGGGATATGCCGGGCCGGTCGGCATGGAAGCCTTCGCCTCGGGCGACCCCGAGGCAGCTCTCGGCGCTTTCCGCAAGGCATTCACGGTCTGAAAATAGCCCACAGAAACACCCCCCCACCGTCGCCGACATCCGCCCCCTAGGCAAGACGGCGGAGGAGGTGCTGAGGGTCCTCGCCGCGGCCAAGCGGCTTGAAGAGGTCGGCTGCTTCGGCGCGGAGCTTGAGGTCGTGCCTGACCGGGTGGGTGAGTTCATTTCGAAGAACATTATGATGCTCATGCTCGGCATGGGTGCGGGGCCGGGGCGGATGCGCTGGACCTTTTCGCCGAGGATGTGCTGGGCCATACCGCTTGCCACAAGCCGCGCCACGCCAAGACCCGCAACTTCGCGGCGGAATATGCGCGTTTGCAGGCAGAGTGCGTCGCTGCCTTTGGCGAGTTCATCGCCGATGTCCAGTCGGGGTGCCTACACCGCGCCCCAGCGCAACGTGCCGATGGCAGATGCGAAGTTCGAAAGCTTTCTGGCCGGAACGACGTCCGCAAGGGCGTAAACGCGCTACTCCGCCAGAACAACCTTGGTATTCCATTCCTCGCAGCGCGTCGCCAGCGTCGGCCCGAGCGGCGCGTCGGTAAAAAGCGTGTCTATCTCGGCCAAAGAGGTGATGCGCGCCGGGGCGCTGCGGCGGAATTTCGAATGGTCGGCGACAAGGAAGGTCCTGCGCGTGCGCTGGATTATGGTCTGGCTCACGCCGACCTCCTGCACGTCGTAGTCGAGCACATCGCCGTCCTGATCGACGGCGGAACAGCCAATCACCGCAAGGTCGAACTTGAACTGCTGGATTGTCTGCGAGGTCAGGTTGCCGACCAGACCGCCATCCGACCGGCGCAGCATGCCGCCGGTCACGATGACCTGGCAGTTCGGATTGCCGGCAAGGATGTTCGCGACGTTCATGTTGTTCGTCGCCACCATCAGGTCGCGGTGGCGCAGAAGCTCGCGCGCGACCGCCTCGGTGCTGGTGCCGAGGTTCAGGAAAACCGAGATGCTTTCGGGGATCGCGGCCGCGCAGGCCTGGGCGATGGCGTGCTTGGCCTCGGAATTGAGCGCGCGGCGATCCTCGTAGCCGATGTTGGTGGTGCTTGAGGGCAGCATGGCGCCGCCATGGACCCGTTCCAGCCGACCGGATTCGGCCAACTCGGTCAGGTCGCGGCGCACCGTCTGATGGGTGACACCGAAATGCTCGGCCAGATGTTCGACCGTCACCTTGCCGTCGCGGCGGGCAATGTCGAGGATTTCGGGGAGCCGGAAGGATTGTGACATGAGGAATCTCCCGGAGGGGGCGCGGAGTCGACAGCACCCGATTCGTTTAGTAACCTACCGCAAACGATCAGAGTCGAACACGTTGCGCGCGTGCTGCGTCCGATTCATCTGCCAATGCACATGACTGATATTCGGGTTTGTCCACTGCGCTTGCGGCCGCTGCCGATGCGCGGTGAATGTTCGCTTTTACTTCATAACGAACATCAGCGAACTTTATCGAACAAAACATTTGCGATGTTCGCGCGAACACGATATGAAGCGAACACATACGAGGAAGGGAGGTCCGCGTAGTGTCTGCCACCGACGATCAGCTTTACGATCTCTTCGTCATTGGCGGAGGCATCAATGGTTGCGGGATCGCCCGCGATGCGGCGGGACGCGGCTTTTCGGTTTGTCTCGCAGAGATGAACGATCTTGCCTCGGCAACCTCTTCAGCCTCGACCAAGCTGTTCCACGGCGGCCTGCGCTATCTTGAGTATTTCGAAGTCCGCCTTGTCCGCGAGGCGCTGATCGAGCGTGAGACGCTTCTCCGCGCCATGCCGCATATCAGTTGGCCGATGCGCTTCGTCCTGCCTTACAGCCGCGACATGCGGTTTGAGGGCGATACGCCGACTTCGCGCATCCTGAATGTCGTGATGCCCTGGATGAAGGGCCGCCGCCCGGCTTGGCTGATCCGCATGGGGCTATTCCTTTACGATCACCTTGGCGGCGGGCTGAAAATCCTGCCCGGCACCGCGACGGTTGATCTTGCCTCCGATCCGGCGGGCAAGCCGCTGAAGAAGAAATTCCGCCACGCCTTCGAGTATTCCGACTGCTGGGTGCAGGATTCCCGGCTGGTCGTGCTGAATGCGCGCGACGCCGCGGCGCGGGGGGCGAAGATCCTGACGCGGACGGCAGTCACCGGCGCGCGGCAGGTGGATGGCATCTGGGACGTCGCGATCAGGGACGACGCCGGTCCCCGGACAATCCGGGCGCGGATGCTGGTCAATGCCGGCGGGCCCTGGGTCGGCGAGATCATCCATGACACGCTGCGCCTGAACTCGACCGAAGGCGTGCGTCTGGTGCGTGGCAGCCATATCGTGACGAAGCGGCTTTTCGACCACGACAAATGCTACTTCTTCCAGGGCGAGGATGGCCGGATCATCTTCGCCATCCCCTATGAGACGGATTTCACCCTGATCGGCACCACCGATGCCGAGCATCATGACGCCGACGAAAAGCCCTACTGCACCGAGGCGGAAAGAGACTATCTCTGCGCTTTTGCCTCGCAATATTTCGAACGCCCGGTGACGCCCGCCGACATCGTCTGGAGCTATTCCGGGGTGCGACCGCTTTATGACGATGGCGCAAGCTCGGCGACGGCAGCGACCCGCGACTATACGCTGAAGGTCGATAGGTCGGCGGGTGCGCCGGTCCTGAACGTGTTTGGCGGGAAGATCACCACCTACCGGCGGCTGGCGGAAAGCGCGCTGGAAAAGATCGGCGCGACGCTTGGCCGGGCGACGAAGCCCTGGACGGCAGGGGTGCCGCTGCCGGGTGGCGACTTCGCCCATGACGGTGTGCCGAAGCTGATTGAAATGCTGAAGAGCCGCTACCCGTTCCTGACGGATTTCTGGGCAAAGCGGCTGGTCCGCGCCTATGGCACCGAAGCTGCCGAAGTTCTTGGCGATGCGCGGGCGGCAGGCGACCTTGGCCAGGATTTCGGCGCGACGCTGACCGCGCGCGAGGTCGATTGGCTGATGGGCCGTGAGTATGCGCTGACCGCCGAGGATGTGGTCTGGCGGCGGTCGAAACTGGGATTGCGCCTGACGCCCGAGGAAATCTCGGCGCTCGATGCGTGGATGGCGAAGGCCCGGAAGGGCAGCGCCATCCGTGCGGCGGAATGAGGGGGAGGGACGGGAATGACACTGACGCTTGAGGGGGTCACGAAGGTCGTGGGCGGCCAGACCCATATCCATCCGACGACCCTTACCCTTCAGAACGGGACGATGAACGTTCTTCTGGGGCCGACTTCTTCGGGCAAGACTTCGCTGATGCGGCTGATGGCGGGTCTCGACAAGCCAAATCAGGGTCGAATCTTATGGAACGGGCAGGATGTGACCGGGATGCGGGTGCAGGACCGCAAAGTGGCGATGGTCTACCAGCAGTTCATCAACTACCCGTCGATGACCGTTTACGACAACATCGCCTCGCCGATGCGGCTTTTGGGGAAGACGGCGGCCGAGATCGACGCGGCGGTGAAGAAAGCGGCCGATCTGATGAAGCTGTCGCCGCTTCTTGGCCGCAAGCCGCTTGAGCTTTCAGGCGGCCAGCAGCAACGCTGTGCGCTGGCCCGTGCGCTGGTGAAGAATGCAGGCCTCGTCCTTCTCGACGAACCGCTCGCCAACCTCGACTACAAGCTGCGCGAGGA
>DJUV01000318.1 GCA_002440625.1 Rhodobacteraceae bacterium UBA6273 | reverse complement strand
CGGTCCATCATCAGCATCGGCGGCGCCGGAAGCTGGGCGTTGCCCGGCCCGAAAAGCTCGCCACGCGCGCATTTCAGCAAATCCTCCTTGCCGAAGCTGCTCGGATATCTGGCCATCATTCCCCGCCCTGTCTGACCCTGCCCTGTTCCAAAACCCTCTATCACCCGGTCCGGTCCTTCGGCAAGGGTGGAGCCCGTTGGCCGCCTTGGGCCATTGAGCGTTGAAATCCCATGGCCGGACGCTCTATATATGGTGGCGGAAGGAAAGAAGGTCATCGGCACGTGGCGAAGGATCACATGACGGAACGCGGGTCGCACTGGCTTACCAAGGCCGGTCTCAGACCGACACGGCAGCGCCTCTGTCTTGCCGAGCTTCTGGTCGGCGACGGGCGCGACCGCCACGTCACCGCCGAAAGCCTTCATGCCGCTGCAGAGGCGAAGGGCGAGCCGGTTTCCCTCGCCACCGTCTACAACACGCTCAAGACCTTCTGCGATGCGGGCCTCATCAACGAAATCTCGGTCGACGGGTCGCGGTCCTATTTCGACACGCGGCTTGACGACCATCCGCATTTCTTCTGGGAAGACGAGGGCATCCTGACCGACGCCCCCGCCGAGGAACTGCGCATCACCCAGTTGCCGCGCCTGCCTGAAGGGGCCGAACTGTCGCGGGTCGATGTGGTGATCCGGCTGAAGCGCGGCTGATCCGGTCAGGCAGCCGCGAAGAAGGTTTCGGGATCGTCGCGTTCCTGCAAGCTGCCCTTCACCACTTCCCAGAACCGCGTGCCCACGTTCCGCACGAAACTCCGGTCATGCGAGACGATCAGGCAGCCGGTTTCCCGCTGGGTAAGCTCGTCTTCAAGCGCCTCCTGCCCCTCGATGTCGAGGTGGTTGGTCGGCTCATCGAGAAGATAGAAGTTCGGCCGCTCAAGTCTAAGCACCAATATGGCGAGCCGGGCGCGTTGGCCGCCCGACAGCGCCGCCACCGGGCGGGCCTGCCAGTCATGGGTGATGCCGGCCCCCGAGAGGAGCGACCGGAGCGCCACATCGCCCTGCCGGAAGCGCGCCGAGAGCAAACCGAAGGGCGTGGCGTCGGGGGTGATGCGGGCAAGACCCTGATCGACGATCCCGGCCAGCGCCGACCCGGCCAGCCGTATTCCCCCGGCTGTGCCACCCGCTGCCACACCCGCAATTGCGGTCATCAGGCAGGACTTGCCCGCCCCGTTGGCACCAAGAAGGATCACCCTTTCAGCGGGAGAAATCCACTTCTGCCCGGTGCGGAACAAAAGCCGGCCATCCGGCGCCCGCACCTCGGCATTGTCGAGCGTCAGGAGCGTGCGCGCATGGCTGTCGGCGCCCGCGAGCCGGATCTGGCCCGCCGAGCGTTCCCGGTGCGCCGGTTGCGCCGCCTCTTCGATCCGTTCGGCGCGGTCGGTCAGGTATTTGTGCTTGCTGAGGAGGAGATCGGACCCCGAATTGACGCCGATGTTCTTCAGCTTCTGCGCCTGACGTCGCAGCTGCGCGGCCTCACGCAGGTCGTTGGCATGGGTGCGGGCTTTGGCGGCGTCATGTTCCGCCAGAGCGGCGCGGGCGCGGTCATAGGGCAGCGCGTAGTCGGCGGAACGGTCGGGGCGCAGGAACAGCGTCCGGTTCGTCACTGCATCCAGAAAGGCGCGGTCATGGCTGGCGATCACTGAGGCGATGCCCGCCCCCTGCGCGGTGATCCAGCGTTCGAGCATGGCGATCCGCGTCAGGTCGAGATGGTTCGTCGGCTCATCCATCAGGAGGACATCGGGTTCACGCATGAGGGCGCGGGCCAGAAGCGCGAACCGCTGCCAGCCGCCGCTGAGGTCTGACAGGGGACGGGCGCGCAGATCCTCGGGCACCTGAAGGTCGTCGAGCGCCACATCGACGCGCCATTCCTCCCAATCCCGGCTTTCGGCGGGCAGCGCCTCAAGCACCGCATCGCGGAAGGGAAGGGGCATGAGGGCATCGGGCACCACCTGCGGCATCAGCGCCACGCGCAGGTTTCGGGCCAGCGTCATCTCGCCGCTGTCAGGCTGGGTTTCGCCCGCGACAAGCCGCAGAAGCGTGGACTTGCCGCGTCCGTTCGCGGCGACAAGGCCGATGCGCTCGCCGCGGTGGATCGTCAGGTCAAGTGCCGAAAAGAGCGGGGCGCCCAGCGTGACGCCGACGGAATTGAGTGTGATCAGGGACATGGGAATTTCTCATCGTCTGGATGGACGCGCACTGCGGTTTACGCAGCGCGCCGTACCTCGGCTGACGTGACGCGAGCCCGGATGAGACAGGTTTCGGGCTATGTCCGATCAGCCCTGCAACCGCGATTGCAGGGCGGAAACAGGCCCGAACTTTCGATCCCGAACGATGCGTGCCACGCCCGGCCCTCTTGCTGGCGATGAGTGTGGGAAGGCTAGGCGCCGGCGCCCGGCCTGTCAATCGGCAGGCTGCGCCTCAGAACCACTGACCCGGCTCCATCAGCCCGAGGTCCAGCAACTGCTGCGAGTTCCACTCGAAGCGGGCGGAGTTGTGCCAGTGGAAGCTGTGGATGGCGTAGCGGCTGCCGGGATTGGTCCGAAGCGCCTTCGCCGCGCGGAACGAGGCGACGGCGGCGGTCAGGTTGTGGTGCCAGGGGCAGGCGTAGGTATTGTATTCGGCGTCGCTGAAGGTGTGGTCTGGGCGCAGCTTCACGCCCGGCTTGGCGAGGAACAGGCTGATCCGGTCGATCCGGCGCCGTTCCCATGGCACATGTTCCTCGAACCGCCACCGGAGGCCGCCGAAGAAATCGAGCTGGCGTTCCTTCGGAAGGCCGGTCGCGGCGTCGTGGCGGGCAAGGGTGTAATAACCGGACCGGTCGATCTCTGCGCTCTCGCGGTCGACCCCGTTCGGAAAGCGCGTGAGGTCCGGCGCATAAAGGTCGACGACGAATGCCAGCATCGCATCGCGGCGTTCCTCTGCATGGAAAGCCAGCATCTCGCTGATGCTGCGATCTTCGCAGAACGGGAAGTGGAGATACTCGGCGTTGTAGCCGTAGTAGAACCACGTCGACGGCGCGGCGGCGATCAATGTGTTGACTGCGAGCGGAACGGCATCGGGCGCGCGGGTGTCGTAGCTGACCCAGTGGACCCCCGGTCCCGCACCTTCGGGCGGCGTCAGCGCCGGCGGCAGGAAGCCGAGGACCGACCGAAACCCGAGTGCGGCATGATGGGCGACGGTCGAGGAAATCTCGACCCCATCCTCAGCAAAGATCAGCGCGACCGGCCCCTTCGACAGAAGGCCGGCGCCTTTCGACACAAGATCGGCGAGGGAAGAATAGGTCGTCATCAGGCCCGCACATTTCCCGAGAACGCCCGCGGTTTCAAGCCGGCCCGCGACCCCGGCCATTGCTGCGCGGGACGCTTTGCGTTAGGAACCGCCGATCCTCGCGGCGGACGGACGGGCGCCTTGACCAAGAAGCTCTACATCAAGACCTACGGCTGTCAGATGAACGTCTACGATCTGATTATTACTTACGATGTCGCAATGGCCGCCTTGACGTTCGGAAGCTTCTGCCCGTTTTCTCCAACACACGCTGGGTGAAACACCTTTTCCATGTGCTTACGACTTTGCAATGATCGTCATTCGTCTGGTCACATCCTAATCGTAACGGTTTTGCGCCTCAGAGTCGGGTCTCGGGAATTACCCAATCCCAGTGAGTTTGCCCCGAGTGGCATACCCAGATGCTCTCTGAGAACCCGACGTTCGCCTCCCAGCTTGAACTCGAAGCTGAAATGAGAGAGTAGCACGAAAGCAGTGGATAGCTCTTTCCCATTCCGAGTCCCTTCCCTGCGTGAGGAACTGCCTAGTGCTATGTGTAACCCGCAGGCTGGCCATGACAGCCGGCTGTCGGTTAAGAAAGAGGAAAGTGGAGCGCATTATTGGCCTCATCAAATGAAATTAGAACGGCCATCCGTGTGATCGAAGCGTTCAAGACCGTGGACCCGGAGATCACCTTGCCGTCGATGCTCGCGTTTCTCTACGCGGTCGAGCGTGACGGGCAGGCCGGTAATCAGGACTCGATCACGCAGCGCCTCGACATGTCCGGTGCGACAGCCTCGCGGGCCATAGGCCACTGGCTGACATTCAAGCGTCCCGGTCAGCCCGGTCTCAATTTCATGGAGAGCGAGATCGACCCCGCCGACCGCCGCTACCGGCTCCTATCGCTGAACCGCAGGGGCTTGGCATTCGTGGATAAAATCAAAGAGTTCGTCAATGGCGCGTCGAACGGGTAGTGGCTGGCAGGGTTACGTCAAGATACCCGAGAAGTACCTTCGGTACAACTTCGCGAATGAGGAGCTGGCCGACGTGTGGAACCAAGCGGCGCTCAAGAGCAACCTTCCAGACCTCGATCCTACAGTCATCCGCGAGCGACAACTGAATCGCACCAATTCTCTTGGAACGAGAGGGCTGCGGGGCGACATGCATCTGTGATACTTGTGTCCCGTTGTGACAAGTCAGGTGACAACGTGACCCGAGCCGCCAGCCTCTGCCACAGAAAAAGGTAATGATATGAAGCGGTTGTTCATACGTACTTACGGCTGTCAGATGAACGTCTACGACAGCGAGCGCATGGCCGAGGCCATGGGCGCCGAAGGCTATGTCACGACCGAAGTGGCGGAAGAGGCGGACATGGTCCTTCTCAACACCTGCCACATCCGGGAAAAGGCGGCGGAGAAGGTCTATTCCGACCTTGGCCGGCTGAGGCCGTTGAAAGCCGCGAAACCCGATCTGAAGATCGGTGTCGCCGGTTGCGTGGCGCAGGCCGAGGGGGCGGAGATCCTGAAGCGGATGCCGCTTGTTGATCTCGTCGTCGGGCCGCAGAGCTATCACCGCCTGCCGGCGATGGCGAAGGCCGCCGACGAGGGGCGGAAGTCGGTCGATACCGATTTTCCCGAAGAGGACAAGTTCGACTATCTGCCGGAGCGTCCGAAATCCGCTATCCGGCCAACGGCCTTCCTGACCGTTCAGGAAGGCTGCGACAAGTTCTGCGCCTTCTGCGTGGTGCCCTATACACGCGGCGCGGAGGTCAGCCGCCCCGCCGATCGGATCATGCGCGAAGCGCAGGGTCTCGTCGAAAAGGGCGTGCGGGAGATCACGCTTCTGGGCCAGAACGTCAACGCCTATCATGGCACGGGCGAGGGCGGCGACTGGTCGCTGGCGCGTCTGGTGCGCGCCCTGGCGAAGATCGACGGGCTTGAGCGCATCCGCTACACCACCTCGCATCCCAATGACATGGAAGACGACCTCATCGCCGCCCATGGCGAGGAACCGAAGCTGATGCCCTATCTGCATCTGCCGGTGCAGTCGGGGTCTGACCGCATCCTGAAGGCGATGAACCGCAAGCACCGCGCCGAGGACTACCTGCGCCTGATCGAACGCATCCGCGCCCAGCGCCCCGACATGCTGATGTCGGGCGATTTCATCGTCGGCTTCCCCGGTGAGACGGATTCCGACTTCGAGGCGACGATGGACCTGATCCGCGCCGTCAACTACGGCATGGCTTATTCGTTCAAGTATTCCGCCCGTCCCGGCACGCCCGCGGCGGAAAAGACGCCGGTTCCGGACGAGGTCGCCGATGCCCGGCTCCAGACGCTTCAGGCGCTTCTGACCGCCCAGCAGCGTGCCGCGCAGGAAAGCATGGTCGGGCGCGAGGTTGCCGTGCTCGTCGAAAAGCCCGGACGGCTGCCGGGGCAGATGGTCGGCAAGTCCGAATACCTCCACGCCGTCCATGTCCTTAGCGACGCTGCGCCCGGCGACATCGTCCGGGTGCGGATCGACGCGAGTTCCACGAACTCGCTCGCCGGGACGGTGGTTGCCGCCTGAATCTGCACCGGATTGTTACAATCGGCGGCTTATCTGGGCGATATGACCGATATGCCGCACAATCCTTCACTTTCTGATGCAACCGGACTGAGGACGCTTGCGTTGAATCCTGTGTGGTAGCACCATACCTAGTAGCCACTCCGCTCAAAGGAGATATTCTTGGGCATCAGCGCACTGACCCCGCCGCCGCGTCCGGAAGACCTGCACGAGACTCTTCTGGAATTTTCCGACAATCGGTTGTTGATCGACCTCTGCGGTGAGTTTGACCGCAATCTGGCGCAGATCGAACACCAGCTTGGGGTCCATATCCTGCGACGCGGCAACCAGATCGCCGTGGTCGGCAGCGCCGAGCAGCGGGGGCGTTCCGCCGCCGTTCTCCAGACCCTCTATGGCAAGCTCGAAACCGGCCGGCCCATCGACGCGGGCGAGATCGACGCCGTGATCCGCCTTGGCCTTGGCGGCCCGGCGCAGCCGATGAACCTTGACGAACAGCTCGAGATGTTCGCGGGCGGACGCTATGAGCTTCGCACCCGGAAAAAGCAGGTGGAGCCGAGGACCGAGGCGCAGAAGGCCTATGTCAAGAACCTCTTCCAGCACGAACTTGCCTTCGGCATCGGCCCGGCAGGCACCGGCAAGACCTATCTTGCCGTCGCCGTCGGCGTGACCATGCTGATCGGCGGCCATGTGGACCGGATCGTCCTTTCGCGTCCGGCGGTGGAGGCGGGCGAAAGGCTCGGCTTCCTGCCCGGCGACATGAAGGAAAAGGTCGATCCCTACATGCAGCCGCTTTATGACGCGCTGAACGACTTCCTGCCGGCGAAGCAGGTGCAGAAGCTGATGGAGGAGAAGCGCATCGAGATCGCGCCTTTGGCCTTCATGCGCGGGCGGACGCTCGCCAACGCCTTCGTCGTGCTCGATGAGGCGCAGAACGCTACGACCATGCAGATGAAGATGTTCCTGACCCGTCTTGGCGAGGGCAGCCGCATGGTGGTGACGGGCGACCGGACGCAGATCGACCTGCCGCGGGGGACCTCTTCGGGCCTTGCCGATGCCGAGCGTATCCTTGACGGGGTGAAAGGGATCAGCTTCAACTACTTCACCGCGAAGGACGTGGTCCGCCATCAGCTTGTGGCGCGCATAATCGAGGCGTATGACCGCGACGATGGAGCCGCTGGTTGATACATTGATCGAGGATGCCCGATGGCAGGCCATCGGGATCGACGATCTTGCCGAAACGGTGGCGCAGGCGGTGATGGCCGAGCATGGCCTGCCGGGCGAAGGCTTCGAGGTTAGTCTTCTGGCCTGCGACGACCGCCGGATTGCCGCGCTGAACGAAGATTTTCGCGGCAAGCCCAAGCCGACCAATGTGCTGTCATGGCCGTCCGATGAACGTGGCGCCAAAGCCGACGGTGGCCGTCCGGCCATCCCGAAGCCGGGGCCCGAGGGGATGCCGGAAGAGCTTGGCGACATCGCCATCGCCTATGAGACCTGCGAGCGTGAGGCGGGCGAGCAGGGCAAGGCGATGCAGGACCATGTCACGCATCTTCTGGTCCACGGCATGCTGCATCTTCTTGGCTATGACCATGTCCGCGACGCCGATGGCGATCTGATGGAAGCGACCGAGGTCAGGATACTTGCGAAACTCGGTGTGAATGATCCATATGTCTGGACCGGCGCCGGATGGGTGCCTGATGAACTGGAAAGGAACGATGGGCGATAGCTTGGACGGGTCAACCGGGGTGCAGGACGCGCCCGACCCTTCGGACAGTAGCGGGCAGCGCGGCTTTTTCGGCCGGATCATTGATGCCCTGTCGCCTTCCGATCCGGATGCAAACTCAGGCGCCCGTGCTCAGGCGACGGCGCCTTCGGCTCAGGGCAGCCTGCCCGGCATCGGCAACCTTCGCCGGATGCGGGTCGAGGATGTGGCGATCCCGAAGGCGGAGATCGTCGCATTGCCGGTGACGGCGACGCTGGATGAGGTCGTCGCCGCATTTCGCGACAACGGCTTTTCGCGGCTTCCCGTATTCAAGGGCACGCTCGACAGCCCGCTTGGCCTCATTCACTTGAAGGACCTCGCGCTCCAGCAGGCGTTCTCGGACCCGAAGCCGCGCTATAACCTGCGCAAGATGCTTCGGCCCTTGCTTTACGCGCCGCCGTCGATGCCGATTGGAGTGCTTTTGCAAAAGATGCAGTCCGAACGCATCCACATGGCGTTGGTCATCGACGAATACGGCGGGGTCGATGGGCTTTTGACCATCGAGGACCTGATCGAGACGGTCATCGGCGAGATCGAGGATGAACACGACACTTCCGAGGATGGGCTCTGGGTACTGGAAAAGCCGGGGCAGTACCTGGTGCAGGCCCGCGCTCCCCTCAATGACTTCGAGAACGAGATCGGGCTGAAGCTCGCCGGCGAGGCGGAGGACGAAGAGGTCGATACGCTCGGCGGCCTACTTTTCATGTGGCTTGGCCGGGTGCCTTCTCGCGGCGAAGTGATCCCGCATGAATCCGGCGCCGAGTTCGAGATCGTCGACGCCGATCCGCGCCGCATCAAGCGGCTGAGGGTGCGCCTGCCCGAGGCCAAAGACTGACCATGCCGTCAAGTTGGCGAAAGGCCTTCCGGCGCCCTGTCCGGCCGGACCTGAAGGTTCTGACCCTGTCCGCCGCAATTGGCGCGGTGGCGGCGACGGGGCAGGCACCGCTTGATCTCTGGTGGCTGAGCCTTGGCTCTTTCGCGCTTCTGACCGAACTTGTGGTCCGCCGCGCCAGCCTCGGCCAGATGATCTGGGCCGGATGGCTTGCCGGGACCGGTTATTTCGCGGCGGCGCTCTTCTGGATTTACGAGCCCTTTCAGGTCGAGGCTGACATTTACGGCTGGATGGCGCCATTTGCCGTGCTGTTCATGGCGGTAGGCATGGCGCTCTTCTGGGGTCTGGCTGCGGCCTTTGCCGGATTTGGCCGTGGCCGCGCCACGCGCGCGCTTGGCTTCGCCATTGGCCTGACGGCTACCGATCTTCTGCGCGGCTATGTCCTGACGGGCTTTCCCTGGGCGCTGGCCGGACACATCTGGATCGGCACGCCGGTGGCGCAGATGTCCGCCTACACCGGTCCGGTGGGGCTCAGCGCCCTGACGATGTTGGCGGCGGCGCTGCCGGTTCTCGCGGCGCGTGCGGCTTTCAGGGGCGGTTTCGCTGCGCTGGCCGCAGTATTGATCGCCGCAGTCTGGGCGGGCGGGTCCGCGCGGCTTGCCGTGCCGGTCCAGCCGCGCGCCGCTGAGATCCGGGTGCGGCTTGTCCAGCCCAATGCCCGGCAGGAACTGAAATGGCGCGAGGACATGTGGCAGCTTTTCCTCGACCGCCAGCTTCGCGCGAGCGCGCCGGGCGACGGGCCACGCCCCGACCTCATCGTCTGGCCGGAAACCTCGGTACCCTGGCTTCTGGAACGCGCCCAGCCGTTCCTTGAGGACGTGGCCATGGTCTCGGCCGGCATCCCCGTGGCGCTCGGCATCCAGCGCCGCGACGGGACGCGCTACTACAACAGCCTCGCGGTGATCGGTCCGGGCGGGACGGTGACCGCCACCTATGACAAATGGCACCTCGTGCCCTTCGGCGAATACATCCCCTTCGGCGATCTTCTCGCCTATGTCGGCATCTCGGCATTTGCCGCGCGCGAAGGCATGGGCTATTCGGCAGGGGAGGGGGCGAAAGTCCTGCCGATTGGCCGCGCCGGGAAAGTCCTGCCGCTCATCTGCTACGAGGCAGTCTTCCCGCAGGACCTGAATGCTGCCCCCGAACGCGCCGACTGGATCTTGCAGATCACCAACGACGCTTGGTTCGGCGACCTCGCCGGACCTTACCAGCATCTCGCACAAGCCCGCCTTCGCGCCATCGAACAGGGCCTGCCGCTGCTGCGCGCCGCCAATACCGGCGTTTCCGCCGTCATCGACGCTCATGGCCGCATCCTCCAGTCGCTGCCGCTCGATACCGACGGGGTGATCGACGCCGTGGTGCCGCCTGCGCTTTCGCCGACGCCCTATTCCCGCACTGGCGACCTGCCGGCGACAATCCTTCTGGTTGTGGCGACATTGGCGCTGTTGCTCATTGGGCGGCGCGAACGCGGTTGACCCTGCCCCGGTGAGCCGTTAGGCAGGGCCGATCCCCCGCCACAACGGCTTCCTGGCGTGTCGGGGCTGGACCCAATGGAGCATTTCATGTCCCGACAGAACTATATCTTTACCTCCGAAAGCGTTGCGGAGGGGCACCCCGACAAGGTGTGCGACCGGATTTCCGATGCCGTCCTCGATGCGTTTCTGACCGAGGACCCGCAGTCCCGCGTGGCCTGCGAAACCTTCGCCACCACCGACCGCGTCGTGATCGGCGGCGAAGTGCGCGGCCCGGCAAGTGTCATCCAGCGTGTCGAACAGATCGCCCGCGAATGCGTCCGCGACATCGGCTATGAGCAGGAAGGCTTCCACTGGGCTAACCTGAAGGTCGACAGCTACCTGCACGCTCAGTCCGCCGACATCGCTCAGGGCGTCGATGCCTCGGGCAGCAAGGATGAAGGCGCGGGCGATCAGGGAATCATGTTCGGCTACGCCACGACCGAGACGCCGGAACTGATGCCGGCGCCGATCCTCTATGCCCATGCGATGCTCCGCCGGCTGGCCGAAGTGCGCAAGAACGGCACCGAGCCGAAGCTCGGCCCCGACGCCAAGTCGCAGCTTTCGATCCGCTACGAGGGCGGCAAGCCGGTCGAGGTCACCTCGCTGGTGCTTTCGACCCAGCATCTCGACCCGTCGCTCTCCTCCGCCGATGTGCGCGCCATCGTGGAGCCACATATCCGCGCGGTGCTGCCGGAAGGCTGGCTGACCGCAAGGACCGAATGGCACGTCAACCCGACCGGCAAGTTCGTGATCGGCGG
>DJUV01000216.1 GCA_002440625.1 Rhodobacteraceae bacterium UBA6273 | reverse complement strand
CCGCCATCGCCGCCGCCATCGCCGCCGCCGTCGTTGCCGCCGTCATCGCCGCCGCTGGCGAGCGCCGCGGACAGAGTGAATTGCGGCAAGGCGGATACGCCGTCTAGCTGCACGGTCACCGGGCTCGCCGTGAAGAAGGCGGTGGTGCCGAGGAGCGCGGCAAGACGGAGCGCGAGCGCGGTTGTCTTCATCGTGTTCATCTTTCTGTCCTTCCTGATCCAGATCACCGGACCCGCCGGCGCTGATCTTATCCTTCTGTATTCATCCCCCCGCGAGAAGCCGCCCCGGACCACTGGCCGCGAGCGTCGGACTTCATCGGCGCGATCTTCCGACCTCTGGCCGTCTCTGTCATCGGACCAAGGTCCGGCAATCTGGCGCCCCGGACTCCTGAGCGTTGTGGTTTTTTTTGCCGCCCGGAGATTCATCAGATGCGCCCCGCTTGCCGCTTTTCACGGCGATCGCAGTGACAGGACGCCTCATGCCGCAGCGCAGCAATGACAAGCGCCTCGCCGCGGAGGATGAAAGTAGGGGGCTGAGCGAAGGCGGCATGAGCGAGACACTTACCATCATCGTGGTCGAGCCTGATCGCCAGCGGGCGCTTCAGATCGTGGATGCGCTGAGCGCCGCCGGCGGGCACCGGGTCCACGTCCTCGGCGATGGCGCCGGGCTGGCGCGGCGCGTCGCCGACATCCGCCCGGACCTCGTCCTCATCGACATCGCCAGCCCCTCGCGCGACATGCTCGAGGAGCTGGCGCTTGCCTCCGGCCCGACCGAACGGCCCGTCGCGGTCTTCGTGGACAAGAGCGACAGCGGCCTGACCCGGGCCGCCATCGAGGCCGGGATCAGCGCCTATGTCGTCGATGGTCTCAGGCCCGAGCGCATCCGCCCGGTGCTCGACGCGGCCATCGCGCGCTTTCACCTCTTCAGCCGGATGCGGAGCGAGCTTGCCGCCACCAAGGCAGCGCTGGAGGAACGCAAGATCATCGACCGCGCCAAAGGCTTCATCATGCGCGCCAAGGGGCTGACCGAGGATCAGGCCTACGCCCTGATGCGCAAGGCGGCAATGGATCAGGGCAAGCGGCTCTCGGAGGTGGCGGGCGCCATCGTCACGGCGGCGGAGCTGCTGAAATGAGGGAAATCGCGCTTGGCTACATGCCGCTTGTCGATGCGGCCCCACTGATCGTCGCGGCGGAGTTCGGCTTTGCCGAGGAAGAGGGGCTGCATCTTTCGCTTCTTCGCGCAGCCAGCTGGTCGATGCTGCGCGACATGCTGGACATCGGTCATGTCGCGGCGGCGCAGATGCTGTCGGTGGTGCCGGTGGCGCGCGCGCTCGGCCTTGGCGGCGGCACCGAACTCCTTGAGACGCCGATGGTCCTCAGCCTGAACGGGCAGGTCATCGGTCTTTCCGCCGACCTTCCCGACATTGGCTTCGGCGATCCCGTGGCGACCGGCGCGGCGCTGCGGGGGCTTGGCCGCAAGCTTCGGGTCGGCGTCCCCTTCCCCTTCTCGATGCAGGCAGAGCTTCTGACCTACTGGACCGAACGCGCCGGCGGCGCTGCGGTCGAGGTGCGAACCATCCCGCCGCCCCGCATGGCCGAGGCGATGCGGATGGGCGAGATCGACGGCTTTTGCGTGGGCGAGCCCTGGGGCAGCCATGCGGTCGATACGGCGGGCGCGCGGCTGGTGCTGCCCGGATCGGCCATCTGGTCGCAGGCGCCGGAAAAGGTGCTGGCCACCCGCGCGGGCTGGGCCGAGACCGAGCCGGAACTGGCCGGACGTCTGCTCCGCGCCCTTTGGCGGGCTGGCCGCTGGGCCGGTAACGCCGCCAACCGCACGACACTGGCCGAGGTCCTTTCGCGCGCCGCTTACCTCGACCTGCCGCCCGACCTCATCGACCGCGCCCTGTCGCACCGGCTTCTGGTCACGCCATTGGGGCCGGAGGCCGAGGTGCCGCAGTTCCAGAGCTTCCATGACGGTCTTGCGAATTTCCCGTGGCGCAGTCAGGCCGCCTGGATCGGGGCGCGGCTCGCCAGTCGCTTCGGCCTTGACCGGGCCGAGGCGATGACCAGCGCGAGGGCGGTTTTCCGCAGCGATCTTTTCCGCCAGCACCTCGCGCCGATCGGCGCTCCGCTGCCGCGCGCCTCGGACAAGGTCGAGGGTGCGCTGCTTCATGACGAGACCCTGCCCGCCGTCCACGGCCAGTTGATTCTGGCGCGGAACCGTTTCTTCGACGGCGCGATTTTCGACCCCTTCCCCCTCGCCTGACCAAAAAAGCGGCAGAATGCTGCATCGCAGCGACAATCGAAGCTGCCGCGCAGCATCCACGCCCATGAATCGTTGACCAAGGCCGAGATGACGCAGAACCTCATTCTCAAGACGGGACAATGGCGTTCCGTTTCCTCCCGACAGTCCGGGACGACAGGCAAGGCCGCCTGACCCCGCCGCATCCCCTCGCGGCGCGTGTCACGCGGCCCATTTTCGTTCGATTGCCCCCATCCCTTCACTCAGGAACCCGACCATGATCCGCAAAGCGCTCCTGCTCACCACAATCCTCGCCCAGCCCGCCTTCGCCGAAACCCCCGGCATCGAGAAAGACGAACTCACGCTCGGCTTCATCAAGCTCACCGACATGGCCCCCCTCGCCATCGCCAAGGAAAAGGGCTTCTTCGAGGATGAAGGGCTTTACGTGACGCTTGAGGCGCAGGCGAACTGGAAGGTGCTTCTGGATCGCGTGATCGCGGGTGAGCTGGACGGCGCCCATATGCTTGCCGGGCAGCCCATCGCCGCGAGTATCGGTTATGGCACCGAGGCAAAGATCATCACGCCCTTCTCGATGGACCTGAACGGCAACGGCATCACCGTGTCGAACGACGTCTGGAGCCTGATGAAGGAAAACATCGCGACGGATGCGGACGGGAAGCCGCAGCATCCGATCTCGGCCGCGGCGCTGAAGCCGGTGATCGAGGAGTACAAGGCGGAAGGAAGGCCCTTCAACATGGGCATGGTCTTCCCGGTGTCGACCCACAATTACGAACTCCGCTACTGGCTGGCGGCGGGCGGCATCAACCCCGGCTTCTACAGCCCTGACGACGTCTCCGGCCAGATCGGCGCCGAGGCCTACCTTTCGGTCACGCCACCGCCGCAGATGCCCGCCACGCTCGAAGCCGGCACCATCGACGGCTATGCGGTGGGCGAGCCATGGAACCAGCAGGCGGTTCTCAAGGGCATCGGCGTTCCGGTCGTGACCGATTACGAGATCTGGAAGAACAATCCCGAAAAGGTCTTCGGCCTGACCGAAGCCTTCGCCGAGGAGAACCCCAACACCGTCTTCGCCCTGACCAAGGCGCTGATCCGCGCCGCGATCTGGCTCGATGAGAACGACAATGCCAACCGCGCCGAGGCGGTCGAGATTCTGTCGCGCCCCGAATATGTCGGCGCCGATGCGGCGGTCATCGCCAATTCGATGACCGGCACCTTCGAATACGAGAAGGGCGACAAGCGCGACGTGCCGGATTTCAACGTCTTCTTCCGCTACAACGCGACCTTCCCCTACTATTCCGACGCGGTCTGGTACCTGACCCAGATGCGCCGCTGGGGCCAGATCGCCGAGGACCAGCCCGACGCCTGGTATGACGCGACCGCGAAAGAGGTCTACCGCCCAGACCTTTACAAGGCTGCCGCCGAGGCGGTGATCGCCGACGGCAACGCCAGCGCGGACATGTTCGACTTCGACGCGGACGGCTACCGGGCGGCCACCCCCGCCGCCGATGTGATCGACGGTGTGGGTTACGATGGCACCAAGCCCAACGCCTACATCGACAGCCTCAGCATCGGCCTCAAGTCCGGCCAGTCGGTCGCCAATGGCGCCGTCATCAACTGAGCCTTGAGGCCCTGAAAGGACCGACACGATGACCGCCATAGATCACCGTTCGCTGGCTGCCGATCCGAAGGCCGCCGAAGACCGCCGCGCCCGGCGACTTGCCCGGATCGGCAGGCTGGAAGGCTGGTTCAAGGCCCTCGGCCTGCCCTTCATGCCGCCGGTCCTGCGCCTTGCCGTGGGCGACAACCCGAAGGCGCAGTTGAAGGACATCTGGCGCCTGCTCGGTGTGCCACTTGCCGCCATCGCCGGGTTCCTCCTCCTCTGGTCCGCGCTTGCGCCCATGGTGCAGACCTCGCTCGGCGCCATACCCGGCCCCAAGGCGGTCTGGGAACAGGCGCTGGTCCTTCACGCAGACGCGGGCGCCGAGACAGCGAAGGAGGTCGATTTCTACGCCAAACAGGCCGAAAAGAACGCCGCCCTGATCGCGGAAGGCAAATCCGACAAGGTCAAGAGCCGCGCCTATACCGGCAAGCCCACCTACTATGAGCAAATCTGGACCTCGATCCGCACGGTCTTCTTCGGCTTCCTCATCGCCACCGCCGTTGCCGTGCCGCTTGGCATCGTCTCCGGTCTGTCACCCACGGCGAATGCGGCGATCAACCCCTTGGTGCAGGTCTTCAAGCCGGTCTCGCCACTCGCCTGGCTGCCCATCGTCACCATGGTCGTCTCGGCGGTCTATGTCGGCGGCGAAGGTGCCATGTCGAAAAGCTTCCTGATCTCGGCCATCACCGTCACGCTCTGCTCGCTCTGGCCGACGCTCATCAACACAGCACTTGGTGTTGCCTCCATCGACAAGGACCTCGTCAATGTCGGCAAGGTCTTGAAGCTCAGCCCCTGGAAGAAGATCACCAAGCTGGTGCTGCCCTCGGCGCTGCCACTGATCTTCACCGGCCTTCGCCTGTCGCTCGGCGTCGGCTGGATGGTGCTGATCGCGGCAGAGATGCTGGCCCAGAACCCCGGCCTTGGGAAGTTCGTCTGGGATGAGTTCCAGAACGGCTCCTCCCAGTCGCTCGCCCGGATCATGGTCGCGGTGCTGACCATCGGCCTCATCGGCTTCCTTCTCGACCGGGTGATGTATGCGCTGCAATCCGCCTTCACCTACACCAACAACCGGTGACGCCATGAGCATCCTTGAATTCCGCAATGTTTCCAAAGGTTACGGCGACCGCCCGGTGCTGCGCCATCTCGACCTTTCGGTGCAGGAAGGCGAATTCCTCGCCATCCTCGGCTTCTCCGGCTCGGGCAAGACCACGCTCATCAACCTGATGGCGGGGCTGACAAAGCCCGACAAGGGCGAGGTTCTCTTCCGTGGCAAGCCGGTCACGGGACCGGGGCCGGAGCGCGGGCTGGTCTTCCAGTCCTATGCGCTGATGCCCTGGCTGACCGTGGCGGGGAACATCGCGCTTGCGGTGGACGCGGTGAACCCGAAGACGCAGAAGGCCGACCGCGCGGCGCTGGTCACGAAGTACATCGGCATGGTCGGCCTCACCCACGCCGCCGACCGCCGGCCCGCCGAACTGTCGGGCGGCATGCGCCAGCGCGTCGCCGTGGCCCGCGCGCTCGCCATGGCGCCCGAGGTGATGCTGATGGACGAACCCCTCTCGGCACTCGACGCGCTGACCCGCGCCAATGTCGCGGCCGAGATCGAGGCGATCTGGGAGGCCGACCGTCGCACCGTCGTCCTCATCACCAATGACGTGGACGAGGCGCTGGTGCTGGCCGACCGCATCGCCTGCCTCAACCCCGACGGCACGCTCGGCGAGGTCTTCACCGTCGATCTGCCCCGCCCGCGCGAGCGCCATGCGATGGGCGAGAATGCCCGCTACAAGCACCTCCGCGCTGCCATCACCGCCTACCTCATGGACGTGGGCATGGCGGCGAAGGCCGCCGAGACGCGGACGATGCCCGATGTCACCCCGCGCCACGCCCTGCCCCGCGCCAATGCCAAGGCCTCGGCCAGCCCGATCGACGCGCGCTATCTGCAGTTCTCGCAACTGCACAAGGTCTACCCGACGCCGAGAGGCCCGCTGACGGTCGTGGAGGATGTGAACCTGACGCTCCACAAGGGAGAATTCATCTCGCTCATCGGCCATTCCGGCTGCGGCAAGTCCACCGTTCTCAGCATGACCGCCGGGCTGAACCCGATCTCGAAGGGCGCGATCAAGCTCGACGGCTACCATGTCGAAGGCGCCGACCCCGAGCGCGCCGTGGTCTTCCAGTCGCCGAACCTCTTCCCCTGGCTTTCCGCAAAGGAGAACGTCGCCATCGGTGTGGACAAGGTCTATCCGAAGGCCACGCAGGGCGAGCGGCAGGAGGTCGTCGAATACTACCTTGAACGCGTCGGCCTTGCCGATCACATGGACCGCCCCGCCGCCGATATGTCGAACGGCATGCGCCAGCGCGTCGGCATCGCCCGCGCCTTCGCGCTCAGCCCAAAGCTCCTGTTGCTCGACGAACCCTTCGGCATGCTCGACAGCCTGACCCGGTGGGAACTTCAGGAAGTGCTGATGGAGGTCTGGTCCCGCACCAGGGTCACCGCGATCTGCGTCACCCACGACGTGGACGAGGCGATCCTTCTGGCCGACCGCGTGGTGATGATGACCAACGGCCCCCGCGCCACCATCGGCAAGATCACTGAGGTCAAACTGCCGCGCCCGCGCACGAGGAAGGCGCTGCTCGACCACCCCGACTATTACCACTACCGGCAGGAAGTCATGGATTTCCTTGAGGAATACGAACACGGCGCAATGAAGAAGGAGGCCGCGTGATGGCTGAACGCCTCGTCATCATCGGGGCCGGCATGGCCTCGGGCCGGATGCTGGAGCATCTTTTGGAAACCGCCCCCGGCCGGTATGACATCACCCTTTTCAACGGCGAGCCGCGCGGCAACTACAACCGCATCATGCTGTCGCCGGTCCTGTCGGGCGAAAAGACCTTTGGCGAGATCGTAACCCATGATGCTGACTGGTATGCCGCCAACGGCATCGCCTGCCGCTTCGGCGAGCATGTCACGAAGATCGACCGCGCACGCAAGGTGGTGGTCACGGCCAAGGGCGAGACGCCCTATGACCGGCTGGTCATCGCCACCGGCTCGGCCCCCTTCATCATTCCGGTCGCAGGCAAGGATCTTCCCGGCGTCGTCAGCTACCGCGATCTTGAGGATACGAATGCCATGATCGCGGCGGCTAAGCCCGGCGCCAATGCCGTCGTCATCGGCGGTGGGCTTCTGGGGCTTGAGGCGGCGGCGGGGATGGCCCTGCGCGGGGCCAAGGTGACGGTCATTCACCTGATGGGCCACCTGATGGAGCGGCAACTTGATCCCGCCGCCGGCTACCTTCTCCAGAAGGACCTCGAAAAGAAGGGCATCACCGTCCATTGCAGGGGTGCCACCAAGGCGATCCTCGGCCATGACCGGGTCGAGGCGGTGCTTCTGGAGGATGGCACCATCTACCCCGCCGATCTCGTCTGCATGGCCGTCGGCATCCGGCCCGAAACGCGGCTTGCCACCGACGCGCATCTTGAGGTCGCGCGCGGCATCGTCGTCGATGACCAGCTTCGCACCTCCGACCCCTCGGTCTTCGCCATCGGCGAATGCGTTGAACACAACAAGCAGCTCTTTGGCCTTGTCGCGCCGCTCTACGACCAGGCGAAGATCCTCGCCAGGACGCTTGCCGACGAAGAGGCCATCTTCCAGCCGGTCCAGACCGCGACCAAGCTCAAGGTCACCGGTGTCGACCTCTTCAGCGCCGGCGACTTCGCCGAAGGACCGGGGCGCGAGGATATCGTCTTCCGCGATCCGGGGCGCGGCATTTACAAGCGCCTGATCCTTGAGGGCGACAGGCTGATCGGCGCCGTCCTGTACGGCGACACCGCCGACGGGTCATGGTTCTTCGGCCTCATCAAGGACGGAGCCGACGTGGCCGCGATGCGCGACACGCTGATCTTCGGCCCCGCCTTCGCCGGAGGGTCCAAGGCGGACCCTATGGCGGCCGTTGCAGCCTTGCCGCCTGAGGCGGAAATCTGTGGCTGCAACGGCGTCTGCAAGGGC
>DJUV01000215.1 GCA_002440625.1 Rhodobacteraceae bacterium UBA6273 | reverse complement strand
GCCGTCGATGGCGACATGGGCCTTGCGATGCAGCTGGGCGCGGCGCTCGGCTGACGATGGAGGCCGCGCCGTTTTTCGGCGACGTCACCGCGACGCCGCCCTCCGGTGTCTGCGTCTGGCTGAAGACGCGGGACGGTGTGCGCATCCGCGCGGCCCATTGGCGCGCCGGCGAGAAGGGCACGGTCCTGCTCTTCCCCGGCCGCACGGAATATATCGAGAAATACGGGCCGGCGGCGGTTGAGTTCGCTGCAAGGGGCTTTTCGCTGGCGACGGTGGACTGGCGCGGTCAGGGTATCGCCGACCGTCTCCTGACCGACCCCGCGCCCGGCCATGTCCTGACCTTCGACGACTACCAGCGCGACGTTGAAGCTCTGACCGACTGGCTGAGGTCGGAGGGTCTGCCGGAGCCGTGGTATCTTGTCGGCCATTCGATGGGCGGCTGCATCGGTTTGCGGTCGCTCCACAACCGGCTGCCGGTCAGGGCCGTGGCCTTTTCGGCGCCGATGTGGGGCATCAAGATGCAAAGCGCCATGCGGCCCGTCGCCTGGGCACTTGGCACCGCCGCCCCGCGCGTCGGGCTTGGCGGGCGGCTGACGCCCAGCACCTCGCGCATCACCTATGTCGCCGAAGCGCCCTATGACGACAATCTCCTGACCCGTGACGAGCCGATGTACGCCTTCATGCAGCGGCAAGTCAGGGAGCATCCCGAACTCGCCATCGGCGGGCCGACGCTGCAATGGCTCGGTCAGGCGCTGATCGAGACGCGGCGGCTGATGGCGATGCCGGCGCCGGACTATCCCTGCCTGACGGTCTTGGGTGTTGCCGAGAGGATCGTCCATATCGACGCGATCAAGCGGCGGATGGCGGCGTGGCCGGAGGCGGAGTTTGTCCTCGTCCCCGATGCCGAACATGAGATCATGATGGAACGCCCGCCGGTCCGGCAAATGTTCTACGACCGGGCGGCGGCGCTTTTTGACCGGAGCCGGTAGGGCGTACTTCCCTCCCGAGTGCTGGCCTCTCCCTCGCCCGGTCGCCCAAAGCGGCCGGGCCGCGCCCGACCCGCCCCCAGGGCGGGCGCGATGGCGCCCACCCTCGGGTCAGGCGCGGCCCTTCGTTGCACCTTGGACCATTTTCACGTCCATCCTAGACTTCGATCTTCGTAAAACTGTCGCGCAGCGCCTGCGACCATGCGAGGCTCATCTGCACGAAATCGGGATCGCCCGCCTCGATCCGGCGCCGGGTCGAGACGCGGCATTCATCCGTCAGGATCACCGCGAGGTCGAGCGGCATCCCGACCGACAGGTTCGACCGCAGCGTCGAATCCATCGACAGAAGCACCGCCTTCAGCCCGTCCTCGATCGAGGTTTCCGGCCGCACGATCCGGTCAAGGATCGGCTTGCCGTATTTGTGCTCGCCGATCTGCAGGAAGGGCGTGTCGTCCGTAGCCTCGATGAAATTGCCTTCCGGGTAGACGAGGAAAAGGCGCATGGTGCCGCCCTTCCGCTGCCCCGCGACGATCAGCGAGGCCGAAGCCCCCTGCCGCATCACCGCGAGCTTGTCATCGACCGAAAGCCGCACCTTCGACAGCGTATCGCCGATGATCGCCGCCACCTTCAGCATGGTCGGCGCCTGCATGATCGATGTATCGGGCGTCGCTTCCGGCGACTCGATCGCCTCGTGCAACTCGGCGATGGTGGTCTGCGTCACCGACAGGCTGCCCGCCGCCAGAATGACGACGATCCGCTCGCCGGGGTCCTCGAACGTGTACATCTTGCGATAGGTCGCGATGTTGTCGAGCCCGGCATTGGTGCGGGTATCCGACAAGAGGATCATGCCCTTGTCGAGCAGAAGGCCGACACAATACGTCATGGCAGTTCCCGGTATCCCCCAGAATCGCGCAGCAGCGTGGCGCGCGTGCTATTGTTGGTGCTGACTCTGGCCTGCACTGACAGCCACCGTCACGTCAAGCGTCTCGGTGCCGGTGCCGCTGGCGATGCCGCGGATGGGCGCGGCGTCCGTGGCGTCAAAGCCCGAGGCCAGCCGCACATAGAGGTCGTTCGGGCAGCATTCGTTGGCCGGATCGAAGCCGACCCAGCCCAGCCCGTCGATCCAGAGCTCGGCCCAGGCATGGGCGGCCTCATGCTCCTTCCCGTCCTGATCGGCGAGCAGATAGCCCGAGACATAGCGCGCCGGGATGTCCCTGCTCCGCGCCGCCGCGATCAGCGCATGGGCATGGTCCTGGCAGACGCCCTCGCCCAGCGCCAGCGCCTCGGCGGCGGAGGTATGCGCCTCGGTCGCACCGGGGCGGTAGGCGATGGCCGCCGCCACCGCCCGCGAGAGAGCATGGCCGTTGTCCAAGGGGCTCGCCCCCTCCTGAACTGCGCCGGCGGCCAGCGCGATCAGCGCCGCATCGGCCAGGGTAGCGGGAGTATCGCGCCGGTAGACAAGGGGGCTGACGCTTTCGCGGTGCCCCTGAAGAACGCCGATCAGGTCCTTCGTCTCGACAAGCCCGGTGACCGTCACCTCGACCCGCTCCGCCGGGCCGCGCACCGACCAGCTTTCGATCCAGTCGCCGGCCCCGTCGCGGAACCCCGCTCCGCGCGTGCCGCCCTCGACCGCGATGTTCCAGTCGATCACCCGCTGCCCGTCAAAGACCGAGGGCGTCAGGCGCAGGCTTTGCACCGCAACCCTGAGGGGCGCGTCGTAACTGTAGACGGTGCGGTGAGTGACCGAGATGATCATCGTGCTTCCCCGCTTAAGTAAGTCGCATAGATGATGCCGCCGATCTGGCCGATCTGGCCGATGAACCGGGTCAGGAATTCATGCATCCCCTCGTCGAAAATGTCATCGACCGTCAGGTTCTTCAGCGCATCGCGCATGGCTTCGCCCGCCTCTTGCGCGGCGGTGCGGCGGCCATAGGCGGCTTCGAGTTGCTGGAGATGTCGTGCTAGAAGAAGGGCCGAAGCCATCAGCGACCGGGGCGACTTACTGTTGAGGATCAGGAAGTCGGCGATCTTGCGCGGCGTCACGTCGCCGCCATAGGCCCAATGAAAGGCCCGCTGCGCCGACATCGCGCGCAGGAGCGTCGTCCATTGGTAGTTGTCGAGTTCAGACCCGACGAAGTCGATGCGCGGCAGAAGGACGTAGTATTTCACGTCGATCAGACGGGCGGTGTTGTCGGCCCGTTCCAGGGCATAGCCAAGGCCGAGGAAATCGTAGCCGTCGTTTCTTAAGTGCGTGGTTTCGATGGCGCCCCGCAGAAGGGCGGCCTGCCGCATCGTCCATTCGGTCAGGCGGCTGAGTTCCAGATCGCTCCGCGGTTGGCGTTCAAGCTGGCGAACCTCCTGGAACGCCGTGTTCAGCGCATCCCACATCTGCCCCGTCAGCGCGGTGCGCACGATCCGCCCGTTTTCCCGCGCCCGTTCAAGGCATGAGGCGACGGAGGACGGATTATCACGGTCGAAGAAGAGATAGCTTTCGATGTTGCGCTGCACCGGGTCGCCGTATTTGCGGTTGAACCCGTCGGCGGTCCCGGAGGCTTGCAGCAGCGAATCCCATTCGTTGCGGTAGCCATGCCCGGCCGAGGGCAGAAGTGCTATCCGCGCGCCCACCTCAAGCAGCCGGGCGGTCATCTCGGCCCGCTCCATGTAGCGGCCGATCCAGAAGAGGTTGTCGGCGGTCCTGCTCAGCATCCCATCACTCCGCCAGCACCCAGGTGTCCTTGACGCCGCCGCCTTGCGAGGAATTGACGACGAGCGAGCCTTCGCGCAGCGCCACCCGTGTCAGCCCGCCGGGCACAAGCTCGATCTTCTCGCCGACAAGGCAATAGGGCCTGAGGTCGACATGGCGGGGCGCGATCCCCTCTTCCACGAAGGAGGGGCAGGTCGAGAGCGACAGCGTCGGCTGGGCGATGTAATTGTCGGGGTCGGCCTTGATCCGTTCGGCAAAGGCCGCGACCTCAGCCTTGGTGGATTTCGGGCCGACGAGCATGCCGTAGCCGCCCGAGCCGTGAACCTCTTTCACCACCAGTTCCGCCAAATTATCAAGCACATAGCCAAGATCGTCCGGCTTGCTGCATTGCCATGTCGGCACGTTCTGCAGAATCGGTTCTTCGCCGAGATAGAAGCGGATCATCTCCGGAACGAATGTATAGACCGCCTTGTCGTCCGAGACACCCGCACCGGGGGCCGAGGCGATGGTGACGCCGCCGGAACGGTAGACATCCATCAATCCCGGCACGCCAAGCATGGAGTCAGGCCGGAAGCAAAGGGGATCAAGGAAGGAATCGTCGATCCGCCGGTAGATCACATCGACCTTCTTCGGCCCCTCGGTCGTGCGCATCCAGACAAAGCCGCCCTCGACAAAAAGATCGGGCGCCTCGACCAGTTCCACGCCCATCATGTCGGCGAGGAAGGAATGTTCGTAATAGGCCGAGTTGAAATGCCCCGGCGTCAGGATCGCCACGGTCGGCTCGCCCTCGCAGCGCTGGGGTGCGACCGAGGCGAGCGTCCGGCGCAGAAGCCCCGGGTAAGCCTCGACCGGCTCGATCCGGTTCTCGCGGAAAAGGGCGGGGAACATCCGCATCATGATCTCGCGGTTTTCCAGCATGTAGCTGACGCCCGATGGCGTGCGGCAGTTGTCTTCGAGCACGAAGAAGTCGTTCGGCCCGGTGCGGACAAGGTCGATGCCGACGATATGGGAAAACACCCCCTTCGGCGGCACGAAGCCCGCCATCGCCTTTTCGTAAGCCTCGTTGCCATAGATCATGCGGCCGGGAATGCGGCCGGCGCGGATGATCTCGCCGCGCCCGTAGACATCGACAAGGAAGGCGTTCAGTGCCTTGGCGCGCTGCTTGATGCCGCGCTCCAACCGCCGCCATTCGGCCTGGGTGAAGACGCGGGGGAACATGTCGAAGGGGATAAGCCGGTCGGGGTCGCCACCTTCGCCGTAAACCGCGAAGGTGATGCCGATGCGGCGGAAGAGAGACTCCGCCTCGGCCTGCTTCATCTGGCGCCACTGGGCTGGCATGTCGCGCGTCCAGTCGCCGAGTTTCGCGTAATGGGGCCGGACCCCGTTGCCGTCGAACATCTCGTTGAAGAACGCCGTCTCCATACTCATCCCCGTTCCGTGCTTTTGATGAAAGACTAGGCAGCGGCGCGGGGGATGGGAAGGGCCATAAATCCGAAACCCCGCGCGGCAAAGGCGAACGCATGTTTTTTCGGCAGTTGGCGGAACTTCTGTGGCAGGCTGGACCTCCCCCGAGCCGTGGATAGCCCATGCCCCGAACGCCCGTCCTCAGCTTCACCGACCGCGGCCTTTTCTGTGCCGCGGGCGACTTCTACGTCGATCCGTGGAAGCCGGTGGACCGGGCGCTTATCACCCACGGCCATTCCGACCACGCCCGCCCCGGCCATTGCCGCTACCTGACCGTGGCGAGCGGCGCGGCTGTGTTGCGGCTGCGGCTGGGCGAGATCGCGCTACAGACGGTGTCTTATGGCGAGAGGCTGAAGATCGGCGATGCCACGGTCAGCTTCCACCCCGCCGGCCATGTGCCGGGATCGGCGCAGATCCGGGTCGAGATCGCGGGTGAGGTCTGGGTGGTATCGGGCGACTACAAGACCGAACCGGACGGCCTTTCGGAACCTTTCGAACCGGTCCACTGCCATACCTTCATCAGCGAATGCACCTTCGGCCTGCCGGTCTTCCGCTGGGCGCCGCAGGCGGAGGTGATGGCCGACATAAACCACTGGTGGCGGGCCAATCGCGATGAAGGCCGGGTCTCGGTCATCGGCGCCTATGCGCTTGGCAAGGCGCAGCGCATCCTCGCCCATCTCGACCCCGCCATCGGCCCGATCCTGACGCATGGCGCAGTCGAAAACGTCAACGCGGCACTCAGGGCAAGCGGCCTCGCCCTGCCCCCGACGATGCTGGTGATGCCCGCGACGACGGCGGCATCGGCCAAGGGCGCGATCATCCTCGCCCCGCCCTCCGCGCTCGGGTCGCCTTGGGCGCGGCGCTTCGGGCCTTCGGCGGAAGCCTTCGCCTCGGGCTGGATGCGCCTTCGGGGCGTGCGGCGGCGGCGCGGGCTGGGCAAGGGGTTCATCCTGTCGGACCATGCCGACTGGGGCGGGTTGAATGCCGCCATCGCCGCCACTGGGGCAGAACGGGTTTTCGTCACCCACGGCTATACACAGCCCTTCCGGCGCTGGCTGGCGGAACAGGGCTATGACGCCGGGATCGTTGAGACCGGCTTTGGCGGCGATGAGGAAGAGGCCGTGCCATGAAGCGCTTCGCCCGCCTTTTCGCCGAGCTTGACGGCACCACGGCCACCAATGCGAGGGTCGCCGCACTCGCCGCCTATTTCCGCGAGGCGCCCGAGGCCGACCGGCTCTGGACCATCGCGCTTCTCTCCGGCCGCCGCCCGAAACGCAGCGTGACGGCGACGGAACTAAAGGAATGGGCGGCGGAGGCGGCGGGCATCCCGCTCTGGCTTTTCGAGGAAAGCTATCCGGTGGTGGGCGATCTGGCGGAAACCATTGCGTTGGTCCTGCCCGAGGCTGTGGCGGCCAGCGACCTCAGCCTCGGCGACTGGATCGCCCGCATCCGCGCCCTCACGGGACGGCCGGTGGCAGAGCGGCGGGAAGCGATCACCGGCGCCTGGGCGGAGCTGAAGGGCGAGGAGAGGTTCCTTTTCAACAAGCTCATCACCGGCGGCTTTCGCATGGGAGTGAGCCAGAAGCTGATGACCCGCGCCCTGTCGCAAGCGACAGGGCTGGACGAGGCGGAACTAGCGCACCGGCTGATGGGCAACTGGACGCCCGACACGGTGACGTTCCAGAGCCTCATTCACGCCAACGACCCCGGGGCCGACCTGTCGCGGCCATACCCCTTCTGCCTCGCCCATCCTTTGGACGATGCGCCCGAAACGCTCGGCGAACCGGCGGACTGGCTCGCCGAATGGAAATGGGACGGCATCCGGGGCCAGCTTGTCCTGCGCGGCGGTGTCCATCACCTCTGGTCGCGGGGTGAGGAGCTTATCACCGACCGCTTCCCGGAATTTGCCCGCGCCGTCGACTGGCTGCCGGATGGCACCGTGATCGACGGCGAGATCCTCGCCTGGGGAGAGGACGCGCCCCTGCCCTTCGCGGAACTGCAAAAGCGGATCGGGCGGAAGTCGGTGCCGAAGAAGCTTCTCGCCGAGGCGCCGGCGGTGATGCTGGCCTATGACCTTCTGGAGGCAGACGGTGAGGACCTGCGGACCCTGCCCCTTGCCGATCGCCGGGCGCGGCTTGCAGCATTGATCGGGGCTTTGCCGGGGGAAGTGCCGGTCAGACTTTCGCCCGAAGTTTCCTTCGCCGGCTGGCCCGACCTTGCCGCGCGGCGCGAAAGCGCCGGGGAGGCCAGGGCCGAGGGGCTGATGCTGAAGCGGCGCGCCTCGGCCTATGCGGTCGGGCGCAAGCGCGGCGACTGGTGGAAGTGGAAGACCGATCCGATGACGGTCGATGCGGTCATGGTCTATGCGCAGGCCGGCCACGGGCGGCGCGCGACCCTTTACACCGACTTCACCTTCGCCGTCCGCGACGGCGCGGAATTCGTGCCCTTCGCCAAGGCCTATTCCGGCCTGACGGATGCGGAGTTTGCCGAGATCACCCGCTGGGTCCGGGCCAATACGCTTGAACGCTTCGGCCCGGTCAGGCGGGTGCCGCCGGAACTGGTCTTCGAGATTGCCTTCGAGGGCATTCAGGCCAGCCCGCGCCACAAGTCGGGGATCGCGCTGCGCTTTCCCCGCATGCGGCGCTGGCGCCGCGACAAGCCGGTGGAAGAGATCGACACGCTCGATGCGCTGAAGGCCCTTCTGGCCGCGCGGTCCTGAGGGCGGAAGCCTCCGGCAGAGGTATTTGGGGCAAGATGAAAGGCCCACGGGTTGCCTTCCGCTGCGGCGGGTGCCTATCTCTACCGCGACGCTTGCAAAGAGGTACGCCATGACCATCCGCCTTCCCCGCCCTGTCTTCGACGCCAAATCCGGTTCGGGCGGCGGCCTTGGCAAGCTGCCGGAATGGGACCTGGCCGACCTTTACGCCAGCCCGGATGCACCCGAGCTGACCCGCGACATGGACTGGCTCGACGGCGCTTGCGCCTCGTTCGCAGCGGATTACGAGGGCAAGCTGGCGACGCTCGACGCCAAGGGGATGCTCGACTGCATCCACCGTTACGAGAAGATCGAAAGCATCGCCGGGCGGATCATGTCTTTCGCGGGCTTGCGCTACTACCAGAACACCATGGACGGCGCGCGGGCCAAGTTCATGTCGGACTGCCAGGACAGGATCACCGACTTCACCACGCCGCTTGTCTTTTTCTCACTTGAGTTCAACAGGATAGAAGATGATGTTTATGTTACCCTCTTCTCCGCCAATGCCGAGATCGCCCGCTACCGGCCGGTTTTCGACCGGATGCGGGCGCTGAAGCCGCACCAGCTGTCCGATGAGCTTGAGCGCTATCTTCACGACGCCTCGGTCGTCGGCGCCTCGGCCTGGAACAAGCTTTTCGACGAGACCATGGCGGGTCTGGAGTTCACCGTCGAGGGCGAGGAGGAACCGCTCAGCCTTGAGGCGACGCTGAACCTTCTGAGCGAGCCGGAGCGGCCGCGGCGCGAGGCGGCGGCGCAGGCGCTGGCTGGCGTTTTCGAGAAGAACATCAAGCTCTTCGCCCGCGTTCATAACACGCTAGCGAAGGAGAAGGAGATCGACGACCGCTGGCGCAAGATGCCGACGCCGCAGACCTCGCGCCACCTTGCCAACCATGTCGAACCGGAGGTGGTCGAGGCGCTGAGGAATGCCGTCGTCGCCGCCTATCCGCGCCTCAGCCACCGCTACTACCTGCTGAAGGCAAAGTGGATGGGCCTTGACCGGATGCAGGTCTGGGACCGCAACGCGCCCCTGCCGATAGAGGAAAAGAAGACGGTCAAATGGGAGGCCGCGCGCAAGACCGTGCTGGAGGCTTACGGAAACTTCGCCCCGGAAATGGCTGAAATCGCCGAGCCTTTCTTCGACAAGGGCTGGATCGACGCCGGCGTGAAGCCGGGCAAGGCGCCGGGTGCCTTCGCCCATCCGACCGTAACCGACGTCCACCCCTATGTGATGCTCAACTACCTCGGCAAGCAGCGCGACGTGATGACGCTGGCGCATGAGCTTGGCCACGGCGTCCATCAGGTGCTGGCGGCACCTCAGGGCGAGATGCTGTCCTCGACACCGCTGACGCTGGCCGAGACCGCATCCGTCTTTGGCGAGATGCTGACCTTCCGCGCGCTTCTCGCCCAAGCCAAGGACCAGAATGAAAGGAAGACCCTCCTCGCCGGCAAGGTCGAGGACATGATCAACACGGTCGTCCGCCAGATCGCCTTCTACGATTTCGAATGCAAGCTCCACGCCGCCCGCCGCGCCGGGGAACTGACGCCCGAGGATATCGGCGCGCTCTGGATGAGCGTGCAGGCCGAAAGCCTTGGCCCTGCCTTCGACTTCATGCCGGGGTATGAGACCTTCTGGTCCTACATCCCGCATTTCGTCCACACGCCCTTCTACGTCTATGCCTATGCCTTCGGCGACGGTCTGGTGAACGCGCTTTATGCCGCCTACGAGGAAGGCCTTCCCGAATTCCAGACGAAGTATTTCGACATGCTGAAAGCCGGCGGATCGAAGCACCACAAGGAGCTTCTGGCGCCCTTCGGCCTAGACGCCTCGGACCCGGCCTTCTGGCTCAAGGGGCTGAACATGATCGCCGGGATGATCGACGAGCTGGAGGCGATGGAGGGCTAATGCGGCGTCAGGCGGTCGACCCGTACCGTTCCGGCCACGGTCGGCAGAAAGTTTTGGTGCGTTCGGCATCAGTAGGAATATGGTCTGTCACCGAGGGCAGAGCATGATTAAGCCATTTTCCAGTGCGATAAGGTACCGAATCAGCAATGGGTGCTGTCCCGGTGCTGCGGGCGATGCGAGTGTGACCATGGCTCTGTGCCGGACCGATCCGACCATGCGCGGGGGCGATCATCGTCCCTGCATCCGTGTGACTGGCGGCATGCCGAACGGGTGGTATTGGTAAATGGCAACGACGTTCAACTGGATCTACCTCGGGACCTTCGGAACCCAGATCGACCCCACCGAGGGGAACACCAACGCCGAAAACGCTTCGGCACTGGTCAACCAGACCTTCGGCTCCTCCACCGATCCGCTCTACAACCGCGTCACCCAGGTGACGATGATCAACAACGGCGGCAGTGCCACTGCGCTCGATCAGGACAACAACGCCTCCAACGACCAGTTCTCGACCAATATCGGGGCGGGGGTGCAGACCTTCACCTTCGACGCCTCGATCATCTACAACGCGACCGTCACCTATGCCGACGGCACCACCGGAACGGTCACCGCGGTCATCGCACAGGACACCGCCGGCCGGCTCTTCTTGTCGCCGGAAACGGTGGCGGCCCCGGCCCCGGATACAGCGGTCTACGAGGCCAGGCCCATCGTCTCGATTGCCCTGACCGGGATAACCGGCGGCGTGACCAGCTATACCGGGATGGGCACTGACCGGACCGTCACCGGCTTCGATGACGGCTATGTCGAAGGTACCGCCGGAAACGATCTCATCAACGCTGCCTATGTCGAGCCGATCGCCAACGGATCGGACCGCATCGACAACGGCGACGGCATCACCGGCGCGACGACCGCATGGCAGGATGACCGTGTGCGTGCCGGGGTGGGCAACGACACCGTCCTGTCTGGGCTTGGCGACGACTATGTCGATGGCGGCACCGGAACCGACTCCATCGATGGCGGCGACGGCAACGACTCGCTCTTCGGCGGCACCGGGGTCTTCAACGACACTATCCTCGGCGGCATCGGCAACGACACGCTCGATGGCGGCGACGGCGATGACTCGCTTCTCGGCGGCGCAGGGATCGACAGCATCCTTGGCGGCCTCGGCAACGACTATGTTGACGGCGGCACCGAGGCCGACAGCATCGACGGCGGCGACGGCAATGACTCGCTTTATGGCGGCACCGGGGTGTTCGCCGACACCATCCTTGGCGGCGCTGGGGCCGATACGATCGACGGCGATGCCGGCAATGACTCTCTCCTTGGCGACGCGGGAACGGACAGCATCAGGGGTGGCCTCGGCGACGACTACGTCGATGGCGGCACCGAGGCTGACAGCATCGACGGCGGCGACG
>DJUV01000214.1 GCA_002440625.1 Rhodobacteraceae bacterium UBA6273 | reverse complement strand
GGCATGCCGGGCTTGACCATGACCATGTCGGCCCCTTCGGCCAGATCGCGGGCGACAAGGCGCAAGGCCTCGTCCCGGTTCGCCGGGTTCATCTGGTAGGTCTTCTTGTCGCCCCTTAGCGCACCCGAGGCGCCGACGGCATCGCGGAACGGGCCATAGAAGGCCGATGCATATTTCGCGGCATAGGACAGGATCGCCACATCCTTGTGGCCCGCAGCTTCCAGCGCCGACCGGATCGCGCCGATCCGACCGTCCATCATGTCGGAGGGGCCAAGGATATCCGCCCCGGCCTCGGCCTGCGCCAAAGCCATGCGTACAAGGCATTCGACCGTCTCGTCATTCAGGATCACGCCGTTCCGCACCAGCCCGTCATGGCCATTGGCATTGTAGGGGTCGAGCGCGATATCGGTCATCACCGCAATCTCCGGCACCGCCGCCTTGATCGCGCGGATGGTGCGGTTGGTGATGTTTTCGGGGTTCCATGCCTCTTCACAGGCTTCGGTCCGAAGCGCGGGATCGGTATAGGGGAAAAGGCAGATCGCCGGGATGCCGAGCCGAGCCGCCTCTTCCGCCGCGCGGACGGTGCCGTCGACGGTTCGGCGGGTGACGCCGGGCATCGAGGCGACTTCCACATCCGCGCCCGCCACGTCGGTCACGAAAACCGGCCAGATCAGGTCTTTCACGCTCAGCCGTTCCTCGGCCACGAGGTCGCGCAGCGCCGCCGTCCGGCGCAGGCGGCGGAAACGGGCAGCGGGGTAGGGGGCGTGGATCGGTGTCATGGAAGCCTCCGGCCGGGTATTCCCCTCCGGTGCCATGCTTTTTAGACCATCTCAAGGGTGGAATCCGCCGCAGGGCGCAGGTAGCATCGCGGCAAGCGCCGAAAAGACCGCGCGGGCCCGGGGGCAGGATTTGGACTGGACGATACTGATTTTCGATCTGATCGACCTCAGATCCTTTTCCAACCTCTGGTACTGGATCGCCCTTGCGGTTGCCTGGTCTTCCGCCTCGCACTGGGTTCTGGGCATCCCCTATGACATGGTGCTGCGCGCCCGCCGCGTCGGTGGACAGGCCGAACAGGACCTGACCGACATTGCCCGCGTCAACGTCTCGCGCATTCTCTACATCGCCGACGAGGCCGGGGTGATCCTTTTGGCGCTTCTGTGCTTCGCCGTGACCACGCTGATCCTGACCGGCTTCGTCTACGGCTCCGAATTTGCGCAGGCGCTGGTCCTCATCCTTCTGCCGCTGTCGCTCGTGGGGATGATGAGCGTCGCGACCGCCCGCAAGATCCGCGACGGCGCCGAGGCAGGCGAGGCACTTCACCGCCGGCTGGCGCTGCACCGGATCACGGTGCAGGTGATCGGCATGATTTCGATCTTCATCACCGCCTTCTGGGGGATGCTCCAGAATTTCAACATCTCGATCCTGCCCGGTTGACACGGCCATGCGGAGCGCTAGGTGACGGGCATGAACACCGCCAATCACATCACGCTCTCCGGTGCCCCCGAGGGGTTCGACGCCCGCCTTCTTGCCCGCGAACTGGGCAAGGGCGCGCCAGTCGTCCATGTCGCCCGCGACGACCGGCGGATGGAGGCGATGCGCGCGGCGCTGGCCTTCTTCGCGCCCGACGCGCTGGTCCTGACCTTTCCGGCCTGGGACTGCCTGCCCTATGACCGGGTGTCGCCGAATGCCGATGTTTCCGCCACGCGGATGGCGACGCTCGCGGCACTGGCGCAGGGCCTGCCGCAGCCCTTCATCCTTCTGACCACGCTCAACGCCGCAACCCAGAAGCTGCCGGCGCCCGAGATTCTGAAGGCCGCCGCCTTCACCGCCCGCGTCGGGAACCGCGTCAACGAGAAAGCCCTGCGTGATTTCCTCGTCCGCATGGGCTTTTCGCAGTCGCCTACAGTGACCGAGCCCGGCGACTATGCCGTGCGCGGCGGCATCATCGACATCTATCCGCCGGGTGAGGGCGGGCCGGTCAGGCTCGATCTTTTCGGCGACGTTCTGGACGGTGCGCGGCGGTTCGACGCGGCGACCCAGCGGACCACGGAAAAGCTGACGGTGGTGGAGTTTGCGCCGGTCTCCGAGGTGATCCTTGACGAGGCGGCGATCACCCGGTTCCGGCAGAACTACCGGATCGAGTTCGGCGCGGCGGGCACCGACGACCCGCTTTACGAGGCAGTCAGCGCCGGCAGAAAGCATGCCGGGATGGAGCATTGGCTGCCGTTCTTCCACGAACGGCTTGAGACGCTTTTTGCCTATCTTCCCGGCGCTTCGGTCATGCTCGACGATCAACTCACCCCGGCCCGCCTGTCGCGCTGGGAGGGGATCGAGGATCAGTACGACGCCCGCCGCGAGGCGATGAAGCGCAAGGACCGGATGGATACGGTCTACAAGCCCTGTCCGCCGGCGCTGCTCTACCTCGACGACGCCGGTTGGGAAGCGGCGATCGCCGGCCATAGGGTGATCCAGCTTGCCGCCCTGCCGCAGGCGACGGGGCCGGGCGTCCTTGATGCCGGGGGCCGCATCGGGCGCAACTTCTCGCCCGAGCGCGCCTTGGAGAATGTCAATCTTTTCGGTGCCTTGGCTGACCATGTGAATGCGAAGCGCGCGGATGGGCAGGTCGTCGTCGCTTCCTATTCCGAAGGTGCGCGGGAACGGCTCAAAGGGCTTCTCGAAGACGAAGACCTCGTTGGCGCCAAGCTGATCCGTGACATCCGCGACGTGCCCGAGGGCAAGGGCGGGTTGTTCCTTGCCGTCTGGGCGCTGGAACACGGCTTCACCGGGTATGACCTGACGGTCATTTCGGAACAGGACGTCCTCGGCGAACGGCTGATCCGGGGTGCGAAAAAACGCAGGAAAGCCGAGAACTTCCTGACCGAAGCTCAGTCGCTGACGCCCGGCGATCTTGTCGTCCATGTCGATCATGGCGTCGGCCGCTACAAGGGGCTTGAGACAATCACCGCGCTTGGCGCGCCGCATGATTGCGTGTCGCTGGAATATGCCGGCGGCGACCGTCTGTTCCTGCCGGTCGAAAACATCGAACTGCTCAGCCGCTATGGCCACGAAGAAGGGCTTCTCGACAAGCTTGGCGGTGGCGCATGGCAGGCAAAGAAGGCGCGGCTGAAGGAACGCATCCGCCAGATCGCCGAGAGGCTGATCCGCGTCGCCGCCGAACGCTACCTGAGGAAGGCGCCGATCCTTGAGGCGCCGCATCACGAATATGACGCCTTCGCCGCGAAGTTTCCCTATCAGGAGACCGACGACCAGATGTCGGCCATCGGCGATGTCGGCACTGACCTGACCGAGGGCAGGCCGATGGACCGGCTCGTCGTCGGCGATGTCGGCTTCGGCAAGACCGAGGTTGCGATGCGCGCCGCCTTCATCGCCGCCATGTCGGGGGTGCAGGTCGCAGTCATCGCGCCGACGACGCTGCTTGCCCGCCAGCATTTCCGCACCTTCTCGGACCGGTTCCGGGGCACTGCGATCAACGTCAAGCCGCTGTCGCGCTTTGTCTCCGCCAAGGACGCAGGCAAGACGCGGGAGGGGATGGCGGACGGCACGGTGGATATCGTGATCGGCACCCATGCGGTCCTGGCGAAGGCCGTCACCTTCCGCAACCTCGGCCTATTAGTCATTGATGAGGAACAACACTTCGGCGTTCAGCACAAGGAACGCCTGAAAGAGATGCGGTCAGACGTCCACGTCCTGACCCTGACCGCGACGCCGATCCCGCGCACGCTGCAACTGTCGCTGACCGGGGTGCGCGACCTTTCGATCATCGGCACGCCGCCGGTCGACCGCCTCGCGATCCGCACCTATGTGTCGGAGTTCGATAGTGTCACCGTGCGCGAGGCGCTTCTGCGCGAACGCTTCCGGGGCGGGCAGTCGTTTTACGTGGTGCCGCGCATCAAGGACCTGCCCGAGATCGAGGAGTTCCTGAAGACCCATGTGCCGGAAGTGAGCTATGTCGTCGCCCACGGCCAGATGGCGGCGGGCGACTTGGACGACCGCATGAACGCCTTCTACGACGGCAAGTATGACGTGCTGCTGGCGACGACAATTGTTGAAAGCGGATTGGATATTCCTGCCGCCAACACCATGATTGTTCACCGCGCGGATATGTTCGGCCTGAGCCAGCTTTACCAGATCCGCGGCCGCGTTGGCCGGTCCAAGGTTCGCGCCTATTGCTACCTGACGACGAAACCCCGCGCGCCGCTGACGCCCAATGCGCAGAAGCGGCTGAGGCTTCTTGGTTCACTCGACAGTCTCGGCGCCGGCTTCTCACTGGCGAGCCAGGACCTCGACCTGCGCGGTGCCGGCAACATCCTCGGCGAGGAACAATCCGGTCATATCAACGAGGTAGGCTACGAACTTTATCAGGCGATGCTGGAGGAAACAATCTCCCGCATCAAGTCAGGCGACCTTGAAACCCCCTCAGGGGAGGACGGCCAATGGTCGCCGCAGATCAACCTCGGCGTGCCGGTGATGATCCCCGAAAGCTACATCGCCGATCTCGACGTGCGGCTTGGCCTTTACCGGCGGCTCTCCTCGCTGACCACCAAGGTCGAGATGGAGGGCTTTGCCGCCGAGCTGATCGACCGCTTCGGCCCGGTGCCGAAAGAGGTCAACACGCTTCTGGTGGTCATGCGGATCAAGGCCAT
>DJUV01000243.1 GCA_002440625.1 Rhodobacteraceae bacterium UBA6273 | reverse complement strand
TGCCGTAGGGGTCCTGCTGGTGATTGACGAAATACTCGTCAGGCGTGACCTTCAGCGAATGGGAGATGACCCGCGTGCGGCTGTGGGGCGCGGGCCGCAGCCTTATGATCTGGGGACCGAGCGAGACCGGCCGGTCGTAGCGGTAATGGGTGAGGTGATGGAGGGCTGCCTTGATCGACATGGGCACCGTAACTGCGAATTCGTGACGGAGGACAGCGTTCCATATATTTTTGCGACGCACAATCGCGATGTGCGCCGTGCCGGAACCGAAGCCGGCTTCAGTACGGGCGCCGGTGCGGCCCGCCTTCGGAGGTCAGCTGTTGCCGGAGATGTCGGAAGCGGGCGGCAGGTCCGTCTTGCCCGGCGCGTAGAGCGCTTTCAGCGCGGCGATCTCGCGCGGCGAGAAGCCGAGCTTGCGCGCCTTGTCGAGAAAGGCGTCGAAGGTTTCCGGATCGCGGGCCGAGCTGTCGCGCTGGCCCAGAACAAGATCATCCGATTCGGGTGATTGCGCCTTTCCCATCGCGCCATTAGCCGCAAAGCAGTTGCAAGCGTCAATGGTTCCCGACGCAGACAATGCGTTCAATGACGCGCTTATGAGCCGCCGTGACAGTCCGTGAAAGGTTCAAGCCGCCAGCGCCTCTTCCGGCGGCTCCATGGCACCGGTCATCATCGCCACCGCGTCCGACATCGAAAAATCCTTCGGATTGATGAGGCAGAGCCGCTTGCTGAGGCGATGGATGTGGATGCGGTCGGCAACCTCGAAGACGTGCGGCATGTTGTGGCTGATGAGGATGATCGGAATCCCCCGCGCCCTGACGTCACGGATCAGTTCCAGCACCCGGCGGCTTTCCTTGACGCCCAGCGCCGCCGTCGGCTCGTCGAGGATCACCACCTTGGAGCCGAAGGCCGCCGCCCGCGCCACCGCCACGCCCTGCCGCTGGCCGCCCGACAGGGTCTCGACTGCCTGGTTGATGTTCTGGATCGTCATAAGGCCAAGCTCGTTGAGCTTCTCGCGGGCGAACTTCTCCATCTTCGGCCGGTCGAGCTTGCGGAACCACGACCCCATGATGCCGGGTTTCCTGAGCTCGCGCCCCATGAACATGTTGTCGGCGATGGAGAGCGCGGGCGACATCGCAAGCGTCTGGTAGACGCATTCGATGCCGTGGCCCCGCGCCTCGAGCGGCGAGGAGAAGTGAACCTTCTGCCCGTCCAGCCAGATCTCGCCTTCGTCCGGCTGGACCGCCCCCGACAGCGCCTTGATGAGCGAGGACTTCCCGGCACCGTTGTCACCGATGACGGCAAGGATTTCGCCCGGCATCAACTCGAAGTCGCAGTGGTCGAGCGCGGTGACCTTGCCGTAGCGCTTGACGAGGTTGCGGGCCTTCACGATGGGTTCGGTCATGACGACACCTTTCTGATCCACTGGTCTACGGCGACGGCGAAGATGATAAGCACGCCGATGAGGAAGAACGTCCATTGCGGGTCGGTGCCGACCAGACGCAGGCCCATCTCGAAGACGCCCACGATCAGCGCCCCGAAGAACATGCCGATGATCGAGCCGCGCCCGCCGAAGAGCGAGATACCCCCGATCACAACGGCAGTGATCGACTGGATGTTGCCAAGCTGCCCCGTAGAGGCGGTCGGCGAGACCGAGCCGAAGCGACCGATCATAACCCAGCCGGCGATGGCGCAGAATAGACCCGCCAGCGAATAGACCTGGATGATGACCCGGTCGGTCCGGACACCGGCGAGTTTAGCGGCCTCGGCGTCATCGCCCACGGCATAGACGTGGCGCCCCCAGGCGGTCTGGCGCAGTACGTAGGACATGATGGCGACAAGAATGATCATGAGGAAGACTGCGTAGAGCACCTTCACGCCACCGGGCTGGATCGCATAGCCCCAAAACTGAAGCGATGGCGCATTGGCCGCAATGTCCTGGCTGCGGATCGTCTCGTTGGCCGAGAAGATGAAGTTCGAGGAGAGATAGACCTGCCACGTGCCAAGCGTCACGATGAAGGGCGGCAATCGCAGCCGCGAGATCAGATATCCGTTGATGTATCCCATGAGCGTGCCCAGAGCCAACCCGATCAGGATGGCCAGCGGAGCGGGCACGCCGTAGCGGAAGGTCATCTGGCCCATCAGGACCGAAGAAAAAACCGCGATCGCGCCCACCGACAGGTCGATGCCCGCCGTCAGGACGACGAGGGTCTGCGCCACGCCGAGAATGCCGACGATGGCGATTTGCTGCAGGATCGTCGACATCGTTGTCGCCTTGAAGAAGTTCTGCGACAGCACGGCAAAGACGATCACGGAGACCACGAGAACAATCATCGGCACGGCCGACGGTGTCTGGTGGAGCCAGTGCTGAAGCTTCTTCAGGATGTTGGTTTCTTCGTGGAACTCCGCGACCGTTTCGGAGGCGCCCTTGAGGCCCTCCTCGAATGTGGTCGCGGTGGTTGGTTCGCTCGCCATCGTCACGCTCCTCATGTATCCAACGCGGGCCTCGCAAAAAGGGCGGCGCGATTGGCCGCCCTCTGTTAGATCATAGCATCAAATCCGGATTTTTGACCGGGGTTCAGCCCCAGCACAGCTCCGTGCCCTTCGCCGAGTCGATCGACTCGACTCCCTCGACCGGCTTGTCGGTGATGAGCGCCACGCCTGTGTCGAAGAAGTTCTTGCCTTCGGTCGGCGCCGGCTTGGTGCCGTCCTTGGCAAAGGCGGCGATCGCCTCGATGCCCTTCGATGCCATCAGCATCGGATATTGCTGCGAAGTTGCGCCGATCACGCCGTCCTTGACGTTGGCGACGCCCGGGCAGCCGCCGTCGACCGAGACGATGAGCGTCGAGCCTTCCTTGCCCACCGCCTTCAGCGCCTCATAGGCGCCGGCGGCGGCCGGCTCGTTGATCGTGTAGACGACGT
>DJUV01000342.1 GCA_002440625.1 Rhodobacteraceae bacterium UBA6273 | reverse complement strand
TCAAGTCCCTCCACCCGCACCACGATGGAAAAGGACGAAGGAATGCAGGTCATCGAGACCCTGAACGAAGGTCTGAAGCGCAGCTACACGATCACCGTGCCGGCCGCCGATCTTGATGCGAAGGTCAATGAAAAGCTCGTCGAGGCGCAGCCCGAAGTCGAGATGAAGGGCTTCCGCAAGGGCAAGGTGCCGATGGCGATGCTGAAAAAGCAGTTCGGCGAGCGAATGATCGGCGACGCCATGCAGGAAGCCATCGACGCCGCCATGAAAGCGCATTTCGAGGCTTCGGGCGAGCGTCCGGCGATGCAGCCGAAGGTCGAGATGAAGGACGGCGACAAATGGCAGAAGGGCCAGGATGTCGTGGTCGAGATGTCCTACGAGACGCTGCCGGCGATCCCGGAAGTCGATCTGACCAAGGTGAAGCTCGACAAGCTGGTGGTGAAGGCCGACGAAAAATCCGTCACCGAGGCGCTTGAGAATCTCGCCAAGTCGTCGAAGGATTTCGAGGACCGCAAGAAGGGCTCCAAGGCCAAGTCGGGCGACCAGGTTGTCATCGACTTCGTCGGCAAGATCGACGGCGAGGCCTTCGAGGGCGGCGCGGGTGAGGATTATCCGCTGGAGCTTGGCTCGGGCTCGTTCATCCCCGGCTTCGAGGATCAGCTTGTCGGCGCCAAGGCCGGCGACGAGGTTGCGGTGAAGGTCTCCTTCCCGGCCGAATACGGCGCCAAGCACCTTGCCGGCAAGGAAGCGGTTTTCGACTGCACCGTGAAGGCGGTGAAGGAACCGAAAGCCTCCGCGATCGACGACGAGCTTGCCAAGCGCTTCGGCGCCGAAAGCCTTGACGCGCTCAAGGGCCAGATCGGCGAGCGGCTTGAGGCCGAATATACCGGCGCCTCGCGTCAGGTGATGAAGCGCGCCCTTCTTGACCAGCTCGACAAGCTGGTGAAGTTCGACCTGCCGCCGAGCCTGGTCGAGGCCGAGGCGAACCAGATCGCCCACCAGATCTGGCACGACGAGAACCCGCATGATCATGGCCACAACCATGGCGCCATCGAACCGACCGACGAGCACAAGTCGCTTGCCGAGCGCCGGGTGCGGCTGGGCCTGCTTCTCGCCGAGATCGGCCAGAAGGAAAAGGTCGAGGTGACCGATGCCGAGATGACGCAGGCCGTGCTGACGCAGGCCCGCCAGTATCCGGGGCAGGAGCGTGCCTTCTTCGAGTTCGTGCAGAAGAACCCGCAGATGCAGCAGCAGCTCCGCGCGCCGATCTTCGAGGACAAGGTCGTCGACCTCGTCTTCGCCGGCGCCAAGGTGACGGACAAGGAAGTGACAAAGGAAAAGCTGCAGAAGGCCGTCGAGGCGCTCGACGAACTCTGAGCCTTCGCAGATGAAATCGAAGGCCGGCGTGACGAGAGGTCGCGCCGGCCTTTTTCTATGTTCGGGGGATGAGGCTTTGCACGCCCGCCGCCTGCCCAGAGCGCGAAAAGACGACGCCACTTGCGTCGGCCCCGCTCACACGGAAACGATGCCGCAAGACCGCATCAACCAAGTACCATAACAGGTCGGCGCCCGTCCCGGTGGATCGGGTCGGCAATCAAACCCCGTCCGGTTCAGGCAATGACGCCTACTCGCCGGGGTTGCGCAGGCTCTTGATGATCGAATAGAGGATGCTGCCGGCATAGGCGGCGACAAAGACGATCATCGACTTCCAGAAATCGGTGAGCATGAAGCCGGTCACCATGGCGAGCGCGATCAGGAGCCAGATGCTCTTGTCGCGCGCGATGCGCAGCGACTTCGGCGAAAAGGTCGGGATGCGGCTGGCCATCAGTGCGCCGACGGTGCCGAGGTAAATCCCCACGGTGAGCGGATAGCTCGAGACGGCGATCCCCGTCTCGAACCCGATGAATACCGGCAGCAACGCCATCAGGGCACCTGCGGGGGCGGGCACGCCGGTGAAGTGCTTGGCTGGCGAAAGGCCGCTTGCCTTGGCCTGCAGCTGCGCCACGTTGAACCGGGCGAGCCGCATGCAGCAGCAGACCGAATAGGCCAGAACGAAGATCCAGCTGCCCGGGTGCGGGCCTTCGAGGAGCGCGTATCTGTAAACCAGAAGCCCCGGCACCACGCCGAAATTCAGGAAATCGGAGAGGGAATCGAGCTGCGCGCCAAACTCGCTCGTCGCCTTCAGCCGGCGGGCGACAAGACCGTCCAGCCCGTCGATCACGATCGAGAAGAGGATCAGCGCCACGGCGAGACCGAAGTTGCCGGACATGATGAAGCGGATCGCAGTCAGGCCCGAACAAAGGCCGATCGTGGTGATCATGTTCGGCGCCAGCGTGATGAAGGGCAGGCTGTCGCTGTCGCTGTCGCTGTCCCGCCTCGGGTCCCGCGCCATGTTCACCGCACCGCCCCGCGCCGCTCAGGCTCGGTCGAGGCCAGGTCGGCGATGACGGTTTCGCCCGCGACCGTGGTCATGCCCACGGCGGCAAGGGGCGCCACACCCGCCGGCAGGTAGACGTCGAGCCGCGAGCCGAAGCGGATCATGCCGAAGCGCTGGCCGGTCATCAGATGCACGCCCTCGTTGACCTCGCAGACGATGCGGCGGGCGACGAGGCCGGCGATCTGGACGACGCCGATCCGGCGGCCATCCTCCATGCGGATCGTGAGGCCATTGCGTTCATTGTCGACGCTCGCCTTGTCGAGCGAGGCATTGAAGAACTTGCCGGGCCGGTAGGCGATCTTTTCCACCTGTCCGGCGACGGGCGCGCGGTTCACATGGCAGTTGAAGACGTTCATGAAGACCGACACGCGGGTCAAGGGATCGGCCCCGAGGCCAAGCTCTGCCGGCGGCACCGCGGCCTCGATCATCTGCACGACGCCATCGGCGGGCGATACGACCAGGCCCTCGCGCACCGGCGTCATCCGGTCGGGGTCGCGGAAGAAGTAGTAGCACCAGACCGTCAGCCCGACGCCGATCCAGCCCAGAGGCTCGGCGATCAGAAACAGGACGGCCGTCACCGCGGCGAAGATGCCGACGAAGCGGTAGCCCTCGCGGTGCATGGGTTTGATGAAGGTGGCAAGCATGGACATCTGGCGCGGGCCGATCGGTTTTCTTTCGTTGCTGTTCCTTTTACGACGATTGCAGGTCGGCGCAACCTTGGATCGAGGCCCGGGCGGCCTGATCGCGCAACGTTTACAGCCAGCCGCGCCGCTTGAAGTAGAGAAACGGCAGGACAGCGGACATGACCATCAGCCCGATGGCGAAGGGATAGCCGTAGGGCCAGTCAAGCTCGGGCATGTACTTGTAGTTCATGCCGTAGATCGAGGCGACAAGTGTCGGCGGCAGGAACACGACCGAGGCCACGGAGAAGATCTTGATGATGCCGTTCTGCTCGATGTTGATGAGGCCAAGCGTCGCATCGAGCAGGAATGTGGTTTTCTGCGCGATGAATTCGAGGTGATCGGAAAGCGAGTGGATGTCGGCGGCCAGCGCGCCCAGCTGTTCACGGCATTCGATGTCAAGCCCGCTCAGCTTCGGCCCGACATAAGCGGTCAGCCGTTCGAGCGTGGCGATGCTGTCGCGGATGTGGGACATGAGATCGCCCTTGCGGCCGATCCGGGTCAGGATCGCCTTGTAGTCGGGGGGCTTGCGCGATGCCTCGGTGCCGATTCCGAAGATGCTGCGCGAAATGGTGTCGATGTCACGCCCGGCGCGTTCGAGAATGTCGGCGAGCCGGTCCACCACCGCCTCAAGAAGCGCCATCAGCACGTCCTGCCCGTCCTTCAGGCCAAGCTGGGTCTTCTCGGCGCGGGCCGGAAATCCGGCGAAGACGCGCGGCTCGCTGTAACGGATGGTCACGAGCCGCTTGCCGGTCAGGATGAAGCTGATCGGGTCGATGACGATGTCGTCGCCGTCGGAATGCGAGAGGACGAGCGCGGTCATGTAGGTGCCGCCGTTTTCGGAATAGAGGCGCGATGAGGTCTCGATCTCGCGCATCTCGTCGCGGGTCGGAAGTTCGATGCCGAGATGGGTCTCAAGCGCGCGCTCTTCTTCCAGGGTTGGATTGAGGAGGTCGAACCAGATCGCTCCGCCGTCGGGATCGACCGGGCGGAGCTTGCCGTCAATTGCCGTATAGCTTCGCAGCATTTCCGCCCTCCGCCTCTGCCTTCGGGGGCAGCGATAGCGCGTCGGCGACCGTCTATGAAGCACAAAAACGCGGTCAGCCCTTCTGGCGACCCTCGCGGTAAAGGACGTAAAGCCCGGCGCCGACGATGATGACGATGCCGGTCCAGCCTTCGGCATCGGGGATCTGGCGCCAGAAGAGCCAGCCCCAGAGCACGCCCCAGAACATCGCCGTGTATTCGAAAGGCGCCACGACGGAAGAGGGCGACAGCCGGTAGGCCTGGGTCAGAAGCGTCAGGCCGGCGGCGGCGATGACACCGCAAAGCATCATGAGGCCGAGGTCGCGGAAGGATGGCGTGACCCAGCCGCGCGTCAGGAAGCCGAGGCTGGGGTGGGTTTCGCCGGCGTAGTGGCCGCTTGCGAAGACCGCCGCCAGCGAAAGCGCACAGGCGAGGAAGGCGACATTGCCCCAGAAGGCGAGTGCCGGCGCGGTTTCGGTCGAGCCCATCTTGCGCGCCGTCACCATCGAGACGGCGTAGCTGAGCCCTGCAACCAGGGCCAGCATCGCCGCCCAGTCGAAAACGTCCGATCCGGGGCGGACCATGAAGAGGACGCCGGCAAAGCCGACGAGAACCGCGAACCAGCGGCGGGGGCCGACTTTTTCGCCAAGGAGCGGTCCCGAGAGAATGGTGATGAAGAGGGGGGCGGTGAAGAACAGCGAAATCGTCGTCGCCAAAGGCAGCGAGGCGATGGCGAGGTAGAAGGCGGCGTAAGAGCCGAAAAGCAGGAAACCGCGCAGCAGCATCTTGCGCCAGCCGGGGGTCCAGAGCGTACCAAGCCCGCCGTTCAGATGGGCCAGCGCGAGGAGGAGCGGTGCCGCGGTGAGGCTCCTGAGGATCATCGCCTCGTAAAGCGGGTAGCTGCCGCTCAGGAGCTTCAGGATGAGGTCCTGCACGGAAAAGACCGCGATCCCGGCGATGAGAAAGGGCACACCGGCGGCACCGGTGCTGGGGCGGGAAAGAGGGCTGGCAATCTCGGCCAAGGAAAGGGCTTTCGACAGGATGTCGGGGGGGGAGGCTAGGAAGGATGGCGGCATCAGGCTTGGCGGAAGCCGACATGGCGCGCGGCGAAAACGGACTGGTTGCGCCTATTCGGTTCTTCGCCGCGACGATGATGAGGCCGGATCGAAAAAGAAAAACCGCGCCGGGTTGCCCCGGCGCGGCCTGTATCGTGACGAAGGCTCCGTTTAGCGGAGGTCGTCGTCCTGGCCGGCGGCGCCGATATCGTCGAAAAGCTCGGCGATCTCGAAGTTCGCGGCGGCTTCGGCTTCGGCTGCCAGTTCCTGGATCGACTTGCCGGACGCCTGAAGCGTGGCTTCCTCGACCGAACGGGCGACGTTCAGCGTGACGGTCGCGGTGACTTCCGGGTGCAGGACCACGGAGACATCGTGAAGGCCGAGGTCCTTGATCGGACGGTTCAGGACGACCTGCTTGCGGTCGACGGTGTAGCCCGCCGCGGTCGCGGCGTCGGCCGCGTCACGGGTGGTGACCGAGCCGTAAAGCGCGCCGGCATCCGAGGCCGAGCGAATCACGACGAAGATCTGGCCGTCGAGCTTGGCCGCGACCGCGTCCGCCTCTTTCTTGGTTTCGAGGTTCTGGGCCTGAAGCTGGGCCTTGCGGGTCTCGAAACCCTTGATGTTGTCTTCCGAGGCGCGGAGCGCCTTGCCCTGGGGCAGCAGGAAGTTGCGCGCGTAGCCGTC
>DJUV01000042.1:7105-7590 GCA_002440625.1 Rhodobacteraceae bacterium UBA6273 | reverse complement strand
CGTAATCCGCGTCCGCCATGCTTGCCCCGCTCGACCGGGCGCTTACCGCGCCGCATCTCTTGCCTGCTTTGCCCCGGACGTGGCGCCTTACGGTCAGCGCATTTCTTCGGCCGGAGTGACGCCAAGGATACCAAGACCGGCGGAAATAACAACGCCCGCGGCTCGTGCAAGGGCGATTTTTGCCTGAGATGTTGCGGTATCCCCTTGGATGAACCGCAAGGTGATGTCTTCATTGCCCCGATTCCAGTGGGCGTGGAGGTCGGAGGCCAGTTCATAGAGGTAGAAGGCTATCCGGTGCGGCTCCTGCCCCCTGGCGGCGATCTCGATGAGACGCGGCCATTCGGCGATCTTGCGGGCGAGCGCCAGTTCCGCCTCATGGCTGAGTTTGTCGAGGTCGGCCGCAGCGAGGGTCGCGTCATCGGCGGCGATCCCGGCCTCGGCGGCCTTGCGGAGGACGGAGCACACGCGGGCATGGGCGTATTGCA
>DJUV01000042.1:0-7005 GCA_002440625.1 Rhodobacteraceae bacterium UBA6273 | reverse complement strand
CGCGGGCATGGGCGTATTGCACGTACCAGACCGGGTTGTCCTTCGACTGTTCCAGCACCTTGTCGAAATCGAAGTCCAGAGGCGCGTCGTTCTTCCGCGTCAGCATGACAAAGCGGGTCACGTCGGCGCCCGCCTGTTCCACCACGTCGCGCAGGGTGACAAAGGTCCCTGCCCGCTTCGACATCTTGAAGGGCTCGCCGTTCTTGAAGAGCTTGACCAGCTGGATGAGCTTGATCTCCAAGGGCACCCTGCCTTCGGACAGCGCAGAGACAGCCGCCTTCATGCGCTTGACATAGCCGCCATGATCCGCGCCCCAGACGTCGATCAGGAGGTCGAAACCGCGTTCGACCTTGTCGTAGTGATAGGCGATGTCGGGGGCGAAATAGGTCCAGGCCCCGTCCGACTTTTGCACCGGGCGGTCCTGATCGTCGCCGAACTCGGTGGAGCGGAAAAGGGTCTGCTCGCGTTCCTCCCAGTCGTCGGGAAGCTTGCCCTTCGGCGGCTCCAGCTTGCCCTGATAGACAAGGCCAAGGCCCTTCAGCCGTTCCAGCGCCGCCTCGATCCGGCCGGTGCCGTAGAAGGACTTCTCCGACGAATAGATGTCCATCTTGACGCCGAGCAGCGCAAGATCCTCGCGGATCATCTGCATCATCGCGGCGGTGGCATATTCGCGCACATCCACCAGCCAGACCGATTCCGGCTGGTCTAGAAGGCTGGTGCCATACTTCGCCTTCAGCGCCTCGCCCACCGGGATCAGGTAGTCGCCGGGATAAAGCCCCTCGGCGATCTCGGGGGAGAGGCCATTGGCCTCGCGGTAACGCTCAAAGGCCGACCGCGCCAGCACGTCGACCTGCGCGCCGCCGTCGTTGATGTAATATTCCCGCGTGACGCCGTAGCCCGCGAAATCCATGAGCGAGGCCAACGCATCACCAAAGACCGCACCGCGAACATGGCCGACATGCATCGGCCCCGTCGGGTTGGCCGAGACGAATTCGACGTTGACCTTGGTGCCGCGGCCAAGCTCCGAACGCCCGTAGTCCCGGCCTTCGCCCAAAGCGGCACGGACCACGCCCTGCCAGCTTGCGGGCAGAAGCCGCAGGTTCAGGAACCCCGGCCCCGCCACCTCGGCCGAGGTGATGCCGCCCCGGCCATTCAGCCGGCCTGCCAGCGTCTCGGCAATGGCGCGCGGCTGCATCCCGGCGGGCTTGGCCAGCACCATCGCGGCATTGGTCGCCATGTCGCCATGCGCCGCGTCGCGCGGCGGCTCCACCGCGACGGCGGCGAAATCGAGGCCGCCGGGCAGTTCGCCCGCCTCGACCATGTCGTTCAGCGCACCGATGACCAGCGCACGGGTTTCGGCAAAAAGGTTCATGTTTCGCTATCCCTGACGTTCCTCCGGCAATGCCAGAGGCGGCCCCTGGCGTCAATGCCGCCTGCCGGCCAGCTATTTCGTGGTCGACGGCGGCGCCAGAGAAATCACCCGGCTGCCGGGCGCAAGGTCGGGGTCCTTGGCCCCGCCATGAATCCGCGGCGTGCCGCGCGGGTCGAGCGTGCAGAGCAGCACCGCCTCGGGGTTCATCGCACGCCAGTCCGCCCTGCCGAATTCCACCGTCAGCCGGGTCGCGCGGACGGTCCAGCCCTCGGCCATCATCGCCTCAAGCTCATCATAGGTGCGCCCGGCTGCGAAGGGGCGGCCGCCAAGCTGGGTCGGCAGGGCATGGCGCGCGCTTTCCGAGCCGGTGCGCGCGATCTGCCAGCAGTTCTCGCGCCCGAACTCCGGGCCGAAATCGGTGGTGACAAGGGTGTTGTAGGGGTCATTGTCGGTCGCGGCGATGATCGTGCGGTAGCTCAGCAGTTCCACCTGATGCTCGGCCGCCTCCGACAGGATGTCGCCGTAGAAGACTTCAATCCCGAGACGGCGGGGGCCAAGAAGGTGGGCGCGGTTGGGATCGCTGATCACGACCGGCATCCCGACCTTCTTCAGGGCCTCGGCAAGCCCCGTCGTGAACCGGGAACCGCCGACAAGGATCACGCCCGGCATTTCCGCGCCTGCGAAGCCAAGCCTGCGCGCCACTGGCGCCAGCGAAAACCCGTGGAGGATGACCGTGGCAAGGACCAGCGCAAAGGCCAAGGGCGCCACGACGGCACCATCCTCGACCCCGGCATCCGTCAGCCTTTGCGCGAAAAGCCCGGCGACCGAGACCAGCACGACGCCGCGCGGGCCGGTCGTGGCGATCAGGATCCTTTCGTTGCGCGGCAGGTTGCTGCCGATCAGCGAGATCAGCACCGTGAGCGGCCGGACGACAAGGATGATCGACGCGATCAGCGCAATCGCCCGCCAGTTCAACTGCCCGAGGCTGGCGAAGTCCATCGACGCGGCCAAGAGGATGAATACGCCCGAGACCAGAAGGATCGTCGCATGTTCCTTGAAGCGGCGCAGCTCCTCGAAGCTTGGCAGGTCGGAATTGGCGATCACCACGCCCATCACCGTGACGGCCAGAAGCCCGCTTTCATGCAGGATCGAATCCGACAGCGCAAAGACGCCGAGGAGGACGACGAAAAGCACCGGCACTTTCATGTATTCCGGCACCCAGCCGCGCCGGAACCCGCGTGCGACAAGGTAGCCGACGGCGAGGCCAAGGACCCCGGCAAAGACCGTGCCAAGCACGAAGTGGAGCGCGGCGGTGTCGGCGTCGAGCTTTGCAGCGCCGATCTGGATGATGCCGAAGGCAAAGACGGCGGCGAGCGCGCCGATGGGGTCGGCAAGGATCGCCTCCCATTGCAGAAGTTTCGCCGGGCGCCCGGCGAGCCGCGCCTGCCTCAGAAGCGGGGCGATGACGGTCGGGCCGGTGACGATCATGATACCGCCGAAGACGCTGGAACTGGCCCAGCTCAGCCCCGCGACGTAGTGCAGCGCCAGCGCCGAGAGGAGCCAGCCGATCGGCGCACCGACGAGGACAAGTCGGAACACCCCTGCCCGCGCATCGCCAAGCTTGCGGAAATCAAGTGTCAGTCCACCCTCGAACAGGATCACCGCGACGGCGAGCGAGATGAGGCTGGATGCCAGGGGGCCAATGTCGCGCGCCGGTTGCACGACCCCGAGGATCGGGCCGAAAAGAAGGCCGGCGCCCAGCATGATCACGATGCCGGGCATGCGAAACCGCCAGGCAAGCCATTGCGCGCCAACCCCGAGAACCCCGATCAGGGCAAAGGCAACGACCGGGGTGAGAGCGCCTGCCGCATGTTCGACCGCCATCCCGTTCCCCGCAATCTCCGGCCGCCGCTATCGGCGCAATACCTTTGCGGTTACACTCAATCTCCGGCTGCAGGCCGTCAAGCATTTCGGCGGGGACAGGTCCGGGGCGAAATGCCGCGCCGTCAGCCCGGCGCGCAAAGGCGCTCATGTTCCTGAATGGCAAAGCGGTCGGTCATCCCCGCGACATAGTCGAGAACCACGCGGGCGAGCGCGGTCTCATCCTTCGCGCAGGCGACATCGGCCTGCCATTCCTCGGGCAGTTGCGACGGCTCGTTCAGGAACAGCGGGAAGAGGTCGTCGATCATCGCCGTCACCCGCTGCCGCTCCACCACGACCGTCGGGGCGCGGTACATGCGGGCGTAGAGGAAGGACTTGATCGCCTTGAGGTTCTGATAAAGCGGTTTCGAGAAGCGGATGATCGGCCCCGGCATGTCGCGGATTTCCTGCGCCGATTGCGGCATCGAGGATTGAAGCCGGTTCTGCGCCACGGCGATCACATCCTCCACCATGACGCCGAAGACGCGCCGAAGCGCCTCATGCCGCCGCCGCGACGGATCGAGGCCGGGGTACAGCCGGTCAACCTCGGCGAAACAGGGGCCGGTGACGGGCAGGTCCATCAGGTCGGCTTCGGTGAAAAGCCCGGCGCGCAGGCCGTCGTGGAGGTCGTGGTGGTTATAGGCCACGTCATCGGCGACGGCGGCCACCTGCGCCTCGGCACTCGCCTGGGTCTGAAGCTCAAGATCGTACTGGGCGTTGAACTCCGCCAGCGCATAGGGAAGAAGCGCCGGATCGCCCACGGCATGGGAACCGCTGGCATTCGGGCCGATGACGGGTCCGTTGTGCTTGGCGATGCCCTCCAGCGTCTCCCATGTCAGGTTCAGCCCGTCGAACCCGGCGTAATGGCGTTCGAGCTTGGTCACGATGCGGATGGCTTGCGCGTTATGGTCAAAGCCGCCGTAGGGTTTCATCAGCTCCGCCAGCGCATCCTCGCCGGTATGGCCGAAGGGCGGATGGCCAAGGTCATGGGCGAGCGCCACGGCCTCGGCGAGGTCGGTATTCAGGCCAAGGTGCCCGGCAATGGTGCGCGCCACCTGCGCCACCTCGATCGTATGGGTCAGGCGGGTGCGGTAATAGTCGCCCTCATGCTCCACGAAAACCTGCGTCTTGTGCTTCAGCCGCCGGAACGCGGAGGAGTGGATGATCCGGTCCCTATCGCGCTGGAAGGGCGAGCGGAAGGTGGACATGGTTTCGGGATAAAGCCGCCCCCGGCTTTGTTCCGGCTGGCAGGCATAGGGTGCGAGCGTCATTGGCCGCCTGTTCTTGTCGCCTCTGTCAAGGCTTCATATATTGAAGGCGTAATGAAATTGACACCGGCAAAGCCATGAACCTGACGCTCCCCCCGAAAGTCACCGACCGCGCCTTCGCGCGTCTGGCCGAGATCAACGGCGATGCGGGTGAGACGAAAGCGCTTCGAGTCGCGGTCGAGGGCGGCGGCTGTTCCGGCTTTCAGTATGACATCCGGCTTGACGATCCTTCGGCGGATGATCTGGTGCTGGAGAAGGACGGCCAGAAGGTGCTGGTCGACAGCGTCTCCCTGCCCTTCCTCGCCAATGCGGTGATCGACTTTTCCGAAGAGCTGATCGGCGCGCGGTTTGTCATCAACAATCCCAACGCCACGGCAAGCTGCGGCTGCGGCACCAGCTTTTCCATCTGACTTTTCCATCTGACGGGCTTCGCGTAGTCTCGCCGCGAATCCTGCAAGGCTGACATGTTTCTTGAAATTGCTATCGTGGTGTTGCTGACGCTCGTGAACGGGTTTCTGGCGATGTCCGAACTTGCCATCGTCTCCTCCCGGCCGGCCCGGCTGAAGACCATGGTGGACCAGCACCGCAGGGGCGCACAAACAGCGCTTGACCTGCAGGAGCATCCGGGGCGCTTCCTCTCCGCCGTGCAGATCGGCATCACGCTTGTCGGCGTCCTCTCCGGCGCCTTTTCCGGCGCCACCCTGGGCGCGCGGCTGGCGACGACCCTCAGCGGCATGGGGTTCAGCTATGCCACGGCGCAGACGCTGGGCGTCGGTCTTGTCGTCGCGGCAATCACCTACATGTCGCTGATCGTCGGAGAACTCGTCCCGAAGCAGATCGCACTGAAGAACCCCGAAGGTGTCGCGGCCAGCGTCGCCCCGGTGATGCGCGTGCTGGCTTTCGTGACGCGGCCCGTCGTGCTGATTCTCGACCTTTCCGGCCGGGCCCTGCTGTTCCTTCTGGGCCAGTCCGGCGTCTCGGGCCAGGCGATGACCGACGAAGAGGTGCGCCTGACCATTGCCGAGGCCGAAACTGCGGGTGTCCTGACCAAGGGCGAACGCCAGATGATCGCCGGCGTGATGCGCGTGGCCGACCGCTCCGCCCGGGCGCTGATGACGCCGCGCACCGATGTCGAGGTGATCGACCTCGCCGCCGGAGGGCAGGCGGCGCAACGGCAGGCCCGCGCCTCGCAGCGCGCGATCCTGCCCGTAAGCGACGGCGGATCGGACGACATCATCGGCGCGATCCCGGTGCGCGACCTTCTGGTCTGGAAAGCCTCTGCCGGCGACCTTCGCAGCCTTGTGCGCGAAGTGCCGGTGGTGATCGACATCGCCGACGCCTCGCAGGTCATCGACCAGTTGCGGGCGAGCCCGCTGAACATGGTGCTGGTCTTTGACGAATACGGCCATTTCGAGGGCGTCATCACACCGATGGACGTGCTCGAAGGCATTACTGGATCGTTCGAGACGCCGGGCGAGGACGAGCCCGACCTCGTCGTCCGCGACGATGGCTCCTGCCTCGTCTCCGGCTCGATGGCGGCAGACGAGTTTGCCGAACGCATGGGGCTGCGCATCCCGGAGGATCGCGAATATGAGACGGTCGCGGGCCTTGTCCTCGACACGCTCGGCCACATCCCGCGTCTGGGCGAAAAGCTGAAGGTGCAGTCGGTCGAGATGGAAGTCCTCGACCTCGACGGGTTCCGCATCGACAAGCTTCTGGTGCGGCAGCTCTGACCCCTTGCCCCTCCGGGCGTAGCCTGTTCAGATGGGCGGAACCGGAGAAACGCCATGAAGATCGCGACCTTCAACATCAACGGCATCAAGGCACGTATCGAAGCGCTGCCCGCATGGCTGGATGAGGCCGCCCCGGATGTTGTATTTTTGCAAGAAATCAAATCGGTTGATGAAGGTTTCCCGCGCGAATTGTTCGAAAGTCGCGGTTATGCCGTGGAAACCCACGGCCAGAAGGGTTTCAACGGCGTCGCCATCCTGTCGAAGCTTCCCCTCACCGACGTAACGCGCGGCCTGCCCGGCGATGAGGCGGACGAACAGGCGCGATGGATCGAGGCGACGGTGACGGGGGCGCGCACGATCCGGCTCTGCGGCCTGTACCTGCCGAACGGCAACCCGGCGCCGGGGCCGAAATACGACTACAAGCTTGCATGGATGGCGCGGATGAAGGACCGCGCGGCGGAACTGCTGAAAGGCGAGATGCCGGTGGTGATGGCGGGCGACTACAACATCATCCCGCAGGCCGAGGATGCGGCCAGACCGGAAGTCTGGCGCGAAGATGCGCTGTTCCTGCCGGAAAGCCGCGCCGCCTACCGCCGGATTCTTCACCTTGGCTTCACCGAGGCGATCCGTACCCGCGATCCCCGGCCCGGCACCTATACCTTCTGGGATTATCAGGCCGGCGCATGGGAAAAGAACAACGGCATCCGCATCG
>DJUV01000170.1 GCA_002440625.1 Rhodobacteraceae bacterium UBA6273 | reverse complement strand
TCGCGCACATCCTTGGTCATCGGCCCGGCCTGATCGAGCGACGAGGCAAAGGCGACGATGCCCCAGCGCGAGCAGCGCCCATAGGTCGGCTTGATGCCGGTGATGCCGGTGAAGGCCGCTGGCTGGCGGATCGAGCCGCCGGTATCGGTGCCGGTCGCCGCAAGGCAGAGGTCCGCCGCCACCGCCGAGGCCGAGCCTCCCGAAGACCCGCCCGGCGTCAGCGCCGCATCGGAGCCGTTGCGCCGCCAGGGGTTGACGACATTGCCATAGCACGAGGTTTCGTTCGACGAGCCCATGGCAAACTCGTCCATGTTGAGCTTGCCGAGCATGACCGCGCCGGCATCGGCCAGTTGCTGGCTGACGGTGGATTCGTATTCGGGCTTGAAGCCCTTCAGGATGTTCGACGCCGCCTGCGACGGCACGCCCTTGGTGCAGAACAAATCCTTGATCCCGACCGGGATGCCGCACATCGCAGGTGCATTCCCGGCCTTGATCCGTTCGTCCGCCGCCGCCGCGCGCTCCCGCGCGATCTCGGGCGTCTTGTGGACGAAGGCGTTCAGCGCCCCTGCCCCGTCGATGGCCGAAAGGCAGGCCTCGGTCAACTCGGCCGAGGTCACATCGCCCTTGCGCAGCGCATCCCGCGCCGCCGCGATGGTCAGTTTGTTCAGATCGCTCATTCGACCACCTTCGGCACCGCAAAGAACCCTTCCCGCGCATCGGGCGCGTTGGCGAGCACCTGCCGCTGGATATTCCCGTCCGTCACCACATCCTTGCGCCGCGCCAGTCGCATCGGCGTGACCGAGGTCATCGGCTCGATACCGTCGACATTGACCTCATTGAGCTGCTCCATGAAGGCCAGCACCGCCGAAAGCTCCCCCGCCAAAGCCGGCAGGTCTTCTTCCTTCACGGCGATCCGCGCCAGATGGGCGACTTTGCGGGCGGTCTCAGAGTTGATGGACATCGGCTTCTCCGTCCTTGGGCCGTCTTTGGAACGGGGGCGGTTTAGCGCCCCATCGCCCTCAGGACAAGGGCGCGCAGCCCAAGCACCACGGCAACAATCAGGGCAGTAGAGAAAATCCCCGCGATGATCGCCTGCATCCTGTCGGCCTCGGGGGCGCCCATCGTCATCGGGATCAGGACGGCGATGAAAATCACGCCCGCGCCTAGGGGAATCCACGTCCCGCTCGCGGCCTGGGTCCTCAGCATCGTGAGAACCAGCCCGATGGCGAGCACGATGCGGAACGGATCAGTCAGTTGCGCGAGGATCAGGTCAGCCAAGGGACGCCTCCGGTTATGCCTTGCCATCACATACCGTTCGCGCAGACTGGTGCCAAGGCAAAGGGAGGTCCCAATGAAGATCATCTGGCTCGGCCATTCCGGCTTCCGCATCGAGATCGAGAGGGCGGTCCTTCTCGTTGACCCTTGGCTCGAGGGCAACCCGGTATTCCCGAAGGGGCGCGAGGCCGAAGCGACGGCGGGCGCCACCCATATCCTCGTCACCCACGGCCATGGCGACCATGCCGCAAACGCGCTGACCATCGCCAAGAAGCAGGGCATCCCCATCGCCTGCATCCACGAGCTTTCCGACATCTTCGCTGCCGATGGCGCGGAAAGCATCGGCTTCGGCAAGGGCGGCACGGTCGAGCTTGCGGGCGCCAGGGTCTCGATGGTCAACGCCTGCCATTCCGCCTCGATCGACTACAAGGGTTTTCCCCTTGGCGCTGCGGGGTCGGAAGCGGGCTTCATGATCGCCGGCGATGGCCACATGATCTATGTCACCGGCGACACCACGATCATGGCCGACATGGGCTGGATGGGCGAATACTATCGGCCCGACATCGGCATCCTCTGCGCCGGCGGCCACTACACGATGGACATGAAGATGGGCGCATGGGCGGCGAAAAAATACTTCAACTTCAAGACCGTGATCCCCTGTCACTACAAGACCTTCCCGATCCTCGCCCAGTCGGCGGAGGAGCTGAAGGCGGGCCTGCCGGGGGTGAATGTGGTGGAACCGGAAGTGTTGGGGGTGATCGAGGTGTGAGGGGGGAAAATGCGGTTGCGGGAAGGCCGCAGAGCGGGGCGAATTGGCTTGCGGAATCCCCACAACCGGCCTTGTTTAGAAAAGTTGAGCGTCGGGACCACCCGCCAACTATTTGATGTGGCAACAATTGGTAACCTCGATGCTTCTTATTTGGATGGTTTTGGGCACATCCGGAGTGCTCATTATCTTGTCGATCTGGCGAGGCTCCCGCATTCTCTTTGTGATGGCTTTGCTGTTGGGGCTATCGGGCGGCCTGTCGGGCCTGTCGTTGATGGAAGTCCGGACCATCCGTTCAGAAGCCGAGCGTACTGCGGCAGGGCACCCCTACTGCCTTGCGCTGCCAAGCCGACACCGACCCGTTCGAAACGACTTTGATCTGACCCCGCTGATCGGCAGAGGCAATCAGCTTTCACCGCATTTGATGCTCTGGGTAGAGGAGGCAGATGCGAACAAGCCCTATGTGTGGTCATACTGGCGGTCAAGCTTCCAGCCGGGGCTACCAGGCGGCACTATGCGGAACTGCCGCCCGCATTCCGATTTTCTGAATAACCCACCCCCGCCTGTCGCGGGAATGCAATTCGCGCTGGGTAAAGATTACTATGTCGTTCCTCCCGAATACTCACCGGCTCACGTCAACGACGACTACTTTTCCCTCGCCCCTGAACCTGGCTTGATTCATGATGCGACCAACATCAGTGTTGAATGGGGCGAGGACGCAATTGCCCGCTGGAGAACTTGGGACGCGCAATCATCGCCTGCCGCGTCGGGCACTGCAGCGCAACGGCGGTCTGAAGGCAAAGACTGGTTCAACGTCCGGGACTTCGACGAGCGCGGCGACCTGATCCAGAAAGTCCAATGCAAGATCGATGTTCGGTGCCGACTGGAGTTTTCGAGTGGGCAATTTCTCTTCGATGTGTTTCTCCCTCCAACAACTGCCGAAGATCTGCCAAAGGTTCGCGCCGACGTCGAGACGCTTTGGCACAGTTTCGGCCAATCGGACTGAACCTCGGCTCGTAAACCCTCATCAGCCAACCGCCAAAATGTCGAGATCGTGGACGAGGGCTTCGGGACGAAAGTAGCGCAGCACGGCCTGCGGCCCGGCCAAACGAAAAGGCCGCGCCCCTTCCGAGACGCGGCCTTCCAAATTCGGACAGCGCAGGCACTCAATCCCGCGCGCGTTCCTGATAGCTGTTGTCGTCCGTATTGATGACCACCCGCGTCCCCGCGCCGACATGCGGCGGCACCATGATGCGCAAGCCGTTCGAAGTCATCGCCGGCTTGTAGGAAGACGAGGCCGTCTGCCCCTTCACCACCGGCTCGGTCTCGGTGATCTCGACGGTGATCTTCTGCGGCACCTCGACGGCGATGGCCACCCCCTCATGGGTGCGGAGGTAGCAGCGCATCCCTTCCTGCAGGTAGACCTTGTTGTCGCCCATCACGTCGGGATGCACGGCAACCTGCTCGTAATTCTCGGGGTTCATGAAGTGAAACCCCTCGCCGTCCTCGTAGAGGAAATCGTATTCGCGCTCGTCCACCGTGGCCTTCTCGACCTGGTCGGTGGTCTTCCAGCGCTCGGAAACCTTCACCCCGTCCGAGATGCGGCGCATGTCCACGCTCGTCGTCGGCGTGCCCTTGCCGGGATGGAAGTTGGTGGCGGAGAGCACCGCATAAAGGCGGCCGTCGATGTCGACGACATTGCCCTTGCGCAGCGACGAGGCGATGACTTTTACCATGGCGTTCCTTGCGGTCTTACCGGGCCTCGGCTAGTGCTCCGGCCATCTCATCCGTTGATCGGGATCGCGCTGCCTTAGCCGATCTTGCCCGACTTCGCCAGCCGAAAGCGCAGCCATGAAACCCACGTCAACGCCCTGGTGGCACCCGGAGTTTCACGCCGACCGCCGCCCCCTGCTCCTGACCCGCAACCGCATCCTGGCCGCTTTCCGGGGCTGGTTCGGGACGCAGGATTTCGTCGAGGTCGATCCGGCGGCATTGCAGGTGAGCCCCGGCAACGAGACACATCTCCATGCCTTCGCCACCCAAGCCATCGGCAATGACGGGGCGGCGCGGCCGATGTATCTCCACACCTCGCCCGAATTCGCGATGAAGAAGTTGCTCGCGGCAGGGGAGCGGCGGATCGCCGCCTTCTCCCACGTCTGGCGCAACCGCGAACGCGGGCCAAGGCACAGCCCGGAATTCACCATGCTCGAATGGTACCGGGCCGGGGATCCCTATGAGACGCTGATGGCGGACTGCCATGCCCTTCTCGGCCTTGCCGCCCGCACGGCGAAAAGCACGCACCTCCGCCACAACGGCCTCTCTTGCGATCCCTTCTCCGAACCCGAACGGCTCTCCGTCGCCGAAGCCCTGAGGCGCCACGCCGGCATCGACCTCCTCGCCACGATCCGCCCCGACGGCTCGACCGACCGCGACACCCTCGCCACAGCAACCCGCAACGCCGGCCTCAGCACCTTCGCCGATGACACCTGGTCCGACCTCTTGTCCCGCATCCTCGTGGCGAAAGTGGAGCCGCATCTCGGGCTCGACCGCATGACCATCCTCGACCGCTATCCGGCGGCCGAAGCCGCCCTCGCCCGCCGCACCCCGGACGATCCCCGCACCGCCGAACGGTTCGAGCTCTACGCCTGCGGCGTCGAACTTGCCAACGGCTTCGGCGAACTGACCGACCCTGAGGAACAGCGCCGCCGGTTCGAGGATGACATGGCGGAAAAAGAGCGCATCTACGGCGAACGCTACCCGCTGGATGAGGATTTCCTCGCCGCCCTCGCCCATATGCCCCCCGCAAGCGGCATCGCCCTCGGCTTCGACCGTCTGGTGATGCTCGCGACCGGCGCGCCCCGGATCGACGACGTCCTCTGGACACCCTTGGCCTGAAACCGCTGCTTCTTCGTTGCCCAAATACCCCGGGAGGGTCCGGGAGGGCAGCGCCCTCCCGGCCTATCCGCCGTCGCGCCGTCCGGCGAAGAACTCCCTGAGCAGCGCCGCCGCCTCGCCGCCACCAATCCCGTCATAGACCTCCGGCGCATGGTGGCACTGCGGATGCGAGAACACCCGCGCCCCGTGCAGCACCCCGCCCGATTTCGGGTCCTCGGCGCCAAAGTAAACCCGCGCCACCCGCGCGAAGGAAATCGCCGCCGCGCACATCGGGCAGGGTTCGAGCGTGACGTAAAGGTCGTGCCCCGGCAGCCGCTCCGACCCGGCAGCGATGCAAGCGGCGCGGAGCGCCAGCACTTCGGCATGGGCCGTCGGATCGTTCATCTCGCGGGTCCGGTTGCCCGCCCGCGCCACGATGCGCCCGTCCGGTGCGACGATCACGGCGCCCACCGGCACCTCGCCCCGCGCCCCCGCCGCCCGCGCCTCGGCCAGTGCCGCATCCATATGGCTGGTGAATTCGCCCATGCCCTCTCATGCCCCGCCCGGACCGCCCCATGCAAGTGCTTCCCTACCGCGCGGTTTGGCGCTAGAAGCCACGCTTCAATTCCAGCCGGGGGCCGCCATGAGTGATGAAGAACCGAAGGGCGCCGAGCCGAAGGGCGAACGGATCGCCAAGGTCATGGCCCGCGCCGGCATCGCCTCGCGCCGCGACGCCGAGAAGATGGTGATCGAAGGCCGCGTCACGGTCAACGGCGTCAAGGCGGAAAGCCCGGCGCTTGACGTCCTGCCCTCAGACCGCGTGACGCTTGACGGCAAGCCCATCGACGCGCCGCAGGCCGCCCGGCTCTGGCTTTACTACAAGCCGGTCGGCCTCGTGACTTCGGCCAAGGACGAAAAGGGCCGCCAGACCGTTTTCGACACCATGCCCGAGGGGATGCCGCGGGTGATGTCCGTCGGGCGGCTCGACCTGACCTCCGAGGGGCTCCTTCTCCTCACCAACGATGGCGAGTTGAAGCGCAAGCTGGAGCTTCCCACCACCGGCTGGCTCAGGAAATACCGCGTCCGCGTCAACGGCCGCCCGAACGAGGCGACCTTCGATCCCCTCCGCCGCGGCATGACCATCGATGGTGAGGATTTCCAGCCGATGGAGGTCTCGCTCGACAAGCAGCAGGGCGCAAATGCCTGGCTGACCGTCGGCATCCGCGAGGGCAAGAACCGCGAGATCCGCCGCGCGATGACCGAGGTCGGGCTGACCGTGAACCGGCTGATCCGCGTGAGCTACGGGCCGTTCCGGCTGAACACGATGAAGCCCGGCGACGTCGTCGAAGTGAAGCAGCGCGTGCTGCGCGAACAATTGGGAACCGGCGGCGAGACCGATGCCGAGGGCAAGCCCGAGAGAAAACCGCGCGGCAGACCGGCAGACAAGGGCGGCGACCGCCCGGCCCGCAGCTTCGGTGCCAAGTCGCATGGCGCACGCTCCGACCGCCCCCGCCCGTCCCGGGGCGAGGATGGCGACAGGCGCCCGGCCCGTGGCGGCAAGCCCGCCGGCGACCGGAAACCCTATGCAGGTGGCACCCGGAGCGGCGAAGAACGTCCCCGCCCCCGGCCCGTCCGTGCCGACGAAGGGGGCGAGGCCCGCGCCGACCGGCCCTACCGCGCAAAACCGCGCGAAGATGGCGACCGCAAGCCCTATGGCAAGCCCGCCGGTGACCGCAAGCCTTACGGCAAACCGCGCGAGGATGGCGACCAGCCCCGCACGCCGCGCGAGCGGACGGCGGATGGCGAACGTCCGTTCCGCGCCGGCAAGCCTGCTGGCGAGCGTAAGCCATACGCCGGCAAGCCCGCAGGCGACCGCAAGCCCTACGGCAAGCCGCGCGAGGAGGGCGATCGGCCCCGCGCACCGCGCGAGCGGACCGAGGATGGCGAACGCCCGTTCCGCGCCAGCAAGCCCGCGGGCGACCGCAAACCCTACGCTGGCACGCCTGCCGGTGACCGCAAGCCCTACGGCAAGCCGCGTGAAGATGGCGACCGGCCACGTGCACCGCACGAGCGGACAGCGGATGGCGAGCGTCCGTTCCGCGCCGCCAAGCCTGCGGGTGATCGCAAGCCCTACGCTGGCAAGCCCTCCGGCGACCGCAAGCCCTATGCCGGCAAGCCGCGTGAGGGTGGCGACCGACCCCAACGCTCCGGCCCCGGCAGCAAGCCTGGCGGGCCGCGCAAGGGGCCGCCGCGCAAGGGTTGACCCTTCGGGCGGCGGGAACCCGCCCTGCGCCTTTCGGGGGCCGAAACCGCGACAATTCCCCCTGCGGCAGGGCTTGGCCTTGGCATGGCAACGTGCCAGTCTTCGGCCCGTAATTTGGGGTCCGTGATTTGGGGGCGAGTGCATGAATGAAGGCGGCTTGCAGCGGATAGCCTATGTGCTGCTTCTGGGGCTGATGATCTATGTTGCCGTCACGGGGGGCGTCTGATGGCCGAACGCTACCGCGGACGCTACAGCCCGGACGCCTCTGCCGACGCCGTACGCCCCGCCCGCCGGATACCGAGCAGGGCGGAACGGTGGACGCGGATGGTCTTTCTCCTCAGCCTCATCTTCGCGGCCAAGGCCTTCGTGCAGGACCCTGCCGACATGCTGCGGTTTCTCCTCGCCTTCGCGGCGCTCCTCCTCGCCACCTGGCTGACACGCGAGGGTATCCGCGCCAAGGAAGCCTATGACGAAAGGCGGACCGCCCGCCGCCCCGCCTTCCCCCGGAAGATCTTCGGCAGCCTCCTGACCGGCCTCGGCCTCGGGCTCGCGGCGGCGAGCACCGGCGCCGGGATGATCCTGCCGGTCCTGACCGGCCTTGCCGGGACGGCCTTGCATTTCCTCACCTTCGGCCCCGACCCGATGACCGACAAGGGCATGGAAGGCGTCGACACCTACCAGCAGGACCGCGCCGCGAGGATCGTGGCTGAAGGCGAAGGCTACCTGACCGAGATGCGCGCCGCCGCCCTGCCCCTTGCCGACCGCCAGCTTTCCGACCGGATCGACCGCTTCGCCGCCACCGCCCGCACGCTCTTCCGCACGGTGGAGGACGACCCCCGCGACCTGACCGCCGCGCGGCGCTATCTTGGCGTCTACCTGATGGGCGCCCGCGATGCGACGATCAAGTTCGCCGATCTCTGGCGGCGCGAAAAGGACACCTCGGCCCGCGCCGACTATGAGGCGCTTCTGACCGATCTTGAGACCAATTTTGCCCAGCGCACCCGCGCGCTTCTGTCCGACAACCGCAGCGACCTTGATGTGGAAATTTCGGTCCTGCGTGAACGGTTGCAGCGCGAGGGCGTTGTACTCGACCTGAACTCCAAGCCTGAAGGAGAGGCCTGAAATGTCCGATGCAACCCGCGAGGAAGCCGCAAAGGCGCTGGCCGCCGTCGAGGAAGTGACCGCCGTGGTCCTGCCCGAACCCGGCAAGGAGGTCGTGGCCCTGCCCGAAGCCCCGGCCCCGGTCGCCGCCGAAATCCGCAAGCGCATGGCCGAGCTTGACATGTCCGACACCGGCTCCATCGTCAATTTTGGCTCGGCCGCACAGGCTGAATTGCAACAGATCAGTCAGGCGATGCTGGCGGATGTGCGCAACAAGGACGTCGGCCCCGCAGGCGACAGCTTGCGCAACATCGTCACCACGATCCGGGGGTTTTCCGTCTCGGAGCTTGACGTTAGGCGCAAGCTGTCGTGGTGGGAAAAGCTTCTGGGCCGCACCGCCCCCTTCGCCAAATTCGTGGCGCGGTTCGAACAGGTACAGGACCAGATCGACAAGATCACCGGCGACCTTCTGGGCCATGAGCACAAATTGCTCAAGGATATCAAGTCGCTGGACATCCTTTATGCGAAGACGCTGAATTTCTACGACGAACTGGCACTTTACATCGCGGCGGGCGAGGAAAAGCTGCGCGAGATCGACGCGTCGGAAATTCCGGCGAGGGAGGCGGCGGTCAATGCCGCGCCCGAGGCCGACAAGGTGATGAAGGCGCAGGAGTTGCGCGACATCCGTTCCGCCCGCGACGATCTGGAACGGCGGGTGCATGACCTGAAGCTGACCCGGCAGGTGACGATGCAGTCGCTGCCCTCGATCCGGCTGGTGCAGGAGAACGACAAGAGCCTCGTAACCAAGATCAACTCCACCCTCGTCAACACGGTGCCGCTCTGGGAAACCCAGCTTGCGCAGGCGGTGACGATCCAGCGGTCGTCCGAGGCGGCAACTGCCGTGCGCGAGGCGAACGACCTGACGAATGAACTTCTGACGGCGAATGCCAAGAACCTGCGGCAGGCCAATGAGGTGGTGCGGACCGAGATGGAGCGTGGTGTCTTCGACATCGAGGCGGTGAAGGCGGCCAATGCCGACCTGATCGGCACCATCGAGGACAGCCTCAGGATCGCCGACGAGGGCAAGCGCAAGCGTGCCGCCGCCGAGGTGGACCTGAAGAAGATGGAGGCCGACCTGCGCGACACTTTGGCCGCCGCAAAATCGCGGACAACGGGCAGCGGCGCCAATATCGGCGGCAGCGTCTGAGGCGAGAGCGGGCATCATGCGCAAAGGCTTCCTCCTTCCGGCCCTACTGACGACGGCACTTCTGGCCGCTTGCGTCAGTACTGCGCCCTTGCCACCGCCGCCCGCCCTGCCCCCGCCTGCGCCTGAGCCTTCGGCTGCGACGAAGGCGGGGCAGGATTACTACCGGAAGGTCGAGGCAAACTACCTTGGCCAGGGCCGCATGCGCGAGGATGGCGGCGGGCCGGACACGCCCTTTACCACGCGCGACCTCGTCGAGAACTTCATCGCCATCGCCTTTTACGACGAGTTCACCGAGACGAACGGCGCCTTGGTCGCCGGAGGCGCGGAAAGCACGCTCCACCGCTGGCAGGCGCCGATGCGCGTGGCGCTTTCCTTCGGCGCATCCATCCCCGAAGACCAGCGCACCGCCGACCGTGCCGCCTTGGGCGAGTTCACCCGCCACCTCGCCCGGATCACCGGCCATCCCGTGGTGCTGACCGACCGCAACCCCAATCACACCGTTTTTATCCTCAACCCCGAGGAACGGACGAGCGCCGACGCCCTGATCCGCGCTGCGGCGCCCCAGACGAGCGCCGCCGCGATCCGTTCGGTCGAAGAGATGCGGCCCGACATCTACTGCACGGCCTTCACCTTCTCCCCCGGCAAAAGCCCCGTGATTGACCGCGCGGTTTCGGTTATCCGGGGCGAGATGACGCCGAAGCTCAGGGCGCTTTGCATCCACGAGGAACTGGCGCAGAGCATGGGCCTCATCAACGACAGCCCCCGCGCGCGGCCCTCGATCTTCAACGACAACGAGGAATTCGCGCTGCTGACGCGGCAGGACGAACTGATGCTGAAGATGCTCTACGATCCGCGCCTGAAGCCCGGCATGACGCTGGCCGAAGCGCGGCCGATCGTCGAGGTGATCGCGGCAGGTCTCATGGGCGGCGAAAGCTGACGCCCGAAAAACGAAGGAGAGTGTTATGGGTATTCTCGATTTCCTCACCGGCGAATTCATCGACGTCATCCACTGGACGGACGATACGCGCGACACGATGGTCTGGCGGTTCGAGCGTGAGGGACACGCGATCAAGTACGGCGCCAAGCTGACGGTGCGCGAAGGTCAGGCGGCGGTCTTTGTCCATGAAGGCCAGATCGCCGATGTCTTTACCCCCGGTCTCTACATGCTTGAGACCAACAACATGCCGATCCTGACGACGCTTCAGCACTGGGACCACGGCTTCAAGTCGCCCTTCAAGTCCGAGATCTACTTCGTCAACACCACCCGCTTCACCGACCAGAAATGGGGCACCAAGAACCCGATCATCGCCCGCGACCCGGAATTCGGGCCGGTGCGCCTGCGCGCCTACGGCACCTATGTCATGCGCGTCGCCGATCCGGGCAAGTTCCTGTCCGAGATCGTCGGCACCGATGGCGAGTTCACCGCCGATGAGATCAGCTTCCAGATCCGCAACATCATCGTGCAGGAGTTTTCCCGCGTCATCGCCTCCTCCGGGATTCCGGTTCTCGACATGGCAGCAAACACGCAGGACCTTGGCAAGATCGTCGCCACCGCGATCACCCCCGCCATCGCGGCTTATGGCATGACGATCCCGGAATTCTACATCGAGAACATCAGCCTGCCGGAAGTCGTCGAGGCCGCCCTGGACAAGCGGACCTCGATGGGCATCGTTGGCGACCTCAATCGCTTCATGCAGTTCAACGCCGCCGAGGCACTGGCGCGCGGCGACGGTGGCGCGGCGGGCGCCGCGATGGGGGCCGGCATGGGCGCCGGGATCGGCATGGCCATGGGCGGGCGCATGGGGCCATGG
>DJUV01000169.1 GCA_002440625.1 Rhodobacteraceae bacterium UBA6273 | reverse complement strand
GCGCCTTCTACGACCAGATCGAGATACCTGTGGCCGAGGCCTATGACCACGCGGCCGCGGTGATGGTGGAGAACATGCTCTGGCGCGACACCGAGGAAGGCATCGCCGCGTTTCTGGAAAAGCGGAAACCGGACTGGCAGGGTTGAGGCGTTTGGGGGGAAGGCCACGCAACCCGCCACCGTGAGCGGAAAAAGACGGCGCCATTGGCGTCGTCCCGCTCATACGCAAACGCCGCCGCAAGACCGCTTCAGCACAAGACCACGGAGGACAGCGCCTGACCCGGCGGGCGAGAAGCGCCTGCCGGGGGCAGGGCAGGCGCTGTCCGGGGGCTTTAGGCCCCCGGACTCCATGTGGGGTCGTTCCGCGCGGCAGATGCGATGGCATCTGCCGTTGCGTCGACGGGCCGTCAGCCCCCTACCCCCTCACCCCCGCCGCACGAACATCGCCAACCCCGTGGCCGCCAGCGCCATGGCAAATACCACCCCGATCGTCGCATTCACCCCCGCCCCGTCAAGGATCACCGCGCCAACCCATGGCGCCGCCGCCGCCCCGGCGAGGACGCCGATTGCCAGAGCCCCGGAAATCACACCGAAGCCCTCGTTGCCAAGCGCCTCGGCGATCAGGATCGGCCTCAGGATCGAGACGATGCCGATGGCCGCACCCTGCAGCGCGGCAGTGACGAAGATCAGCCCCGGCGCCGCCCCGGCAAGCCAAAGGACAAGCGCCGCCCCCGCCATCGCCAGGAGGACGGAGCGCACCATGCCGACAAGCGTGACGTGCCGCCCCCAGCCCATGAAGAGAACCCGCCCCGCCACCTGCGCCGCGCCAATGAGCGCCGCCGCCCAGACTGCCGCCGCATGGCTTGCGCCCTGGCCCTGAAAGAGCGGAACGGCGAAGGTGATGATGATGCCGTGCGCGACATAGACCAGCGCGAAGATGAGGCCGATCAGCCAGAACACCCGCTGCCGCATCGCCCGGGCAAGCATCCCCGGCGGATCGGCATAGGCCCGCCCCCCGGCCCGCACCCCGCGCCTGAGAAGCGTGACGCCCCATGCGTTCACCGCCAGACCGACGGCGGCGAGAAGGCCTGCGAACATGAGAAGGGCGACACGCCAGCCAAAGACCTCTCCCGCCCATGCCCCGGCCGGATAGGTGAAGCTCCCCGAAAACCCCGCGACCAGCGTGATGCGGATGATCGCGGCGCGGGCATCGGGACCAAGGCGGCGGATCAGGAAGGCAAAGCAGCCGTCATAGAAACCCGCGCCCTGTGCCAGCCCCGCCACGGCCCAGCCCGCGACCCATCCCGCCTGCCCTTGTGCCAAAGCCGCCGCCGTGAGCCCAAGTGCGCCAACGATGGGCGCGCCGATCAGCATCTCGCCGCCCCAACCCCGGTCGACAAGCTTTCCGCAAAAGGGCGAGACGACAGCGGCCACCGCAAGCGCGACCGTCGGGCCAAGGGCCAGCGCGGATTTCGACCAGCCGGTCCCCGCCTCCGCCGCGACCAGAAGCGCGGGGAAGGAATAGAGAAGCCCGGCATAGGCGATGAACTGGCCAAGGGCGAGGCACCAGACGGCGAGATCCGCCTCCCGCTCTGCCCGCTGGCTCACAGCCGGTAAAGCGCGCGGAACTTCGCGTCGAGATAATCGAGAAGCGGCGCTTCGGTGGGCGCGAAACCACAGGCTGCCGCGACCGTCTCAGCAGGGGGCTTGAGCGCACCGAAGCGTCTGAGCTTCTCGCCCAGCCAGCCCGTCGCGGCCCCGGCATCGCCCTTGGCGAGACCGGCATCAAGGCCGGGCAGGTCGGCGCGCATCGCCTGATTGAGGCAACCGGCATAGACATTGCCCAAGGCATAGGTCGGGAAATAGCCGAAAAGCCCGACCGACCAGTGCACATCCTGCAAGACCCCGTTCGCCGGCCGGTCCACGGCGACGCCGAAGTCGGCCCTGAAACGGTCGTTCCATGCGGCTTCCAGATCGGCGGGGGCAAGCGTCCCGGCGATCAGCCGCTGCTCAAGATCGAAGCGCATCATGATGTGGAGGTTGTACTGCACCTCGTCCGACTCGGTGCGGATATAGCCCGGCGTCACCCGGTTGACGGCACCGTAGAACGCCTCGGCATCGGGGGCACCCGCGTCGCCGAAAGCCTCGGCCATCTGACCAAACACCCAAGCCGTGAAGGCGCGACTGCGACCAAGCTGGTTCTCGCAGATACGACTCTGGCTTTCGTGGACGCCCATCGAGGCGCCGCGCCCGATCGGGGTCAGCAGATAGGCCTGATCGACCGCCTGCTCATAGGTGGCATGGCCGGTCTCGTGGATCGTCGAATAGAGGCAGTTCAGGGGATCGGCCTCGGACACCCGCGTGGTGATGCGGACATCGTTGCCCGAGCCGGAGGAGAAGGGATGCACGGCAAGGTCAAGCCGGCCCCTCGTCCAGTCATAGCCGAAGGCCTCGGCCATCTTCCGCGACAGCGCCAGTTGCGCCTCGCGGGGGAAGGTGCCTTTCAGCGGCACGGGCTGGTAGGCCGCGCCCAGCACCGCCTCGCGTAGCGCCACCAGCCGCGGACGCATCCGGTCGAAGATCGCGCCGATGCTGGCTGCCGTCGCGCCCGGTTCGTAATCGTCAAGAAGCGCGTCGTAGGCGTTGCCGCCGAAGCCGCCGGCGACCAGTGCAGCACCCTTTTCGCGGGAAAGCCGGACCACCTGGGTCAGGACCGGCAGGAAATGCGCAACGTCATCCTTCGCCCGCGCTTCTGCCCAGATGCCCTGCGCCACGCTCGTCACCCGCGCGATCTCGGCGGCGAGCCGCACCGGCACGGCGGCACTCCGCGCGAAGTCACGGCGGATCAGCTCAACCATCCGCGCGCCGGCGGCATTGGGTGCCTTCGCGGCGGCGATCCAGTCGCCGACCTTCGGATCGGTGCGGCGGCCATGCAGCATCGCCTCCATCGCCGCCACCTCTTCGCCGCGCTGTTCGGCGGCCCCGCGCGGCATCATGGTTTCCTGATCCCAGCCAAGTCGCCCCGCGACCTGCGCCAGTGCCTCCGTCTCGCGCTGGAAGGCCATCAACTCGTCAAAAGCGCTCATCTTGTTCCCCTCACGGACTGGACAATGGGGTAGGCGGCGCGGTGACGGGCGCGCAGGATCAGCACCCAGAGCACCACCGCGCCAAGCTGGTGGATCAGGCCGAGGTGCAAGGGGGCCGCGTAAAGCACGGTCACGATGCCGAGGACCACCTGCCCGAAAGCCATCGCCGCCACCCAATCGAAAGCCCGCACCGTCGCCGGATGCGCCGAGGCGCGGCCCCGCCACCAGACATAGATAGCCACGGCGAAGACGAGATAGCCCGCCATCCGGTGCATGAACTGCACGAGGCCCGGATTTTCGAAGAAGGCCAGAACCGCCGGCCCGCCATCCGGCAGATAGAAGGCATCCGCCGGCAAGAAGCTCCCGCCCATCATCGGCCAGGTCGGAAAGGCGCGGCCGGCGTCGATCCCGGCGACGAGCGCGCCGAGAAGGATCTGCAGGAAGGCGAGTGCGGCCAATATGGTCGCCAGCGTCGCCAAGGGCGCCTCGCGCAGCCGCCGCGCCTGTAGAAGCGCCAGATCGCTCCGCGCCAAGGAAAGCATGTACCAGGCGATGAGGCCAAGGATCGCGAAGGCAAGGCCAAGGTGGATGGCAAGCCGGTAGGAGGCGACATCCACCATCCGCCCGGTCAGCCCGGAGGAGACCATCCACCAGCCGATGGCGCCCTGCATCCCGCCAAGTAAGCCAAGCCCGAAAAGCCGCCCGCCCCAGCCCGGCGGCATCTTCCGCGCCAGAAGGAAGCCGAAAAAGCCCAAGGCCCAGACGAGGCCGATGACCCGGCCCAACTGGCGATGGCCCCATTCCCACCAGTAGATCGACTTGAACGCCGCGATGTCCATCAGGCTGTTCTGTTCGGTGAATTCCGGGCTTTGCTGGTACTTCTGGAACTCCGCCTGCCAGTCGGCCTCGGTCATCGGCGGCATCGCCCCGGTGACGGGACGCCATTCGGTGATCGAAAGCCCAGAATCGGTCAGCCGCGTCAAGCCGCCCACCGCGACCATGGCAAAGACGAGCGCAAAGAGAATGGCGAGCCAGATCCTGACCCCGCCCCGCGCGCCGCCCTTGCCCCGGTCGATCATCCCGCCCTGCGGCGGCTCGGCCCGCTTCGCCTCGGCCCCGACCTCTTCGAAGATGCTGCGTTTCCCGGCCATACGCCCCTCCGTTTTCGCGGCGGACACTATGGCGCGCGGCGGGTGGCATCAAGCGGGGAACGACTGCGTTTTCATCTTGCCCGAAATACCTTGGGGGAGTCCCGGACTTGCTCCGGGACGGGGGCAAGCCCCCTACCCCCCACGCCGCCGGAGTATCTGCCGGAGCACCCCGTGCAGCATCTGCACGTCGGCGCGGGTCAGTGGCATCCGGCTCCAGAGGTTGCGCAGGCTGAGCTTCATGCTCGGCGTTTTCTCTTCGGGGAAGAAATAGCCCGCTTCTGCCAGCCGCTCCTCATAGTGATCGCCAAGCTTCTCGATCTCGATGGCGGTGGCAAGTTCCGTCCCGGCGAGCGCCAGCACCTCGGGCGGGGTCTCGTCGCCCTGCCGGCGCCATTCATAGGCGCAAAGGAGAACCGCCTGGCCGAGGTTCAGCGAGGGGAAATCCGGGTTGACCGGCACCGAGATGAGCGCATTGGCCCGCGCCACATCCTCATTCTCAAGCCCTGCCCGCTCGGGTCCGAATAGGACTGCCACCTTCTGGCCGGAGGCCATCAGCGCGCGGGCATGTTCCATCGCCCGTTCGGGCGTCATCACCGGCTTCGTGAGGTCGCGGTTCCGGGCCGTCGTGGCGAAGACATAGGCGCAGTCGTGGATCGCCTCGGGCAGCGTGTGGAACACGCCCGCATGGTCAAGCACCGTCCCCGCCGCGCCCGAGGCCATGGCGACAGCGCGCGGATTGGGCCAGCCGTCGCGCGGGTCCACCAGCCGCATGTGGGAAAGCCCGAAGTTCAGCATGGCGCGGGCGGCGGCGCCGATGTTCTCGCCCATCTGCGGGCGGACGAGGATGAAGGCGGGCTGACGGTCGGACATGGGCTTTCCCCTCAAGGCCCGCGCCTGATACGTTAGCGGGCGGAGCCTGACAAGGAGATGCGCCGTGGCGCGGGACGAGGGCCTTGAAACCGTGGTCGCGGAAGACCTCGCCGGGTTGGCTGACCTCAGGACGGTCAGGATGTTCGGCGGGTTGGCCTGGATGCTGCGCGGCAACCTCCTTTGCGGCGCGCGCCATGACGGCGTCCTTTGCCGCCTTGGCAGGGGCAACGATGGCTGGACCGAAGCCATCCCCACCGCCGCGCCGATGATGATGGGGGAACGCCGGATGGAAGGCTGGGTGCGCCTCTCGCCCGAGGGGGCAGCGGATGACGCGCTCCGCGCCCGCTTCCTTGCCGCCGCGCGGGCTTTCGTGGAATCGCTGCCGCCCAAGTAGCCAAGCAGAAGAATCTCGGCTAAGCCACGCTCCAAAGACCGCGAAGGAGCATTCGATGGCCGCCGAGGACCGTCCGCAGATTTACCTCATCTCGCCCGCCGAGATCGACCTCGTGAGCTTCCCCGACCATCTGGCGCGGATGCTCGACGCGGTGGATATCGCCTGCGTCCGTCTGGCACTGGCCGCAAGGGACGAAGACATCATCGGCCGCGCCGCCGATGCAGTTCGCGCCGTGGCGCATGAGCGTGACGTGGCTGTGGTGATCGAGACGCATTTCCGCATGGCCGAACGCCACGGGCTTGACGGCGTTCACCTGACCGACGGCGCGAAGACGATCCGCGACGCGCGGAAGCTTCTGGGGACCGATGCCATCGTCGGCGCCTTCTGCGGCATCTCGCGCCATGACGGGATGAACGCCGGTGAAGCGGGCGCCGATTACGTCGCCTTCGGCCCGGTGGGCGCCACCGCTCTCGGCACCGGCCTGCCCGCCGACCGCGAGCTTTTCGCCTGGTGGTCTGAGATGATCGAGGTGCCGGTGGTAGCCGAAGGCGGCCTGACCGACGCGCTGGTTCTCGACTACGCCTCGGTCACCGATTTCCTCGGCATCGGTCAGGAGATCTGGAAATCCGACGACCCCATCGCCGCGCTGAAAAAGCTCATCGCGCCCTTGGGGTAAAGGGCGGCTAGGGCGCCCAGCCCTCAGGGCCGAGGGCTGCGCTCAAGGCCGACCGGACCACCCTTTCTGAATGGCCGGCCAGCTTCTTGCGGTCGGCGAAGCCATCGACCGCAACCGGATCGTGGAACACCACCTCGACCGATCCCTGCGGCCACTGCGCGGCGACGACCAGGAAATGCGGCACGAAATCCATGCCGCCCCACCAGCCGTAAAAGCGCGGCGACCGTCCTTTTGGCGCGCGGTAGATCACCGTCACCGGCTGGATCTGCATGACCTGCTCCAGCCCGTGGGTGAAGAAGGCGGCAAAAAGCGTCGGCTTGAACGGCAGGACGCCTCGCCCGTCAGTCGATGTGCCTTCGGGGAAGAAGAGAAGCTTGTGGCCGGCGCGGATGCGGGCCTCGAATTCGGCCTGCTGATCCTTGGCCTTCTTCGGATCGCGGGCGATGAAGACCGTCCCGGTCGCGCGGGCCAGCCAACCGATCCCGGCCCAGCGCGCCACCTCGGCCTTCGAGACGAAATAGACCGACTGGCAGGCATTCAGCGCGAAGATGTCGAGCCATGTGGAATGGTTGGCAACCACCGCGCCGCGCACCTGCATCGGCCTGCCGCGCACCCGGTAGCGAAGCCCGAGGATGGCAAGCGAGGCCCGGCAAACCCCGCGTGTAATCCAGGGCGTGACGGGGCGGTCTGGCGAAAAGAACGGCGCCTCGACCGCCCTGAGAATAAGGAGGATCAGAAGGCCACCGTAAGAGACGATGGCCAGCGCCGGGATGCGCAGCGCCAGAAGGACCCAGCCAATGGGCCCGATCCGCACCGGATCGGCGGCATCGTCGCGGTGCCAGGCCGTCACTCCCGCCCCCCGTACTTGCGGACGTAGAACCCCTTGTGCCTGGCGCTCATCGCGGCAGTGTCCATCAGAAGGCAGACATCGGTGGTGTTGAAATCCCCGTCGATGAAGGCGCCTTCGCCGACAAAGCCGCCAAGCCGGAGATAGGCCTTGATGAGCGCAGGCATCGCCAGCATCGCCGCCCGCTGGTCAAGCGCCGAAGGCGGCACAAGGTCCATGCCCTGATAATGCGCCGGCAGGGCACGCACCCTCAGCGCCTCTGGCGCGAGATGCCGGTGATGAAGCCAGGCGAGCGGCATCCTCAGCGGCTCGATATCGGTGCCGTGGAAACTCGCCACGCCGAAAAGAACCTCAATCCCATGCTCCAGCACGTAATCGGCAAGCGCATTCCAGAGCATGAACATCGCCGAGCCGCCCCTGAGGTCGGCGCTGACGCAGGAACGGCCAAGTTCCAGAAGCCGCCGGCCCGAGTTGCGGAGCGGCGTCAGATCATATTCGGCATCGCAATAGAAGCGCCCGAACCCTTCCGCCTGATCGGAGCGCAAGAGCCGGTAGACCCCTACGACATGGTCAAGATCACGCGGATCGCGCCTAGAGTCGACAAGGATCAGGTGGTCATTAACCCCGTCAAATGCGTCGCGCTCAAAGCGCCCGGCATGGTCGACCAAAGGCCCGTCGCCGCCCAGTTCCTCGACAAAGACGCGGTAGCGCAG
>DJUV01000066.1 GCA_002440625.1 Rhodobacteraceae bacterium UBA6273 | reverse complement strand
GCACGAACATGCCGCCCGACCCACAGCAGGGGTCATAAACGCGGCCTTTGTAGGGTTCCAGCATCTCGACCATGGTGCGGACGACTGATCGGGGGGTGTAGAACTCGCCACCGCGCTTGCCCTCACTGCCCGCGAACTGGCCGAGGAAGTATTCGTAGACCCGGCCTAGTAAGTCGCGCGCCTTGTCCTTGCCTTCCCCCAAAGCGATGCCCGAGATCAGATCGATGAGTTCGCCCAGCATCACGGCGTTGAGGGCAGGGCGGCCATAATCCTTGGGCAGGACGCCCTTGAGGGACGGGTTGACCTTTTCGATGGCGATCATCGCCTCGTCGATCAGCCGGCCGATGGTGGGCAGTTTGGCACTGGCCTGCAGGTGCGACCAGCGGGCGTCAGCTGGAACCCAGAACACGTTTTCAGCTAGGTACGCATCGGGGTCTTCTGCATCCTCGGGGTATTCGGCCAACAGCGCTTGGCGTTTCAGTTCAAAGCCGTCCGAGATATGCTTGAGAAAGATCAGCCCCAGTGCGACGTGTTTGTAATCTGACGGCTCCATGTTGCCGCGCAGTTTGTCGGCGGTTTTAAACAGGCTGGCTTCAATGCCGAGGTCCGAGCCGTTGTCGATTGATGCCATTGGTAAATTTGCCCCTGGAACTGCTTTTCAAGACCGTATTTCAGCCAGAAGCTGAAATCCAGACATTAAGCGTGTTTCAAGGGCGTTCAGCTGCATCGAAGCTGCCATGGCTGCACCCTCGGCATAGTGGCAGTGACCTCGACGTCCTGCAGCATCCCGCCCGACAGCAGCCCATCCCGGAGCCAGTCCAGCGCCTGCCACCAATCCTCATAGCCGCGTCGGGCGGATGCGATCTGTTCAGGATGCGGTCGCCAGGTGACCGGGCAAGCCAGCACCTCGACCGTTCGCCACTTCCCGCGCGTTTTCACTCGTTCGGTGCCGACGACGATGGTCGTCGCCCGCGCACCATGCTGGTTGTTCTTGATTTCCAGCGGGACACAGCGCGGGACGACGCCCGGCATCCAGTCCGGGGTCAGCCCAGCCCGCGCCAGTTCGGCCACCTGGATCGCCATGCGGACGCCGCCGAGGCTGTCGGGCATGCCTGCGACGGTGGCGGCGATCACCTCGGCGTCGGGATGGGTGTAGCTGCCCATTTTGTGCTGGCCGCCGTCCACTTTGCAGCCAAGCATGGCGCGTTGCAGCAGGACGTATTCCAGACCGAAGCCGAAGCCTTCCTCGGTCACGTCCTTTGGTCGCGGCAGTTCCAGCTGCGCTTGTTCCACCCGGAATGCCCATTCCAGCGCCGCCTGCACGCCCAGCGCGCGTTTTGCCTTGGTGCCGCCCGTGCGGCCGATCCGCCCCTGGACGCTCATGGCTGTAATCCTTCAAGGAAATCCATCTGCGCCGGGTGCTGGCTTGCGTCCGTCGGCCGCCAGAACCACGGGCCCGAGGCCATGGGCAGCTGCGAGAGCGCGCCACGCATGTGCTGCAGCCAATGGGTGAACTCCGTTCCCGAGCAGGCGCAGAGCGCATGCCCGATGGGCCAACCCATCAGCCATCCGACGAAGAGCGGGTTCAGCCGTCGCCGTGATCGGCCCTTCAGGATCCGCCGCGAGACGACGCGCCCATGCAAGGCAATCATCGAAGCCCACAGCGGGCGCGAGATCGGGGCATGTGGCGAGAACCGCTGCCCATCCAGCGTGATCACCGGGACCGGGTGGGTGAAGCCCTGCTCCGCCCGGTAATGCAGAATGTCCATCCGGGATTTGCCATCGGCCCGGGTGATGCTGGCTTCCGAACTGCCCTTCCAGTTCTGGGCGGCCGGGGTTGGCCACTGCGCCGCCTGCGCTGGCAAGGGTGGCGTCCCGCCCGAACCATAGCTCTGGCCCGGTCCACCCTTCGCGCCATCCGTCGCCTTCGGCGTCGACCAGTTGGTGATGCCCAGCGCCAGCGCTTCGGCCTTGCGGGTGAAATCGCTGTTCCCCGCCGGGTTGTAGCGATCCGTGCCGGGATGCAGGCTCATCGGTGTAGGCCAGGATAAAGATGCGCAGCCGCTGGTGCGGCGCGCCGACTTCTGCCGCGCTGAACAGACCCGCCGCAGGCGTGTAGCCCAGACCCCAAAGCTCTCGCAGGACGGTTTCGAGGCCGAGGGTGACGTGCCCGGGGACGTTTTCAAGGAAGACCCATTCGGGGTGGCATTCTCCGATGACTCGGGCGACATCGGGCCAGAGGTGGCGCGGGTCGTCGGCGCCACCGCGCTTTCCGGCCGCGCTGAACGGCTGGCAGGGATATCCGGCAAGGACGATGTCGAAGGCCCCAAGAAAGGGCCGGGCATCGAAACTGCGCAGATCGTCCCAAACTGGGGCAGGGGCGAGATACCCTGCGCGCTGGGCGGCGATGAGGACGGCGCGGGGCCATTCCTCCCACTCGACAAAGGCGCGGGTGTGATACCCGGGTTCGGCGAGCATGAGGCCCAGATCAAGGCCTCCGCCGCCTGCGCAGAGGGACAATCCGTGCCGGGGACGTGACACCACACCATTCACCGCACCCCTCGCATCCGGAGGCGTTCGGGGGTGACGAGGCCGCGCACCAGCATCAGGTCACGAATGCTGTTGTTGATCGCGCTGACCGGCAGGAAGCCGTCGGCATTGACCATCTTGGCGTAGAACGCCGCCTTTTCATCGTCGCTCAGCCGGGGAGGGTCTTCGCGCTTGCGCCGCCGCTTTGCCTTTTGGCTTTTGGCCGTCGCAATGGCCGTCTGTGCATCGCGCTGGACGGCGCGTTCCATGAACCTGTCGAGGGCCTTGGGGCCATCAGGCGGATTGGGATGATCGCTCCGGCTCTCAAGGGCGACCTCGATGATCCGCTTCTGAGACAGCCCGATATCGTCGATCCAGCGGCGAACATGGGTGCGGGCTGGCCAACCCTGCCACCAAGCGGGGAGGGTGGCATTGGCGGCGAAGCCCAGCGCCGCAAGCAGTTCGGCGAAGAACCGATCAAATTCGGCCTCACGCGCTTGCGCGTCCTCCTCCTCCTTTACTGGTTTACTTAGTGGTTCTCTTACAAGGTTAGTGTCCGGATTCCGGACACGGCTTTCGGCATTTTCCGGACACGGGTCAGGGCATAAACCGGACACGGGTTCCTCCGGATTGCCGTGTGCGATTTCCGGAGACGGCTCGACCAGCTCAGTAGGGATGGTGGCGTTTTCAGGTGCAGTTTCAGCATCATGGCCAAAGGGCAAAAACCCGTGTCCGGTTTCCGGACATGGCTCGGGGTCATGTGGGGCAAAGGCTTCCTCGAACCCCAGGATGTAGCGCGTCGGCAGTTGGCGCTTGGTGACGGGATCAATGCGCGGCACCCTCCGAAGCAAGTGTTCCGCCTCCAGCCGGTCGAGATGTTCGTTCAGGGTGGACCGGCTGATCTCGCAGTCATGGGCAAGCCGGTCCTGTGACGGGAAGCAGCCGAAGTCGGGGTTGAAGCGATCACAGAGGTGCCAGAGCACAATCTTGGTCGTCGGCTTCAGCCCGCGCCGCTGGATCGCCCAGTTGGTGGCGTCATGGCTCATCGCGCGGCCCTCCGAACTGGCAACTGCGCGCGGCTGGTGAAGCCGTTGTCGGCCAGCGCGCCCAGCGCGTCGTCGACCGAGCGCACCAACGCCCAGCCAAAGCCCTGCGCGCAGACGGTGTCGCGGAAGACCTCCTGCGATTTGCGCAATCGACCAGTTTCGCTTTTGACCTCGAGGAACAGCACGCGGCCGCCGGAGATCGCGATCAGGTCGGCAAACCCGGCATGGACGCCCATTCCGACGAGGATCGACTGGCGCTTCGCGCCGCGGGGCCCGGCCTCGGTGACCTCATTGGCGCAGTGATGGACGATGGCGTCGCGGGGCAGGGCGAAGCGCAGCGCCTGCACGATGGCACGCTGTGCATCGGCTTCGGGGGTGCTGCGCCGGTTCATGCTGCACCGCCGTTCGGAAAGGCGGCTGCCGCGATGGCGTGAAGGGGGCGCCGATCCAGCAAGCGCAGCAGTTCGATGGCGTCACCACATTCGCGGGCATCGTCAGTCTGACCGACCACGACACGGGCGGCGAGAATGACCAAGGATTCCGGATGCTGGGTGGTGTCGGCCAGGACGCCGCGAGCCTCAGTCAGGCGGTGGTGCATCCAGTCGCCGATGGTGGATGTCGGGACGACGGGTGGGCGGGACAGGCGCTGGTTCATTTCCGCGCCCGCCGTGTCCGCGCAGGGCGGGTCTGCTCCTGCGCGCTGATCCAGTCCTGGACCGAGGTGCGCCGGTAAAGCACCTTGCGACCGATCCGCGTACAGGGCGGGCCGAGCTGACGGGCCTCCCAGCGCGCAAGGGTGTCGCAGGCAAGGCCGAGTTCACCGGCCAGCTGCTCGCGGCTGATCCAGTCGGCCAGCAGGTTGAGGGGTTGGTCCTGCGGGGCAGGGGCTGTGGTCTGCATTTCGGTCTCCCTTCCAGATCCCGGCAGCGGCCGGAGACGGGGCGAGGGAAGCAGACGGGAAGGACCGGAACCTAGGCAGAGACCGGAATTGGGAAGCGGCGGGCAATTCCGGTCCTTGTTTCATTGGGGTTTTGCCGCAAGACCGGAACGCGAATCGGAATGGGCGCCCAGCGCCATTCCGGCATTTCCGGTCATCTGTGCCAGATCACACCTGATGATCGCGGCTGGCAACGGTGCAAGCCGGATTTCATCGGCAGGGCGCGACGCCCATCGGGTGGTGCCGGGCGGAACACCTGTTCCGGTGTCAGGGCAGGGCTGGGAAATCGCTGCGGCGATAGGCATCAACGAGGCAGCGCACTTCAGGCGGGGCGATCACCTCGACCACGTCACCCCATTGATAGAGATGCCACGCCATCTCCAGCCAGCCCCCGGCGGTAAACCGGACTGTCAGGCTGCCGTCGGCCTCGTCCTGCACCTGCTGGTCGGGATGGAAGATGAAGGTCCGCGCGACATCAGCGGCTGACGGTGCAAACCGCCATTCCACCGGCCCGTACTCATCGTCGGAATGAAATGACCCGAAGGCCCGGGCAGCATGCTTGCCAAGATCAAAGTCAGGATCCCGCACGAAGGAATCCTGCAGCAGGCTGGTGCGGCTGATCCTGTCCAACCGGAAATGCCGATACTTGCCGCCGTTGTCGATCTCGCGGGCGACCAGATAGCCGCGCATACCGAAGAGAACACCGTAGGGTTCGAGCGCCCTCGACCGTGGCGCGGCATCCTGCGCACCGGCATAATCGATTTGCATCGTGAACGGGCCTTTCAGTGCGTTGTCGATCGCGCCAAGGACAAGCGCTGAATACTGCGCTCTGGGCCCCGGGCGGCAGGCATGCCCACGGGCTTCCAGCAATGCCTCGGCATCCACTTCGGCGCGTCGGGCAAAGCTAGGTGGCATCGTCCCGAGGAGGCGGTTGCGTAAAGAAGTCAGCGCAGAAACCTCAGTAGTCGCACCATCACGCTCGGCGCGCCGGATCCCCATTTCCAGCGCAGACAACTCGCTATCTCGGATGCCTTGGAGGTGCAACAGTCGGCTGTCGGGCAACTGCCACCACTTGCGCCGTTGCTTGTCGGTGCGGGTCTGCACCATCGGAAACGCCTCCTCCAGCGCGCGGGACATGCGCTGCGCCGTGCGCAGGGTCACGCCGAAGGTGTCCACGATTTGCACCAGGCTGATGCCGCCCGGCCTGGCGGCCGCCTCTTCGGCCAGACGCATGATGTCGAGTGCCTTGCCGAGTCGTTTGTTATCCATGGCGTTTGTTATCCATCTTTCATCCCTGACCGAACCTGACAGGGACGTTAACGACAATTCCCTTCAAAAGCGATTGGCTGGTTCTGGTCAGCTCAAGCCGATTCCACCTGTGCGTGTTTCCGATCACTAGGGTGCTTTTCACCCGGATCTCCAGACATGGCTTTTTGAAGACACCTTGAGGCGTGTTCCTAAACAGCGGGCCTTCTGGCAAGCCACTGTTCGGGAACGCGATCCCTGCCATGCCCGGTGCTGACCCGGGTGTCGCTGAATGAAGTAAGGACGCACGACCCATGAGCCTGCCGCCGAGAGCCTTCTATTCCTTGAATGAGACATCCGCCCGTTGGGGTTGTGCTGCCGCCGACCTGGCCGGATGGGCCGCGACCGACCATCTGACGCTGGTCACTAGCATCGCCTCGGTGATCTGCGGCAAGCAGCCGGTGGCCGGGATCGTGGTGGTCAGCGCCGCCGACATGATGCGGATGTTCCGCCGTCATGGCCCGAGCGAAGAGGAATGCCGGATCTACCGCATCCGGCCGCAGGGCAGCGCGGAGTGGCAATACATCACCGAACCAGCGGATGGCGTGGTGATCAAGATCACCGATCTGATGCTGTTGGCCGAGGAGGTGCAGAAGTTCGAGGACGAGCGCGATCTATTGCGCCGCCCTTCCGGGTCAGCCGGGTCCGCGCCGCGCTATGATTGGGAGGGCATGAACATCATGCTGTTTCGCCGCATCAACGATCAGGGCGTGCCCGCAACTCAGGCCGAATTGATCGCAGAAGTGCAGGATTGGTTTGCCCAGAACTCGCCCACAGGCGAGATTCCGGAGGAAAGCACGACGCGTAAGAAGGTCGCGCCGATCTGGCGGGCGCTGCGCGAACGGGAGTGATTGACGCCAATCCTGTCATCAGGCGCTCTTCTGTTCCTGATCGGCGTCGTGCACCAGCTGCGGGCGGGGCCGGAAGATGCTGGCGACGGCGTTGACCCCGTCGCGCAGCGGCGAGTCCATCAGGTGGGCATAACGCTGGGTCGTCTGCATCTGCGTGTGGCCCAGAAGCTTGCCGATCATCTCCAGTGAGGCCCCGCCGCTGACCAGCAACGATGCAAAGGTGTGGCGCAGGTCGTGGATCCGGACGTCGGGCAGCTTGGCCTCGGTCTGGATCCCGATCCAGAACCGGCGGATTTCCTTGACCGGCTGGCCGGGCGTGTCGCCGGGGAACAGCCACTGATTGCCGCGCGGCACCAGCAGGGCGCGCTGATGCACGATGGCGGCCACATCGCCCGAGATCGGTATGCGGTGGATCTTGCGCTGCTTGGTGGTCGCCGCCGGTTTTGACCAGCTGCCAAGGTCGAGGTTGAACTGTTCAAACCGCGCCTGACGCACCTCGCCCGACCGCGCGCCGGTCAGCATGCAGAGCCGGATGATCCCGGCTGCGCGCTGATCCTTCGCTGCGTCCAGCGCCTTTGCCAGCCGCCCGATCTCCTCGGGCGTCAAGAACCGTTCACGTTCATTCTCGATCCGGCGACGAAATCCGCTGGCGGGATTGTCGGTGCGCATACCCCAGCCGATGGCCAGCGTGAACATCTTGCGCAGCGCCTCGCCGACCCGGTTGGCGCGCACCGGCGTGGGCTTCGTCCCCTGCAGCTTGCGCGCCCGATTGTTGGGTTTGGTCTTTGATGGCCGGGCACGACCGGCGGCGATCTTGGTCAGCAGCTTTTCCACATCGGCCTTGGTGATCTCGGTCACCAGCTTCTTCCCCCAATCGGGCGCCACCAGCTTGTGCATGATGGTGTGCTGGTCGGCGGCATTGCGGGCGGCAAGGTGTGGCGTGTGTTCCGCCAGATAGCGCGTGATCATGTCGTTGACCCGCGGGGCCTCGCGCGACGTTTCCCGCAGGCTGAGGGGGTCGATCCCTTCGTCAATGTCGCGCCGCAACTCCTTGGCCCGTTCCCGTGCGGCGGTGGCGTTCCACTCCGGCCAACGCCCGATGGTCATCCGCCGCTGCCGCCCTGCGATCCGGTAGTCGAGCGTGAAGGCCCGGTTGCCCGAGGGGTAGATCGTGATCGAGAACCCGCGCACGTCGGTGTCGAAGATCTGGTAATCCCGCCCCAGGTTCTCGGCCTCGCGGACGTTTTTTTCATTCAGTTTCAGCCTGTTGACCATGGATCACTCCCCATCTGCTCGTCCGACATGAGGCGTGGATTCGCGCCTTTATCAAGCAAAGCATGGCGACAGCACCGGAATGCAGGCAGAGACCGGAACTGGGGAGCGGAGGGGTGTTCCGGTGTGGGTCGCCCTGCGGGCGAAGTCTGAGAAATGGTATGACATCCGGAAAGTCGCAGGGTATCAGACGACAAAATCTGCTTTTCCCGCACACATCGTAACTGACTGATATTAAATGGATAAGTAACGTTCGTCATGCTGTTGATCTCAGTGTGAAACAGCAAAAAGCCCCCGCAAAGCGAGGGCTCCAAAAAGGGGGAATCAAAAAGAGCTGAAGACTTAGAGCCAGGTTTCCCATGGCTTTGGCGACGAAGATTCCGGCTCAAGATAGCTGGACATCGCGCGCCGAACAGCTTCTGGCTGCAGGGAAGCTTTGAGATTCGATCGCTGCACGATCTCCTGAACAGTCTTCTCGAGGTCGGTCGAGCCCGCGCAAGAATCGAGCCGATCTTGGGTTTGGGACATGTTGATCTCCACTGGTGCGCTGCTTGTTTTTTCAGTTGAGTATCGCTTTCCTCTTGACTGATGCAAGCAACTTTCATCTCTCGAAGCCCAGTTCTCTGCATTTTTTACGAGGTTATGCATGCCTGAGCCCACGAGCGATCAACCTGCTAGGCTGGACCCGGAACATGTGGACGTGCTGGAGCCTGAACTGATTTTCGGTTTGGTTGGTCCCTTGGGAAGCAACGTGGATGCGGCCCAAGAAGCACTCACAAGCGAACTGATGAAAGTGGGCTACACTGCGATTCTGGTCCATTTGACCAAGGACATCAGGTCCATAATTCCTCAGCTAAAGAAAAGGGAAGTCGACACCTACGAACAAAAAATCGACTTGATGAACCAGATTGTTTCTCACTCTGGAAAAAGCGATTTTCTTGCAAGAGTTGCGATTGCAACGATTGCGAGCCGCAGAATGTCAATCAACCAGCCTCGCGGTCTTTCGAAAAGACACTCGCAGGAGTTTCAAGCACCCAGAACGGCATATATTATTCGCCAATTAAAGAGGCAGCAGGAAGTCACGACACTGTCTAAAGTTTACGGGAAAAAGTTTGTTCAGGTCTCGATTGCTGTTTCTGAGCAAGAGCAGTTCTTGTCTGTATTGAATATTGTGGGCAGGGAGCGGCCAGAGCTCTCCCAGTCCCAACGAGAGGATGAAGCCCGGAAGCTCATAAAACGGGATCGTGATGAGGCTGGTGTCGAATACGGACAGGGGTTAATTAACGTTTATCACGCTGGTGATGTATTCGTTGGAGGAAACTCGAACGAGATATCTTCCCAGATCGCCCGCTTTATAGAAGCATTTTTTGGATCCAATTCGATCAGTCCAACAAAAGATGAGTTTGGAAGCCAGCTTGCCAAGACTGCATCGCTTCGAACTCTAGACTTGAGTAGGCAAGTTGGTGCCGCAATTATGTCGCCGGATGGTGACATCATCACATTAGGGTGCAACGAGGTTCCAAAGCCTCTTGGTGGAAATTATTGGTGTGACGATGAAGACCCGCAGCGTGACATTGAAAGAGGTGTAGAACCTAACAAGCTCGAAACAACCCGCCTGATCCATAACTTTGTTTATGCACTCTCTACATTAGATGAGTTGAGCTTCGATCCAACTGAGATTCTCAAAAACCCAAAACTGAGTGATGTGTTAAAAGACGCCTTTGTCTCGGATATCACGGAGTTTGGGAGGATCACGCATGCAGAAATGTCTGCTTTGACTGATGCCGCTCGCCTCGGCCGCTCAACTTTGGGTGCGACAATCTACGTTACGACGTTTCCATGCCACAATTGTGCCAAGCACCTTATTGCGGCTGGAATTCGGAGAATCGTTTACATCGAGCCCTATACAAAGAGTAAAGCCTTTGAATTGAGCGGTGATGCGCTCACCCTCAGCAAGGGTGATAAGAGTAAGGTCAGTGTGGAGCACTTTGTTGGAATATCACCGCGGCGATATCGTGATATATTCGAGAAGTCAAAAAAGCGAAGGGATGACAACAACCGGGTCAAGCGTTGGCAGTTCGATGTGCCAACGCCTATGGTGGATAATAAGACTGGCACTCATACTGCCCTTGAGTCCCAAACGCTCATTGGATTCGACTCTATGATGAAACAGGTCGTGGAAGGGATGGGGCTCGATCCCAAGTAGAAAGGTCGCACAGGTCGATCCCTCAGTGGGTAACAGGAGCTTTTGTACTGCCATGTTGTGCAGATTCAATTATTTCCACTGAAAGATTTCACCTCAACGCCACCTCAACCCACGTATGCAGTTTTTGTCCCGTTCCAACCTGCTGAAATCCTTCGAAGTCCATCCATTTCCACCGAACGACGGCCATCAGGTATTGTGATTTCAAAGGCTTGTGGGCTAAGCTACTGAATTGCAATGATTTGTGAAATTCCGGGTCCATAGGCTCATAACCTGAAGGTCGCAGGTTCAAATCCTGCCCCCGC
>DJUV01000239.1:11807-23293 GCA_002440625.1 Rhodobacteraceae bacterium UBA6273 | reverse complement strand
ATCTTGTCGCGCGCGGCCTTCTTCTTGGCCATCTTCTGCGCATGCCTGGCGGCGTCTTCCGCGGGATCGGTCGGTTTCGGTGCGGGCATGGTCCCTTCCGTTGCTTGACAAGGGGTGCGCTCATGCCTCAGGTGAGGCGGCGCTGGTTCCTGTCTTAGGGCAGGCGAAGAGGGAATGCGACAGGCTTTACGACCCATCGTGGTCCGGGGCCGAAGCGCAGCCGCCCCCGCGACCGTGACCGGAGAGGCCCCCCATACCCACTGGCAGGATGCCGGGAAGGGGGCGGGGCCGCCGGGGTGCCCGATTGCTTTCGGCTCCCCGACATCCGCAAGCCGGGAGACCTGCCAGCGCGGGAAACGTGACGGCGGACGGGGGGTTCCGCGACCGGCTCGGGGCATTGCCATGCCCTCCGCAGGCGCCCTCCCTTCCCGATATGGAGAAGGCGCGTGACAGTCACGCTGCATGTCTGCACCACCTGCAAGATGGGCCAGCCCATCCCTGACGACGCCCCGCGCCCCGGCGCGCGGCTTCTGGCGGCACTTCAGGCCGCCGGCGCACCGGAAGGCGTGCGCATCCTGCCGGTCGAGTGCCTGTCGGCCTGCGATCACGGCTGCAACATCGCCTTGAGCGGTCCCGGCCGCTGGTCCTATGTCTATCGCGGCATGGACCCTGACGAACATGTCGCCGACATCCTCGCCGGCGCCGCCGCCTATGCCGCGACCGTCGACGGCATCGTCCCCTGGCGCGAGCGCCCAATCATCTTCCGCAAACAGTCGCTTGCCCGCATTCCCCCGATGGAGAATTGAATGTCCGATCTGAACAAAATCCCCGTCACCGTCATCACCGGGTTTCTCGGGTCCGGCAAGACCACGCTCATCCGACACCTGATGCAGAACCCGCAAGGCAGGCGCCTTGCGGTTCTCGTCAACGAATTCGGCTCGGTCGGCGTCGATGGCGACATCCTCAAATCCTGCGCGGATGAGAATTGCCCGGTGGAGAATATCGTCGAACTGGCCAACGGCTGCATCTGCTGCACCGTGGCCGACGATTTCATCCCGACGATCGAGGCGCTGATGGCCCTGCCGCAGCGACCCGACCATATCCTGATCGAGACCTCGGGCCTCGCCCTGCCGAAGCCCTTGCTTAAAGCCTTCGACTGGCCGGCGATCCGCTCGAAGATCACCGTCGATGGCGTCATCGCGCTCGCGGATGCCGAGGCAGTGGCGGCGGGGCGGTTCGCGCCCGATGTCGCGGCGGTCGACGCCCAGCGCAAGGCGGACGAAAGCCTTGACCACGAGACTCCGCTTACGGAGGTGTTCGAGGATCAGATCGCCTGCGCCGATATCGTGCTTCTGTCGAAAGCCGACCTTGCCGGGGCAGCCGGGATCGCCGCCGCCCGCGCCGTGGTCGAGGCCGAAGCCCCGCGCAAACTGCCGATCATCGCCATGGAGGAGGGCCGGATCGACCCGAAGGTGATCCTCGGCCTCAACGCCGCCGCCGAGGATGATCTCGCCGCCCGTCCCTCGCATCACGACGGCGCCGATGACCATGAGCATGACGATTTCGACACCGTGGTCATTGAACTGCCGGAAGTCGCCGACCCCGAGGTGCTGAAGGCCGCCATCGCCCGGCTTTCGCGCGAACAGAACATCCTGCGCGTGAAGGGCTATGTTGCTGTCCGGGGCAAGCCGATGCGGATGCTGGTGCAGGCGGTGGGGGAACGCGTCCGGGCGCAGTACGACCGGCCCTGGGGCGACAGTCCTCGCCTCTCGCGCCTCGTCGTCATTGCCGAGCATGAGGATGTCGATCCGGCCCGCATTCGCGCGGTTCTGGCGCCCGAGACGGCGGAGGTCTGAGGCGCACCGATGCATGTCATCTTCCGCGACAGCCACGGGCTTGAGGAGACGGACACGCCCACCGATCTTGGCCAGGATGCGGCCGATCTGGTGGTCCTGTCCTTTTCCGACAGCGACCTTGGCGCCTTCGCGGCCGGATGGCATCGGGGTGGCGGTGTGGCGCGCAAAATGCCCGCCCTGCGGCTCGCCAACCTCGTGGCGCTGCGCCATCCCCTGTCGGTCGACACCTATGCGGAACGGACGCTTTCCGGCGCCAGGGGCATCCTGATCCGGCTCATCGGCGGCGAAAGCTACTGGCCCTACGGTCTTGCGCAGGTGCAGGACCTTGCCCGCCGCAAGGGCATCGCCCTCGCCGTGCTGCCCGCCGACGGGCGCGAGGACGCACGGCTCGACGCGCTCTCGACGCTGCCGGGATCGACGCTCCGCCGCCTGCAGGCGCTTTGCGATGCGGGCGGCGCGGTCGCCGCGCAGGCGGCGCTTCAGCAGATGGCGCTGGCGGCTGGGCTTTATGCCGGTCCCGTCGCGGGGGACAAGACCGTGCCGCCCTTCGGCTGGTATCTGCCCGGAAAAGGCGTCGCGCCCGCCCCCGCGGAGGATGACCGCCCCCTCGCCGTCGTGACCTTCTACCGCTCCTATCTGACCGCCGCCGACACCGATCCTGTGGATGCCCTCATCGCGGCGCTGGAAGACCGCGGCTTTGCCGCCATCGGCGCCTTTGCCACCAGCCTGAAGGATGCCGCTGCCGCCAGTTGGCTCGCGGCGGAACTCACCCGGCTTGCGCCCGCCGCCATCGTCAATGCCACCGCGTTCTCGGCGAAGGGCACCGCTGGCCAGCCCTCACCGCTCGATGCCGCCGGGTGCCCGGTCTTCCAGATCGCCCTCTCGACCGCCCGGCGGAAGGACTGGGCCGGGTCCGACCGCGGCCTTTCGCCCGCCGACCTCGCCATGCATGTCGTCCTGCCCGAGGTCGATGGCCGCATCTTCGCCGGCGTGGCAAGCTTCAAGAGCCCCGGCACTCGCGACCCCGACCTGCAATATGCCCGCTTCGCCCACCGCGCCGACCCGACCCGCGTGGCCGCCGTGGCCGACCGCGTCACGGGCTGGCACCGGCTTGCGGCGACACCGGTGGCGGATCGCAAGACCGCTCTGATCCTCTCGACCTATCCCGGCAAGGGCTGGCAACTGGCCCATGCCGTCGGCCTCGATGCGCTTGCCTCGGCAGAGGCGATCCTGTCGGAGATCGGCGCTACAGGCGGGAGCGGCAACCTTGGGAAGGTGCTCACCGAGGCTGCGCTGGAATGGCCTGTTGCGGAGTACCTGAACGCGCTCGCTATTCTTCCCGAACCGCTGCGCGAAGCGCTCTTCGTCGCATGGGGCGACCCGGCTTCTGATCCTTCCGTCACGGACGCCCACTTCCGCTTCCACGCCCTGCGGCGCGGCAACGCCCTCGTCGCTCTGCAACCCGAACGCGGCGAGGTGAAGGCCCGCGCGGACGACTACCACGACCTTTCCCGCACCCCGCGCCACGCCTATGTCGCCTTCTACCTCTGGCTTCGCGCGCAGGGCCTCCATGCCCTTGTCCATATCGGCGCGCATGGCACGCTCGAATGGCTGCCGGGGAAATCGGTGGCGCTGTCCGAGACCTGCTGGCCCGAGGCGCTGACCGGCGCCCTGCCCGTCATCTATCCCTTCATCGTCAACGACCCCGGCGAGGCGGCGCAGGCAAAGCGCCGGATCGGCGCCGTGACCATCGGCCACCTGCCGCCACCCCTCGCGGCAAGCGCCATCCCCGAGGCGCTGACCCGGCTCGAACGGCTTCTGGACGAGTATTCCACCGCCGACGGCCTCGATCCCGCCCGCCGCGACCGGTTGATCGCCGCGATCCGCGATGAGGCGAAGGGGCGCGGCGTCGAGGATGATCTCGGCATCCCCGAAGGCGCCTCGCCCGCCGAGGCGATCACCCGGATCGACCGCTTCGTCTGCGACATCAAGGAAAGCCAGTATGGCGACGGACTCCATATCTTCGGCACCGGCCAATGCGGGGCGGCGGAACGGGCGGGACTGATCGCCGCGCTGAACGGCAGGCGGGTGGAGGCCGGCCCCTCCGGCTCGCCTTTCCGGGGCCGCTCGGACGTACTGCCCACGGGGCGCAACCTCTTCACCACCGATCCCCGCGCCGTGCCCTCGCGCGCCGCCCATGCCCAAGGGGTGAAGCTCGCCGTAGAGCTTCTGCGCCGCCATTTGCAGGACCATGGCGACTGGCCAAGGGCATTGGTCGTGGACCTTTGGGGTTCCGCCACCATGCGCACGGCGGGCGAGGAGTTCGCCATGGCGCTGCATCTCGCGGGCCTCTCGCCGAAATGGGACGAAGGCTCCGAACGGGTCGCGGGCTTCGAGGTGGTCCCCCTCGCCCTTCTCCGCCGCCCGCGCATCGACGTGACGCTGCGGGTTTCGGGCCTTTTCCGCGATGTCTTCCCCGGTCTCGCGCAGCTTTTCGAAGCCGCAGCCGGGGTACTGGCCGAACGCGACGAAGCGGCAGGGGACAACCCCTACCGGCACGCCACCCCCCGCGTCTTTGGGCCGAAACCCGGCCTTTATGGCCTCGCCATGGCCGGGGCCATCGAGGACTACGGGCCGGACGGTCAGGCGCAAGCGGGCGAAGCCTGGCTATCCGGCTCCGAATGGGCCATCAATGCGCAAGGGGCCGTGCATCCGGCCCGCGCCGCGCTTGAGGCGCAGGTCATGGGCGCGGACGGCTTCGTCCATGTCCAGGACCTGATGGAGACCGACCTTCTCCTCGCCTCCGACTATGCGGCGCATGAGGGCGGTTTCGCCGCCGCCGTCGCGCATCTCGGCGGCAATACCCCGGCGCTCTACCATCTTGACGCGACCCGCCCCGACACCCCACGCGCCCGGACGCTCCCCGAGGAAATCGCCCGTGTCGTCCGCGCCCGCGCCGCCAACCCGAACTGGGCCGACGGCATGATGCGCCACGGCTTCCGGGGGGCTGCGGAAATCACCGCGACGCTCGACCACATGGCCGCCTTCGCCCATCTCGCCCGCGCCGTACCTGCGCATCTTTTCGACCTTTACCATGAGGCGACGCTTGGCCGGGATGAAGTCGTGGCCTTCATGGAACGCGAAAACCCCGCCGCCCTCGCCGCACTCCGCGACCGCTTCGCAGCCCTTCAGGGTGCCGGCCTCTGGGTGACGCGCCGCAACTCCGTCGCGATGGGGGCCGCAAGATGAGCGCGCCCGTCATCCAGGGCTGGTGCCCCGGTGCCTTGCGCCCGATGCTGTCGGGCGACGGGCTTGTCGTCCGCATCCGCGCGAACGGCGGGCGGCTTGAGCCGGATACGCTGCGCTGCATCGCCGAGCTTGCTCGCAGCTTCGGCAATGGCCTCATCGACCTTTCCGCCCGCGCCAATGTCCAGTTGCGAGGGGCAAGTGAGGCGACCCACGCGCCGCTTGTCGAGGAGCTTCGCGCGCTGGGCCTGATCGACGCCTCGCACGAGGCGGAGGCCCGGCGCAACATCGTGGTGACACCGTTCTGGGCTGAGGGTGATGGCACCGCCGCGCTGGCCGCCCGCCTCGCCGATGCCTTGGCGCTGCCCGACGCCCCTCAGACCCCCGGCAAGTTCGGCTATGCCGTCGATACCGGCCCGGCGCCGGTACTTGGCGGCATCTCGGCTGACATCCGCATCGAGCGTGACGCTTCGGACGGCCTCATTCTCCGCGCCGACGGGTCGGACGCCGCAGTGCCGGTGGCGCCGGACTCTGCTGTGCCTGCGGCGCTCGACCTCGCCCGCTGGTTCCTCGCCTCGGGCGGCGCACCTGCTGGCCGGGGCCGGATGGCCGCCCATCTGGCGCGCGGGGCGGCCCTCCCCGAAACATTTCGCTCCCTCTCCCGGCGCAACGCAGCCCCGGCCCCCGCGCCGGGGCCTCTCCGCCAAGGCTTCCTCGCCGCCTTCGCCTTCGGCCAGATCAGCGCCGAAACCCTCGCCGCGCTGGCCGACCTCGGACCCGTCCGCCTCACCCCCTGGCGCATGATCCTGATCGAGGGCACGACGACGGCCCCCACCATCCCCGGCCTCATCACCGATCCCGCTGACCCGCTCCTCAAGGTCACCGCCTGCACCGGCGCGCCCGGTTGCCCGCAAGCCCTTGGCGAGACCCGCGCCCTCGCTCGCCGCCTCGCGCCCCTCGTGCCTCAGGGCAGGCACCTCCATGTCTCGGGCTGCACCAAGGGCTGCGCCCATCCCGGCGCCGCCCCGGCGACGCTCGTCGCCACCGCAAAGGGCTACGACCTGATCCTGAATGACACCGCCGCCGGCAATCCGGCGCGCACCCGACTGACGCCCGAGGCGCTGACGCCTTCGGCCCTTTTCCCGACCGGATAGACCATGCCCCACAGCTACCAGACCGACGGCGCCGCCATTTACCGTGAAAGCTTTGCGACGATCCGCGCCGAAGCCAACCTTGCCCGCTTCACGCCCGAGGAAGAGGTTGTCGCCGTCCGCATGATCCATGCCGCCGGGATGGTCGGGCTTGAGGAGCACATCCGCTTTTCCCCCGGCATGGCCATTGCCGCGCGGGCGGCGCTGGAGGCCGGTGCGCCGATCCTTTGCGATGCGCGGATGGTGAGCGAGGGCATCACCCGGCCCCGACTGCCGGCCGGAAACGAGGTGATCTGCACCTTGCAGGACCCGCGCGTTCCCGAGATGGCGAAGGCCATGGGCAACACCCGCTCCGCCGCGGCGCTGGAACTCTGGCGGCCGCATCTGAAGGGCGCCGTCGTCGCCATCGGCAACGCGCCCACCGCGCTATTCCACCTTCTCAACATGCTCGAAGACCCCGGCTGCCCGCGCCCCGCCGCGATCATCGGCTGTCCGGTGGGCTTCGTCGGCGCGGCCGAATCGAAAGCGGCGCTGATGGCCGACCTGCCTGTCCCCTCGCTCATCGTCGAAGGCCGCCTCGGCGGATCGGCGATCACGGTGGCTGCGGTCAACGCGCTGGCCAGCCGGAAGGAATGACCATGGGTAAGGTGATCTGCGTCGGCCTCGGCCCCGGCGACCCCGAGTTGATGAGCGTCAAGGCCGACCGGCTGGTGCGCTCCGCCCCCCACGTCGCCTATTTCCGCAAAGCGGGCTACGAGGGCCAGGCGCGGCGGATCGTCGAGGGGATGATCGGGGCGGAGGCGACCGAGTATCCGATGGAATACCCGGTCACGACCGAGATTCCTTTCGCCGATCCCGAATACAACCGCCTGCTCGCCGGGTTCTATGACGGCTGGGCGGCGCGGCTGGCGGCCCTTGCCGAGACCGAAACCGTCCTCGTCCTCTGCGAGGGCGACCCTTTCTTCTACGGCTCGTTCATGCACCTCTATACGCGTCTGCGGGAGCATTGCCCGGTCGAGGTCGTGCCCGGCATCACCGGCATGTCGGGCTGCTGGACCGCGACGGGCGAGCCGATCACCTGGGGCGACGACGTGCTGACCGTCGTTACCGCGACCATGCCGGAGGACGAGTTGACCCGCCGCATCCACGATACCGACGCGCTGGTGGTGATGAAGATCGGCCGCAACCTCGACAAGCTGAAACGCGCGCTGACGGCCGCCGGAAAGATCGACAGCGCCTGGCTGGTGGAGCGTGGCACGATGCCCGACCAGCGCGTCCACCGCCTTCAGGATGCGCCGGCGAAGGTGCCCTATTTCTCCATCGCCGTGGTCCACGGCCAGGGGCGGCGACCATGAGCGGCTGGGTCGCCATCGCCGGCCTCGGGCCGGGCAATGAGGCGCTGGTGACGGAGGAGGTGCGCGCGGCGCTGGCTGAAGCCACCGATATCGTCGGCTACATCCCCTATGTCGCCCGCGTCGCCCCGCGCGAGGGGCTGAGGCTTCATGCCAGCGACAACCGGGTGGAACTGGACCGCGCCAACCTTGCGCTCGACATGGCGGCGGCGGGGCAGCGCGTCGTGGTGGTCTCGTCGGGCGATCCCGGCGTCTTCGCCATGGCGGCGGCGGTCTTCGAGGCGCTGGAGACGCGGCCCGACCCTGATGCCTTCGACATCCGCATCCTGCCCGGCATCACCGCGATGCTCGCCGCCGCCGCGCGGCTGGGGGCTCCCCTCGGCCATGATTTCTGCGCCATGAACCTCTCAGACAACCTCAAGCCCTGGGACCTGATCGAAAAACGCCTGAGGCTCGCCGCCGAGGCCGGTTTCGCCATGGCCTTCTACAATCCCCGCTCGAAGTCGCGGCCCCATGGTTTTGCCCGTGTGTTGGAGATCCTGCGCGAAACGGCTGGCCCCGAAACGCTGATTTCCTTCGCCCGCGCGGTGACGACGCCGGATGAGCGGTTGACCACTGTGACGCTGGCCGAAGCCACGCCGGAAATGGCCGACATGCGCACCATGGTCATCGTCGGCAATGCCGACACCCGCCGCGTCGGGCGCTGGGTCTATACGCCGAGGCAGGTCAGATGAGCGCGCATTCCTCACCCCGTAGGATGGGCAATATTGCCCATCCTGCCGAGCCAGAGCTTCACCTCATCGACCGTGCCAGCGGTGGCGCGTCCGGGGATCATCGGCCGGTCGATCATCACCACCGGCAGGCCAAGCCGCCGCGCGGCGATCAGCTTCGCCTCGGCCCCCGCGCCACCGGAGTTCTTGGCGACGATCCAGCCGATGCGGTGATCGGTCAGAAGCCGGAGGTCGTCCTCTTCTCCGAAAGGCCCGCGCGCGATGACGGCCTCGGCATCCGGCAGGGGCAGCGGCCCCTCGGGCGGATCGACGAGACGCAAAAGGTAGTGGTGCTGGGACTTCGCGGCGAAGGGTTGAAGCGTCTGCTTGCCGATGGCGAGGAAGACGCGGGCCGGCGCGTCCGGCAAGGCGGCGACGGCTTCGCCGACATCCGCGACGCATCGCCAGTCATCGCCCGGCCCCGCCTGCCAGGCCGGGCGTTCGAAGGCCAGAAGCGGCACGCCCGTCGCCTCGCTGGCCGCGATGGCATTGCGGCTCATCCCGGCGGCAAAGGGATGGGTTGCGTCGACAAGATGCGTGATGCCTTCGGCACGAAGGTAGTCGGCAAGCCCTTCGGCGCCGCCGAAACCGCCCGTGCGAGTGGGCAGCGGCTGGGCGACGGGCGCCCCGGTGCGCCCGGCATAGGAAAAGACCGCATCCACGCCACTATCGGCAAGCGCGCGGGCGAGCGCCGAGGCCTCGCTGGTGCCGCCGAGAAGAAGGACGCGCGTCATGTCTGATCCCTGGCTCACGATCATCGGGCTGGGCGAAGATGGACCGGCGGGGCTTTCGGATGCAAGCCGCGCCGCGCTGGCGGCAGCCGAGGTGATCTTTGGCGGGCCAAGGCATCTGGAACTGGTGACGGCGGGCGACAGGGGCCGGCCCTGGCCGGTGCCGTTCTCGACCGCGCCGGTGCTGGGTTTGCGTGGCCGCAAGGTCGCCGTCCTCGCCTCGGGCGATCCCTTCTGGTTCGGCGCGGGCGGCAGCCTTGTCCCCGACCTCTCGCCCGGAGAATGGACCTGCCACCCCGCGCCCTCCGCCTTCAGCCTTGCCGCCGCGCGGATGGGCTGGCGGCTGGAGGAGGTCTTGTGCTTCGGCCTTCATGCCGCCCCGTTCGAGCGGCTGCGCCCGGTGCTGTCCGAGGGGACGCGCATCCTCTGCCTGCTGCGCGACGGTGCCTCGGCGGGGACACTCTGCGGCTGGCTCAACGAGCGGGGGTTCGGCGCGTCGACAGTGACGGTTCTCGAAGCCCTTAGAGGCCCGCGCGAGCGTGTCCGCAGAGTGACTGCCGGCGAGGGCATTGCCGATGTGGCAGCGCCTGTCGCCGTGGCGATCGAGGCCATGGGCGCCAAAGGCTTGTCGCGCGCACCGGGCCTCCCGGACGATCTATTCGCCCATGACGGCCAGATCACAAAGCGAGCCATCCGGGCGCTGACGCTGTCGGTACTTAGCCCCCGCGCGGGCGAGGTGTTCTGGGATCTTGGCGCAGGCTCGGGCTCGATCTCGGTCGAATGGTGCCTTGCGGCGCCGGGCGCCCGTGCCCATGCGGTGGAGGCGCGGGCGGAGCGCGCGGCGAACATCCGGGCAAATGCCGCCGGTTTCGGCGTCGAGCACCGGCTGACGGTCCATGACGGCGACTGGCCGGCACTCACCCGCGCCCTGCCCCGGCCCGATGCCGTCTTTGTCGGAGGCGGGCTGGATGGGGAACGGCTGGCCGCGCTCTGGGCCGCCCTGCCGGAAAGCGCGCGGCTGGTCGTCAATACCGTCACCATCGGCACCGAGGCGCTGGTCGCGGACTGGCACGGGCGGATTGGCGGTATGCTCAGCCGCTTCGACATTGCGGAGGCGGCCCCTCTTGGCCGGATGCAGGGCTGGGTTCCGGCGCGTCCCGTGGTGCAATGGAGCGTCGTGCGATGAGGGTGGCGGGCTTCGGCTTCCGCACCGTGACGAGCGCCGCCGCGCTGAAGGATGCCTATGCCCGGGCGGGCGGCGGCGCCGACGCGCTCGCCACGCTCGCCGAAAAGGCGGCGGCGCCAGAGTTCGCCGAGTTTGCGGCGCGCGAGGGGCTGCCCATCGTGGCCGTTGCGCGGGAGGCGATCAGCGGCATCGTCACGCCGACGAAGTCGGACCGGGTGCTGGACCGCTTCGGCACCGGCTCGGTCGCGGAGGCGGTGGCGCTCGTCGCGTCGGGACCGGGGGCGCGGCTTAGGGGCCCAAGGATGAAATCGGAAGATGGCTCGGCAACCGCCGCCATCGCGGAAAGGACTTCAGGATGACGGTACATTTCATCGGCGCGGGGCCTGGCGCCCCCGACCTTCTCACCCTGCGCGGGCGCGACCTGATCGCCGCCGCGCCGGTCTGTCTTTATGCCGGGTCGTTGGTGCCGGAGGCAGTGCTGGCCCACTGCCCGCCGGGGGCGAAGATCGTCAATACGGCGTCCCTCTCGCTTGACGAGATTATCGCAGAGATTGCCTCCGCCCACGCCGACGGCAAGGACGTGGCGCGGCTCCATTCCGGCGACCTTTCGGTCTGGTCGGCGATGGGCGAGCAGTTGCGGCGGTTGCGCGAGCTCGGCATTCCCTATGACGTGACGCCCGGTGTTCCGTCCTTTGCCGCGGCCGCCGCGACTCTGGGGGCCGAACTGACCCTGCCCGGCGTCGTCCAGTCGGTCGTGCTGACCCGCACCTCGGGCCGCGCGACCTCGATGCCCGCAGGCGAGACGCTGGAGAATTTCGCCAGGACCGGCGCGGTGCTGGCGATTCACCTTTCCGTCCATGTCCTCGACCGGGTGGTGGCGGAACTGGCGCCGCATTACGGGGCCGACTGTCCCGTCGCCGTGATCTGGCGCGCAAGCTGGCCCGACGAGCGCGTGGTGCGGGCGACATTGGCCACTTTGGAGACTGCCGTCGGCGCCGAGATGGAGCGCACCGCGCTGATCTTCGTCGGCCGGTCGATCGGCGCCGAGGAGTTCGGCGAGAGCCGGCTTTATGCCGGCGACTATGACCGCCGTTACCGGCCCGTTGGGACAGCGCCGCGATTCCCGGAGACCGGGCAATGAGGTTTGCGGGAAAGGTTTCGCCCCGCCAAGAGCGGGGCGACCAGCCGGGAGGA
>DJUV01000239.1:0-11686 GCA_002440625.1 Rhodobacteraceae bacterium UBA6273 | reverse complement strand
AGGGCGCTGCCCTCCCGGACCCACCCGGAGTATTTCAGGACAGAAAGTGGGAGGGCCATGATGGCGCCTCCCGGCCTCATCATATCGGCCCCTGCTTCAGGGACCGGGAAGACGACGCTGATGCTTGGGCTTCTGGCGGCGTTCCGGGCCTCGGGGCTTCAGGTGCAGCCGTTCAAGAACGGGCCGGACTATATCGACCCGGCCTTTCACCGGGCGGCCTCGGGGCGGGTGTCGGTCAACCTCGAAAGCTGGGCGATGACGGAGGCGCGCATCGCCGGGCTGCTGTCGGCGGCAGCGGGGGCGGATCTGGTCCTTGCCGAGGGCTCGATGGGGTTGTTCGACGGGGTGGCGGCGCGGGCCGAGGCGGGAACCGGGGCGAGCGCGGATATCGCGGCGCTGACCGGTTGGCCGGTGGTGCTGGTCCTTGACGTGTCGGGGCAGGCGCAATCGGCGGCGGCGGTGGCGAAGGGCTTTGCCGCGATGCGGGAGGGGGTCGCGATCGCGGGCGTGGTGCTGAACCGGGTGGCGAGCCCGCGGCATGAGGCGCTGGTCAGGGACGGCATGGCGAAGGCGGGGATCCCGGTCTTCGGCGCCCTGCCCAGGATGGCCGAGATCGAGATGCCGGAACGGCATCTGGGGCTGGTGCAGGCCGAGGAGACGCCGGACCTCGACCGGATCATCGTGGCGGTGGGGGAGTTCGTCGCCGCCAATGTCGATCTGGACAAGCTTCGCGCTGCCGCGCGCCCGTCGCGGCTGGCGGCCACCACCCCCCTCCGGGTCAATCCGCCCGGCCAGCGCATCGCCCTTGCCCGCGACCGGGCGTTTTCCTTCGTCTACCCGCATCTTCTGGAGGGCTGGCGCCGGGCGGGGGCGGAAATCCTGGCCTTTTCGCCCCTCGCTGACGAGGTGCCCGACGCGCACGCCGATTGCTGCTGGCTGCCGGGGGGCTATCCGGAGCTGCACGGTGGCGCGCTTGCCGCCGCTAACGGATTCCGCGACGGGCTTCGCGCCTTTGCCGAAACGCGGCCTGTGCATGGCGAATGCGGTGGCTACATGGCCATGGGTGCGGCTCTCATCGACCGCGAGGGGAAGCGCCATGAGATGGCGGGGCTTCTCGGCCTTGTCACCTCCTTCGAGAAGCGCCGGATGCACCTTGGCTACCGGCTTGCCGAACTCGAAGCGCCGATCCCTGGTCATGCGGCAGGTGCCCGCCTCAGGGGCCACGAATTCCACTATTCGACAATCCTCCAGCAACCGGATATGGGGCTCGCGCGTGTCATGGATGCGACCGGCGCGGCGGTGGCCGAGACCGGATCACGGCGCGGCCATGCAACGGGGACATTCTTCCATCTGATCGCGGAGGCGACATGACCGGCTTTGTCAGTTTCGTCTCATCGGGTCCGGGCGATCCGCAACTGCTGACGCTCAAAGCCGTGGCACGGCTGCAGGCGGCGGATGTGGTGCTGTTCGACGATCTTTCCTCGGGCCCGATCCTTGAGCATGCGCGCAAGGCGGCCGATCTCGTCGGCGTCGGAAAGCGCGCGGGCAAGCCCTCGGCCAAGCAGGACCATGTGAACCGGCTTCTGGTGGATTACGCCTCCGCCGGGGCGCGCGTCGTGCGACTGAAGTCGGGCGATTCCGGGCTTTTCGGGCGGCTTGAGGAGGAACTGACGGCGCTGCGTGCGGCGGGCATTCCCTATGAGATCATCCCTGGCGTGCCTTCAGCCATGGCAGCGGCGGCGGCGGCGGGCATTCCGCTCACACGGCGACTGACCGCGCGGCGGGTGCAGTTCGTCACTGGTCATGATGTGACTGGCGCGCTGCCGGAGGACCTGAACCTCGCCGCCCTTGCCGATCCGGGGGCGACGACGGTGATCTTCATGGGCAAGCGCACCTTCTCGGAACTGGCGCGCCGCCTGACTGGCGCCGGGATGCCGGCCGACACTCCGGCGATCCTCGCCGAAAGCGTGTCCACTCCGGATCAAAAGATCCTGCGCGGTACGCTCGCCTCGATGGCGGCGCTGATCGCGGATGAGGCGGGCGACGGGCCGGCGCTGATCCTCCTTGGCCCACTGGCCGAGGGGACATAGGCGGGCAGCGTCGCATTCCGATCATGGGTGGCCGAATCCGGCTTGACCGGGTGGCGCCTTAGCTGCCAGATGGCGGGGCATGGTGTCCGGCAGGCGCAAAGCGCCCGGACTGAAACGGGAATGGGGAAGGGTGGACCCAATCGGGCACCCAAAGCCCCAACCGCCCCCGCGACTGTGAGCGGCGAGCGGCTTTTCGAAGGCCACTGGGGAGAGCCCCGGGAAGGCGGAAAGCACGCAGCGACCCGCGAGTCAGGAGACCGGCCAGGCGAACGGGTAACGCAAGTGCCGTCGGGTGTGACGGCGAGGAGAAGCAAAATGAACACAATGACCCAGACCCTCTCGCTCTCGGCTTCAGTGCCACGGCCGGCCGTGTTTGCACTTGCGATCGGCCTGGCGCTGACATTCGTCGCCGGCATGTCGGGCGCGACCGTGCTGCACGATGCGGCACATGACGCGCGCCACGCGCTCGCGTTCCCCTGCCACTGAGAGCGCGGACCGCAAGCATGACCAGACAGATTTTCGCAGGCGCGCTCTTCGCGGGCCTGGTGGCGGCTGCATTGGCGGTTGTGCTGCAAATGTGGCTCTTGGTGCCGCTCATCCTCGAAGCGGAACGCTATGAGTCCGGCGAACTGGTGCATTTTGCCGGGCTCGCCAACGCCCCCGAAGCGGGCGGCGCCGATGCGCAGGCGATGGCGGAGCCGGCTGCGGCGGAGGCCGAGATTTCGCTCATCGAGCGCAACCTGATGACCTTCTCGGTGGATTTCGTCATGTTCACCGGTTACGCGCTGGTGCTTGCGGCGTTCATGGCGCTCCGGCAGGCGGCAGGCGGGGCGGTCGGCGTGATGTCCGGCGCGCTCTGGGGTCTCGGCGCGTTCGTTGCGCTGAACCTGGCGCCATCGGTCGGGCTGCCGCCGGAACTGCCCGGCATTCCCGCAGCCGATCTCGCCGCGCGGAAGGTCTGGTGGGTCGCAACCGTCGCCGCGACCGGTGCCGGGCTGGCGCTGATCGCGTTCCGGCCCGGTCTTTGGCAGGTTGCCGCCGGGGTGGCGCTGATCGCCCTGCCCCAGATCTACGGCGCCCCGCAGACTGCCGAATTCGGCGGCATCGTGCCGCCCGAACTCTCGGCCGAATTCGCGGCGCGCAGCCTGGCGGTCGCGGCGGCACAACTTGCGACGCTGGGCGCGGTGCTCGGCTATGCCTGGACGCGGCTTGCGCCCGTCGCGCGGCCACTCACGGCATGAATCCCGGGCCGGGCCGTCGCGGCCCGCCCACCTTACCAAAAACGGAAACCTGGCGTTGCTGGAACTGCATCTGGTCGGCATCGGCACCGGCAACCCCGACCACCTGACGCTTCAGGCGGTCAAGGCGCTGAACTCCGCTGACCTGATCCTGATCCCGCGCAAGGGCGAGACCAAGGCCGATCTCGCCGAACTGCGCCGGTCGATCTGCGCCGATGTGCTGACCAATCCGGCCACGCAGATCGCCGAGTTCGACCTGCCCGTCCGCGATCCCGCGACGCCGGGCTATGTCGACCGGGTCAGCGACTGGCACGACGCCATCGCCGGGGTATGGCGGCAGACGATCCTCGACCACCTCGGGCGCGAAGGCCGCGTGGCGCTGCTGGTCTGGGGCGATCCGTCGCTTTACGACAGCACATTGCGCATCGCGGAACGGGTCGGGCGCGACATGCCGGTGACGGTGAAGGTGATCCCCGGCATCACCTCGCTCCAGGCCCTGACCGCCGCCCATGCGATCCCGATCAACGAGGTCGGCGCGCCTTTCCTGGTGACGACGGGCCGGCGCCTTCGCGACGAGGGCTGGCCCGAGGGCGCCGACACGGTCGCGGTGATGCTGGATGGGGAATGCTCCTTCCGCACCCTGCCGCCTGACGGCGTCACCATCTGGTGGGGCGCCTATGTCGGCATGGCCGAGGAGATCATCCTTGCCGGGCCGCTCGCCGAACTGTCGGACAGGGTAGTCGAAACCCGCGCCAAGGCACGCGCCGATCACGGCTGGATCATGGATATCTATGTCCTGCGCCGGGGCCGGGCCGTAGACGGATCAAACTGAAAGGCAATGCCCGTCAGGCGCGGCGGATGGTGTCGCCGGGCTGAAGCGTCGGCATCAGTTCGATCCTTTCGCCGCCGATCACGCCGGAGTGGCTGTGGCCCGAGATGATCTCGGCGGCCCGGCGCCCGATCTCGCGGCGGTGGGCGTCCATCGTGGCAAGCCGGCGCGGCAGGCCGTCGAGGAGGTCGACGCCGTTGAACCCGGCAAGACCCATCTTTCCCGGCACGTCGATGTTGTTGGCAAGGCAGTAGAGAAGCCCGCCAGCCCCGATCATGTCGTTGGAATAATAAAGGAAATCGAGGTCCGGATTGCGTTTCAGGATGGCTTCGGTCATCTCGCGGCCCTTCAAAAGCGCCGAGCCGCCGGAATAGAACTCCCGGTCGGCAAGCCCGATCCCGGCCTCGGCCAGACCCGCCTCGAAGCCTTCGAGGCGCTTTCGCGCGCGGTGATCGTCCGGCATCTTGGTGCCGAGAAAGCCAATCCGCCGGTAGCCAGCCTTGACGATGGCCCGCGCCATTTCAAGCCCTGCCCGCTTGTGCGAGATGCCGACGACGGAATCGACCGGCTCGCCGTCCACATCCATGATCTCGACGATGGGAATGCCCGCGTTCTCCAGCATCGCCCGCGCCGCCGGGGTATGCTCCAGCCCCGCGACGATCACGCCCGAGGGCCGCCAGGACAGCATCTCGTACAGCACCGCCTCTTCGCGCTCGGCGGAATAGTTGGTGACGCCGAAGACGGGTTGCAGGCCGGTATCCTCAAGTTCCTCGGAAATGCCGCCCAGCACTTCGGGAAAGACGAGGTTCGACAGCGACGGCACGATCACCGCGACAAGGTTCACCCGCTGCGAGGCGAGCGCCCCGGCGATCTTGTTCGGCACGTAGCCAAGCGCTTTCGCGGCTTTCAGCACCCGTTCCCGCGTCGCCTCGGACACATCGCCCCGGTTGCGCAGCACCCGGCTGACCGTCATCTCCGACACGCCCGAAGCTTCGGAGACATCGCGCAGCGTGAGGGCGCGTTTCGGGTCGGAAGGTCCGTCAGTCGTCACTCTGCTGTCTCCGCAAATGGGCTTGCCCCCGTGCTTAGACCCAAAGCCGGGCCTTGTCCAAGCACGAAAGTTTCGCAAGCGCTTGCGGTCGGCTCAATTCCCTTTCCGGTGGGGAAGGCTCGACGGGGCGCCGCCTTCGAAAGCGTTGGGCCGCCGGTAGTCGCAAGGCGCTTCCTGCATTTCCAGATGCAGCCGGTCGCCGGTGTAGGGATGGGCGCGGGCGAGGTCCTCATCGAACTCGATGCCAAGGCCGGGCGCGTCGGGGACGGTCACGTAGCCATCCTCCCAGCGGATCGAGTTCTTGATAAGCTTCAGGTGGAAGGCGCCGCCGGTCTCTATCGTCTCGACCATGAGAAGATTGGGGATCGAGGCGCCAAGCTGGACGTTCGCCGCCCATTCGACCGGGCCAGCGTAAAGATGCGGCGCCATCTGCGCAGTGAAAACCTCGGCAATGGCGGCGATCTTCTTCGCCTCCCAGATGCCACCGGCGCGGCCAAGTGCGGGTTGCAGGATGCGCGCGCCGCCGGTCCTGAGGACGGTCGCGAACTCGGCCTTGGTGGTGAAGCGCTCGCCCGTCGCCACAGGGATGCGCACCGCCTTCTGCACCTCGGCGAAGTCCAAAAGGTTGTCGGGCGGGATCGGCTCTTCGTACCAGAGGGGTCCGTAGGGTTCGAGCGCCTGGCCCAGTCGCACCGCGCCCGCGATGTTGAACTGGCCATGGGTGCCGAAAAGGAGATCGGCCCGGTCGCCTACCGCCTCGCGGATCGCCTTGCAGAAGGCGACCGAGCGGGAAATGTCGGACCCCGACGGATCATGCCCGCCCCGGATCGTATAGGGGCCGGCGGGGTCGAACTTCACCGCCGTGAAGCCCATGTCGGCGAAGCGCAGCGCGGCTTCCGCCGCCATCTCCGGGCTGGTCCAGAACTCCGGGTTCTCCTCGCCGGGGCGGGGATAGAGGTAGGTGTAGGACCGCAGCCTTTCGTTGATCCGGCCGCCTAGCATCGCCCAGACCGGACGGTTCCGCGCCTTGCCGAGAATGTCCCAAGCTGCGATCTCAAGCCCCGAAAAGGCGCCCATCACCGTAGGATCGGGCCTTTGGGTGAAGCCTGCCGAATAGGCGCGGCGGAACATCAGTTCGATTTCTTCGGGGCTGGTTCCGGCCATGTGGCGCGAGAAGACATCCTCGATCACCGCGTTCATCGCCTTCGGCCCGACGGTCGAGGCATAGCATTCGCCGTAACCCGATATGCCGTCGTCGGTGGTGAGCTTGACAATGGTCCAGTAGCGCCCGCCCCAGCCGGGTGCGGGTGGGGCAACGGTAAAGATCTCGAGGTCCTTGAGTCTCATGGCGCATCCTCCCGAGGCCGCATCGCGTTGGCGTGCCGAAAGCTTCAGCGGAAACCACCGAAAGGCATGACAAAGCGCGACACCACGTGCCGCAGATGGATCATTTGGGCGTCGGGCGCGCCGTCGAAGCCGGTGCGCGGCCCCGCATGGTCAGCATGAAGATGCACAGGACCATAAGAACCGCCGACAGAAGGAACGGCGCGCCCGGCAGGTAGAAAGCCGCGCCTTCACGGGTGAAGGCCCAGAAAACGCCGGTCATCGCCATCGGCGCGAGGCCCATCGCCACCGCCCCCACCGCCGCAATGACGCCCTGCAATTCGCCCTGTTGATCGTCGGGCGTGGCGTTCGACATGAGACCGCTTAGCGCCGGGCCGGCGATGCTGGCAAGCCCTGTCACCGGCAGAAGGAGCAAGGCCATGAATTCCGAGGTGATTAAGCCGTAAAGGCCGAAGGCCACAAGGTCGAGCCAGAAGCCCAGAAGCACGGTGCGCCTTTCGCCCAGGATCCGGGTCGACGGCCCGACCGCCACCACCTGCGCCAGCGCCATGCAAAGGCCGAAGACGGCAAGCGACAGGCCGATCCAGCGCGCGTCCCAGCCGAAACGTTCGGCGCCGTAGAAGGTCCAGACGGCGGAATAGGACTGGTGGCAGGTCGTGTAGATGAACATGACGAGAAGGAAGCGGTTCAGTCCCGGTATGTGACCGATGGCACGGAAGGCGCCGAAGGGATTGGCGCGGGCAAGGCTGAAATCGCGGCGCTTTTCTTCGGGCAGGCTTTCCGGCAGGACGAACCAGCCGAAGGCGGCGTTGCCCGCCGCGATGGCGGCGGCGATCCAGAAGGGCGCGCGGGTGTCGATCCCGGCGGCGAGCCCGCCGATCACCGGCCCGGCGACAAAGCCCACCCCGGCGGCGGCATAGATCAGGCCGAAGTTCCGCGCCCGGGCGTTGGGCGGCGAAATGTCGGCGACATAGGCGCTCGCCGTGGCGAAGGTCGCCGCCGTTGCGCCTGCGACGATGCGGCCGATCACCAGAAGCCAGATCGACTGCGCCAGTGCCATGATGAGGTAGTCGAGCGCCATGACCGCAAGCGCCACCAGCATCACCGGGCGGCGGCCATAGCGATCCGAAAGGTTGCCGACGAGGGGGCCGCAGAGGAACTGCATCACCGCGAAGGAAGTGGCCAGCACCCCGCCCCAGAGCGACGCCGCCGCAAGGTCGGTATGCGTGAGCTCGCGCATGAGGTCAGGCATGATCGGATAGATGATGGCGATGCCGATATGGTCGATCAGCACGGTGACGAGGATGAAGGTGAGCGCGAGGCGGCTATGCATCAGGGACCGGCCCATTCGACCTTTGGCGAGGATCACGAACGACGGCGATAGCGTGAAGCAGGCTTCAGCGCAACGGGCGGGCGCTTTTGCAGATCAAGCCCCTTGATCTCGCGGAGCGCCCGTTCCGGGCGCAATGTCCTTGTCTCGCCTGCGCCTTGCGGCTCCGGCTCGGGAATGCCTCCGGCGGGGGGTATTTCGGCAACGAAGAAGCGGTTCAGCCGTGGCCGATGGACGACAGGAACGAACGGAGCGCCTGCGCATATTCGGCAGGCTTTTCCACCGGCGGCAGGTGCCCTGCCCCCCGGACCAGTTCGAAGCGGGACCCTTTGATGAGGTCGGCCATCTCGCGCACCATGTCGGGCGGGGTCGATCCATCCTCGCTGCCCGCGATGGCCAGCGTCGGCAGGGTCAGGCCCGAGGTCGGCGTTATGAAATCCGCCCCGGCGATGGCATGGGCGCAGCCGGTGTATCCTTGGACCGGCTGGCGGGTCAGCATGTTGCGCCACGCGGCGACCTCAGCCCCGGCGCGGAATTGTGCGGAGAACCAGCGCTCCATCGTCGCGTCGGCGATCACCTCGATCCCGCCCGCGCGGGTCGCCGCGATCCGGTCCGCCCAGAGCTGCGGCGTGCCGATCTTGGCGGCGGTGTTCGACAGCACCAGCGCACGGATCTGGTCGAGCCGTTTCACCGCCAGCCCTTGCGCGATCAGCCCGCCGATGGAGAGGCCGACAAAGGCGCAGTCGCGGACGCCAAGCGCGTCGAGGAAGCGTTCGGCATCGCGGATCAGCGCGCCCATGCCATAGGGGGCTTCCGGGCAGGAGGACAGCCCGTGGCCGCGCTTGTCGTAGCGGATCAGGCGAAGGCCCTTCGGCAGAAGCGGGATCACCTTGTCCCAAAGCCGGAAATCGGTGCCCAGCGCATTGGCGAAGACCACGGGATGCCCGGCGGGGTCGCCATCCTCGCGCCAATGAAGCGTCACATCGCCAAGGTCGAGCATATGCATGTCTGTCCCCTTTTCGCGGCATTCTGTTGCCGGGCGATGGGAAGGGCAAGCCTCAGAGGATGCGGGCGGCGCGCGCCCACCAACCCGGAGCCTCCGCCCCAATCCGTGCCGCCGCCTTCGCCGCCGCATCCCCATCGCGGAAAAGCCCGAAGACCGTGCTGCCGGACCCCGACATCCTGGCGAGCGCGCAGCCTTCGGTCTTCCGCACCGCCGCCAGCACCTTTGTGATCACCGGGGCGGTAGCGATGGCCGGCGCTTCAAGATCGTTCCGCTGCGCATGAAGCCAGTCGGCAAAGGCGTCGAAATCCGGCGCTTCAGTCAGCGGCGACAGGCCGTGATTGTCAGTCCCCGCGCCCGCCGCCAGTCGGGCGAAGACCTCGCGCGTCGGCACCGGGACGCCGGGATTGACGAGGACGAGATACGCCGCAGGCAGCGCTGGCACCGGCGTCAGGTCCTCGCCGATCCCGCGCATCCGCTGCGGCGCGGGTGCCATCAGGCAGACCGGAACATCGGCGCCGAGCGAAAGGACGGCGGTGGCACCGGGCAGGGGAGCATCCCACAGCCGCGACAGCGCCCTGAGCGTGGCCGCCGCGTCCGAGGAACCGCCGCCGATGCCGCCGCCATGCGGCAACTGCTTGTCGAGCGTGATCCGCGCGCCCTTCCCGGCCATCAGCACCGCCGCCTTCAGGACAAGGTTGGTGCCATCGGTCGGTACGCCCGCCGCGAAAGGTCCCGTCACGGCCAGCGACAGAGTCTGCGCCGCCTCTATCCGCAGCCGGTCGCCCAAATCGGCAAAGACGACGAGGCTGTCGAGAAGATGATAACCATCGGGCCTCCGCCCGGTGACATGCAGCGCAAGGTTCACCTTGGCCGGTGCAATGACCTCAATTGCCATTCTTGCTGACGGCGAGCGGCGGAGCGCCTTCCTCGGCCAGCACCGCGTCAAGCCCGACCTCAAGCTTGCGGCGGATGCGGTTGGGATCGGCATCGGCATTGCCATCCTCGGCAAAGGACAGCGCCCGACGCCACTGGAACTCCGCCTCGCGCGTCCGGCCCACGGCCCAGTAGACATCGCCGAGATGGTCGTTCAGAACGGCATCGACCGGCATCAGTTCGACCGCCCGCTCCATCTGCGTCACCGCCTCTTCATAGCGGCCAAGCCGGTACAGGCCCCAGCCGAGACTGTCGACGAAGGCGCCGTCATCGGGACGCTCGGCCACCGCCTTCTCGATCATCTTCAGCGCCTCATCGAGCTTTTCCTTCCGCTCGATGTAGGAATAGCCGAGGTAGTTCAGCACAGAAGGCTGGTCGGGCTGAAGCTCCAGCGCCTTTCGAAAATCCGCCTCGGCCTCGGGCCATTTCTTCAGTCGCTCGTTGCTGATGCCGCGCGCGAAATAGAGGCCCCAGTAGATGTCGGTTCGGGTGTCGATATTGGCGATGGCCTTGTCATAGGCATCCGCGGCTTCGGCGAAACGCTCCTCGCGCCGGTAGGTGTCGCCCAGCATGTTCCAGATATCGGCCCGCGCCGGGTTTTCCTTGGCGACGCGCTGCAAGGCCTCAATCGCCGCATCGACGCGGCCCGATTCGATCAGTGCCCCGGCGCGGCCAAGCTCTGCCTGAAGATAGGCCGGATTGTCGCGCCCGATCTTGTCGAACTCGGTGCTGGCGAGCGCATGCTGCCCCTGACCTTCAAGGATGCTCGCCACCAGCAGCACGGTATCGGCATCGTCGGGGGCGAGGTATTCGGCCATCCGGGCATAGGCCAGCGTGTTGATGTCGGTATTCTCGCTGCCCAGGGCGCTGGCAACGGTGTAATAGACCTCGGCAATGCCGTCCCTGGCGCCCTCGACCATGGTGAAGGGTACGGTCTTGCCGGCCTCAAGCTCAGCCCTGAGTGCGGCGATCACCGGGTCGCCTCCCGAACCGAAGCTCTCGTCGATCAGCTTCACCGCATCGGGGTCACGCTCCAACTGGCTCAGGATCTGGGCATGGGCCATCACGCCGCGCCGGGTCGACCTGAGCGGCCCGCCCTCCGGCCCGGAAAAGATCGCATCCGCGCCCTCGAAATCGCCAACGGAGGCCAGCGCCAGCGCCTTGTGATAAAGGCCGAAGGATTTCAGGCCGTTGATCTTGGTGACCTCGTCGAAGGCGCCCGTCGCCTCGGACATCTGGCCAAGGCCGAGAAGCGCCCAGGCGCGGTAAAGCCCGTCGACAAGCTCGCCCGCCGACCGGCCCTCGTCGAGTTCGGCGATGGCAGTCTTGAAATCGTCCTTCTGCGCAAGGCCGGTCAGGATCAGGAGATCGGCGACCTGACTTTTCGCGCCGGTCTTGTCATAGGCCTGGGCGATGGGCAGGGCATTGCCGATCTCGCCGCGCCCGACCTCCGAGATCGCGGCATCCTCCATCAGCGTGGTGTTTTCCGGGTCCGCAGCCAGCGCGCGGGCGAAGTACTCTGACGCGACGACATAGTCGGACTGCGCACCCGCAAGCCGCGCCGCGAGGTAGGCACCGGCCCCGCCTTCGCGCGCAGAGACAGTCGACGCGGACCACAACGCGAGGCCGGCGGCCAGAACCAACGGGACATGTCGCAGCTTCAGCACGTCGGGCACCTTCTTCCTTGGGTCGGCAAGACCCTAGTGCGGCGGAAGAACCAAGGCAATGCGGCGCGGCGGCGCGAAGGCGCCCTCAACGGGATTCTGCCGAAGATGTTACATGTTCGGGTAGTTCGGGCCGTCGCCGCCCTGCGGGGTCGTCCAGTTGATGTTCTGGCTCGGATCCTTGATGTCGCAGGTCTTGCA
>DJUV01000070.1 GCA_002440625.1 Rhodobacteraceae bacterium UBA6273 | reverse complement strand
GGCATCAGGTCCGGCGTGAACTGAACCCGGCCCGTGGCAAGGCCCATCACCGTTCCGAGCGTATCGACGAGAAGCGTCTTGCCCATCCCCGGCAGGCCGACCAGAAGCCCGTGCCCGCCGCAGAGAAGTGCGGTGAGCGACAGGTCAACGACCTTGTCCTGCCCGATGAAGCGCCTGCCGACCGCTTGCCGCGCCTCGGCGATCTTTTCCCCCAGCGCCTCGATCTCGGCGACAAGTTGGGCGGCCTCGGTCATGACAATCTCTCCCGCATCGGTCATAGTCGAAGCATAAAGGCAGAAAACCCGCGCGACACCAATGGCAAAACCTGAAACGGAACAATTGATTGTGAAGCCCTCGGCGGAAAATCTCGCCTCTGCGGCAAAGTCCGCCGGCAAGAAAGGGCCGCCGCCGGTTCACCTCTGGAATCCGCCCTTCTGCGGCGATCTCGACATGGAAATCCGCCGCGACGGGACATGGTTCTACCTCGGCACGCCGATCGGGCGGTATCCGCTGGTGAAGCTCTTTTCCTCGATCATCCGCAAGGACGGCGATGCCTATTTCCTCGTCACGCCGGTTGAAAAAGTGGGCATCCGCGTGGCGGATGCGCCCTTTGTCGCCGTCGATGCCAATGCCTCCGGCAGCGGGCGCGACCAGTCCATCACCTTCACCACGAATGTCGAGGATGAGGTCACGGCCGGTACCGACCACCCGATCCGCGTCACCCGCGACCCGAAAACCGGCGAGCCGTCGCCCTATGTGCTCATTCGCCGCAACCTTGAGGCACTGATCGACCGCAAGACTTTCTACCGGCTGATCGAGCTTGGCGCGCATCACGAGGTGGCGGGGATTAGCTGGTTCGGCCTCTGGTCGGGCGGCGAATTCTTCCCGGTGATCCCGTCCGCCGACCTTACCTGATCCCCGCGCCGGACTTGCATTTCCCGCCCGGCTCGCCGAGATGGAACGAGGCATCCGGGACGGGGACGGCTCATGGCAATGCGTATCGCGGTGATCGGGGCCGGTTCCATCGGCAAGCGGCACCACGGCAATCTCACGGCCCTTGGCGCCGAGGCGGTGCTGATCCCGTGGCGGGACTATCGGGGCGCCGCACAGCTTGCCGACTGCGACGGCGTGGTCGTCGCCACCGCGACGCAGGTGCGCCTGCCGGTCATCGCCGACGCGACCGCGCTTGGCCTGCCCTTCTATGTCGAAAAGCCGCTCGCCTTTGATCCTGCCGAACTGGCGGAGATTGAAAGGCTGGCCGCGCCGGTCGCCCGGCGCTCCATGCTCGGCTACATGATGCGTTACCATCCGGCCTTCCGCTTCCTCGCACGGATGGACCTTTCCGACATCTACCGCGCCCGGTTCGAGATCGGCCATGATGTGCGGCAATGGCGGCAGAACTGGCGCTTTGCCGACAGCTATGCGGCGAAGGCCGCAGGCGGCGGTGTGCTGCTGGACCTCTGCCATGAGCTGGATATGGCGGCGACGCTCTTCCCCGGACTGGCGCTCGACGGGGTGAAAAGCCTCGGCCATGCCGCCTACCCCGGCGTCGATTTCTCCGACGATATCCTGCTGTCTGGCGCCGGTCCGCTGACCACCGTGACCATGGACTACCTCTCGCCGGTCTTCCTGCGCCGCCTCACGTTGCGCGGCACAAGGCATACGGTCGAGTTCGACCTTCATACCGGCAACTACATGATCGCCGAGGATGGCAACTGGCGGCAGGTGCCGATGCCGTTCGAGCGTAACGAGATGTTCCTGGGGGCGATGGGCGACTTCCTTGCGCTGATCGCCGACAAGCCGGTCTCGGATGTAGAGCATCTGCCACGCTTCGATCTGGCCTTGCCCTCGGCCCGGATGATCGTAGAAGCCTATCAGACCCGCGATTTCGTGGGCGCGGTCGCGGGGGACTACTGAATGATCATCGGCCATATCGGCGTCAGGAAGGGCTCGAAGGGCGTTCCCGGCAAAAACTTCCGCCCCCTCTGCGGCAGGCCGCTGATCGACTGGTCGCTCGACCAGCTTCTCGACCATCCCGGCTTGGACACAGTGATCGTCTCGACCGACAGCGAGGAAATCCTTGCCCATGCCGTGGCGCGCGGCTGCCTCGACATTGGCTTGCGTCCGGCGCATCTGGCGACGGATACGGCGGGAAAATGGGGCGTCTGGCAGCATGCGCTTCAGTCGGCGGAGGCGCTGGCAGGGAAGGCCGAGGCCTTCCTTGACCTTGACGCGACTTCGCCGCTGCGCGACCCGGAGGATATCACCAACGCGCTGGCGCTCTTCGCCAAGGAACGCCCCGACATGGTCATGTCCTGCTGCGAGGCGCGGAAGAACCCCTATTTCAACCTTGTGGAACCGGACGCGACCGGCGCGCTCCATGTCTCGAAGCCGCTCCCCGGCGGCGTCGTCGCACGCCAGCAGGCGCCGGTCGTCTACGAACACGCGGCCTCCACCTATGTCGTGGCGCCCGACTATCTGCGCAAAGCCAGGAGCCTTTATGAAGGTCGCGTCATCCCCTACCTGATGGACCCGGAGCGCTGTGTCGACATCGACAGCGAATTCGACTTCCGCCTCGTGGAATTCCTCATGTCCGAAAAGTTGAAAGGCCGGAACCATGTCTGAGCAACTGAAAGGCCGCACCGTCTTCATCACCGGCTCGGGCGGCGTCCTCGGCTCAACCTATGTCCGCCGCATGCTTGATGCCGGTGCGCGGGTGGTGTCTTCCGACCTGCCGGGCAGAAGGGCCGATGCGCTGATGGCGGCGCATGCGGGCAACGAGAACTTCCGCTTCTACGACCTCGACGTGGGCGACGAGGCGCAGGTGGAGGGCATCTTCAAGCGCATCCTGGCCGACGGCTGGGAACCGAACGTCGTCCTCAACAACGCCGCCATCACCGGCGAGATGCTGATGGGGGCAGGCAAAAGTTTTCCCGATTTCGCCGACACCACCGTCGCCGATTGGGAAAAGACGCTTCGGACAAACCTGACCGGCGCCTTCATGGTCGCGCGCCAGATGGACCGCGATATCGTCGGGCGCTATCCGGCGGCGCTTGTCAACGTCGCCTCGATGTATGCGCTGAACGGCCCACATCACCAGATCTACGACGGGATGCCGTTCAAGAACTTCTCTGCCTATTCGACGACCAAGGCCGGCATCCACGGGCTGACGCTCTGGCTCGCGGGGTATTGGGCCAAGCGGCAGGCGACGGTCAACACCATCGCACCGGGTGCGGTCTTCAACGGCCATTCCGACGAATTCCAGCGCCGGGTGAGCGAGCTTATCATGGCGGGCCGCATGGCCGCGCCGGACGAGATCGCCGATGTGATGCTCTTCCTTGCGTCGAAGGAGGCGGGCTACATGACCGGCCAACTCGTCAACGTCGACGGCGGTTTCAGCGGCTGGTGAGCCGCATCAGTTCGGGGATCGCGGCCAGCGTCCGCTTCGTCGCGCCGGAATGGGCGGCGAAGAAGGCGGCAATCTCTGCCTCTGACGGCTGGAAGGCCGCCCCGGGGGCGAGCGCGGCTTCGAGTTCCGCCGGGCTTTTCACATGCAGGCACACGCCCGCCGCGATGGCCTCGACGGCGGGATATTCGATGGTGTGGATATCAGGCCCGACGATCACCGGCTTTTTCACCGCCAGAGGCTCGATGATGTTGTGTGCGCCGTGGGGGGTGAAGCCGCCACCGACGATGACCCTGTCGGCCATCGAAAGGTAGAAATACATCTCGCCGAGGCTGTCACCGAGGAGGATGTCGGCGGGCGCGGGATGGCTGAGGGCGAGGTCCGCGTCCAGCACCTCGCTGCGCTTCAGGAAAGATAGCCCCCGCGCCGCGATCAGGTCGGCCACCGCCCCGAACCGCTCCGGCGCGCGGGGGACATAGACGAAGAAGGGGCGCGGCAGACCCGCCGTGTCATGGGCGGCGAAGGTCGCTTCGATGGCATCAAGGTAGATATCATCCTCGCCCTCCACCACGCTCGCCAGCGCCACCACCGGACGCGCCCCGGCCAGAGCCGCGCGTGCGGGGGCGGCTGCGGCCAAGTGGGCAGGCGGGATCGGCTGGTCAAAGCGCGTCTCGCCCGTCACCGCGATGGGCGCCACGCCGACCGAGGCGAAGCGCTCGCGCTGGAGGTCGGATTTCACCAGCGCCCCGGCAAAACCCCGCATCAATTCGGCGCGGAGGCCATGGCCCTTGGTGTCGCGGGCGTAGGATTTCGACGGATATTGCGCGTTGCACATGAAAAGCGGCACGCCGGCTTTGCGGCACTCCATGATCATCTCGGGCCATATCTCGATCTCCATGACAAGACCGAAGCGGGGCCGGAAGGTGCGGAAGAACAGGCGCCAGGCGAAGCCAAGCTCGAACGGCACCCACACTGCGCGGACAAGGCCTGCCGCGATCTCATCGCCCAGCGACTTCATCGCCTCGCGCCGCCCGGCGGGGGTGAAATGGGTCAGGACGACCCTTTCGCTCCGGTCCAGAAGCGCGCGGATTAGAGGCATGGCGGATCGCATCTCGCCCAATGAAACCGCGTGAACCCAGACATGCGGGACGCACGTTGTCGGGCCGTAACTGCCGAAGCGTTCGGCAAGGTGGCTCGTGTAGTCGGCATCCTTCCTGCCGCGCCGTCGCAGGTAGAGCAGGACAAGCGGCAGCCCGACCCACCAGAGCGCGCGGTAGGCGATCAGTGCGAGGCGCAGACGGAATGAGGGAAAGCGCTCAGCCATTCCGCACCGCCGGCATAAGTGCCACGAGCCGGTCGGCGAGGCCGGCGATATCCGCCGAACCCTCTTCCGCCAGCGCTTGGCCACGCGCGCCGAGGGCGCTGAGATCGGCGCCAAGCGCCGCAGCCACCGCCGCCGCATCCTGCACCTCAAGGGCAGCCCCGGCGGCATCCAGCGCGACATAGTCTGCGGCAAAGTTAGCCGTGCGCGGGCCGTGGAGGACGGCAGCCCCAAGCCGCGCCGGTTCCCAAGGGTTGTGGCCTTCGACCGGGCCGAAGGTGCCGCCCATCAGGACGCGGTCGCAGAGACGGTACCAGAGGCCCATCTCGCCGAAGGTATCGGCCACGTAGACATCCGCGCCGTCCGGCCCGGCGCCAGTTGACCTCAGCGCCGCCACCAAGCTTACAGCTTGCGCCGCCCCGACGATCTCCGCCCCCCGCTCGATCCGGCGTGGCGCGACGATCAGAAGCGAACCTTCCCCAGCCTGCCGCTGGGCAGCAAGGGCGGCAAGGGCCACCGCCTCATCCTCGGGATGAGATGAGCCGAGACACCAGCATGGGCGACCGCCCAGCGCCGCGGCAAGCCTCTCCAACGCCACCGGATCGGCCGCCAGTGCGGGCGCTGCCACCTTCAGCGAGGCATGGCGAAGGACCGGCCCCGGCGCGCCGAGCCCCTCAAGCGCGCGGGCGGACGCCTCGTCCTGTGCCGCGATCAGCCGGAAACGGGCGTAGAGGTCGGCATAAAGCCGCCCCACCCGCGCCCGCGACCGCCCTGCCCGGTCGTTCATTCGGGCGTTCACCAGCGCCAGCGGGATGCCGCGCGCATGGATTTCCCGGACGAAGTTCGGCCAGAGGTCCTGTTCGGCCCAGACCGAAAGATCAGGCCGCCAGTGGTCGAGAAAGCGTCCGACAAAGCGCGGCGCGTCGAGCGGCAGGAACTGGTGGATCGTGCGCGGCGGCAGGTTCGCCGCGACGACCTCGGCAGAGCTTCTTGCGGTGGAGGTGATGAGAAAGCTGAGGTCGGGCCGGCGCGCCGACAGTTCAAGGATCAGCCCCCGGAGCGCCAGAACCTCGCCCAGCCCGACGGCATGGAGCCACACCAGCGCCCCTTCAGGGCGCGGCACCGACGCCTCGGCCAGCTTCTCGCGCCAGCGCGCCGGGTCTTCCTTGCCCCGCGCCAGACGGCGCCTGAGCGCATAGGGCGCGATCAGCCCAAGGCCGCGCGCGGCCCAGCCGTAAAGCCGAAGCGCCGTGCCGGTTGGCGCGGTCATGCACCGTCCCGGCCGTAGTCGTGGAACTTCTTCTGCAAGGTGCCGTCCCAGAAGGCCGGTTCCTCAAGTACCTCGACGAACCGTTCTGCTGCGCGGCCTGCGCCGAAGGCCTCGTGCCGCGGGAAGGTCCGGCCCCAGTCATCGCGCAGGAAACGGGCGATGATCTCCGCGTCGGACGCGGCCGCAAAAGTGATCGACGGCGCGTCGGACCGATTGGTCTGCCGCGTGCCGATATCGAGCGAGGGGATGCCGAGGAATGGCGCCTCCCGCACCCCGGCGGAAGAATTGCCGACCATGGCCTTGGCGTTCTTCATCAGTTCGGAGAAATGCGCGAAACGCATCGACGGCAGGACCCGGAAGCGGTTCTTTGGCAGGGCGTCAAGTACGGCGAAGACTGCCTCCGACCCCGGATCGTTGTTGGGCGCGATCACCACGAAGTTGCGCCCCGACGTGGCCAGCGCACCGAAAAGTGCGGCGGCCTGATCGCCCATCGTCGCCGCCTCGGAGGTGACCGGGTGGAAGGTGGCGATGCCATAGTCGGCGAAAGGGATCGCGTAGCGGGCGCGCACCTCATCGATGGCCACGCCGGAGGGCGCGGCGTGGAAGTCGAGTTCCGGCGAGCCGATGACATGGATGCGGTCGGAAGGTTCGCCCAGCGCCCGGACCCGCTCCGCCGCCGCCTCGGACGAGACGAAATGGTGGCTCGCGAGCTTGGTGTTGCAGTGGCGGAACACCTCATCAATCGTGCCCGACACCTCGCCGCCCTCGACATGGGCCGAACGGATGTAGTTCGTCGCCGCAACTAGCGCCGTCGCCAGCGCCTCGACCCGGTCGCCATGAACGACGACGAGATCGGGGCGGTGTTCGGTCACGTAATCGGAAAAGCCGGTGACGGTCTTGGCAAGCACGATGTCCTGCGGATCGCCGGGACGCTGGTTCAGGAATTCATGCACGCGGACGTTCGACAGGCGGTGAACCTCGTTCTTGGTCAGACCGTAGCGGTCGAGCATATGCATCCCGGTGACGAAGAAGCCGACCTCGTGCCCCGCGTCGCGGGCGGCAATGGCCAGAGGTTCCAGCTTGCCGAAATCGGCGCGGGTGCCGGTGACGAAGAGGAGGGAGCGGGTCATGTCGGGCATTTATCTGTGGATCACACTGTTGTCCGCCCGGCGTAGCGACATTTGCCCCCCCGGCGCAAGGGCGTCGCGCCCGCAGGGCAACGGAGGATTGCGACAGGTGGTGGTTTCCTGCCGGACGCTGCCGTCATAGACGACCGGTCGAACCACGGTCCACAGAGGCACGGATCTCGCCAAGCATCATCGTATCTGGCGCGCGCAGGTCGCCCGCCTCGACGGCACGCAAATATTGCCGGCGCATCTCCAGAGTTTGCGGAACGCGCCGTTTCTTCATCAGGGACAGGTCGAACAACCGCTCCACGGCGTAGCGGAAGGTATCGTGATAGGTGCCGGAGCCCGCAACCCGGCGGACATGCACGATGGCCCGCTGCCGCCAGCCGTCGGTGCCGTCCGCCTCGGCTAGCAGCCGGTCGCCCTCTTCCTTCGCCGAAAGGTTGTCATATGAAGCGTAAAGCAGCGTCTTGCGCAGAAACTCCGCATCGCAGGATGCGATCCGGTCGGTGAAACTCTGCCGCGTGGCAAGCGCATCTGGCCGGAAGCCTGCCGCGTACATCGCTTGCGAAAACCCCTTCTCGCCGCGCTTGAGAACCTTCCAACGGGCCGACGACATGGGAAATCGCCGCCAGAAGTTCTGAAACGCTTCGGACTGCCGCGCTGCGCGGCGGATGAAGTAGAAGTAGCTTTCGTAATGCGCGCGATGCGCCCGCTTCCCCTTGAGATCATAGAACACGCCCTGGAAGGCTGCAGGATTGGCTTCCAGCCGCGGAATCAGTGTTTCGTCTTGATGCAGGGGGAACCAGATGCTGTCGTTGAGGATGATGAGCCGCTCGGGGTTGAGACGGACACGGTCGAGATAGCGCAACCCATCGCGGTAGCCGCCGAAATCATACCCGACATTGGGCCGGATCAGGACTGCTATGCTGACTGAGGCGAGGCGCTCGATCTCCTCCGGCCTCAGCGGCGCATTGGAGACGACAAGCGCCGGATAACCCCGATCCGCAAGATGGCGGGCGGTCTGGATGGTCGAGTCCAGCAGGCCCGCAGGCTCATAGATGAGATAAAGCGCAAGACCTCCGCTCGCGGAAAGGCGACCGGGCGACACCTTGATCAGCCTCTCAGCCGCGCGGTCATGCCGGGCAGTGCGCCAGCGGTCGATACCCCGGGTCAGGCTCTCGGAGAGGTCGTTGAGAACCCTGCGTGTCTCTCGTCTGAGTTTCGAAGCCATGCCTGTTCCGCCCGCCTGTCGCCCCCGTTCTACGCTGACCGATGCCGGGCATCAACTGGACGGCCCGACGCGATGCCGCTAGACAGGACCTACTTGGATGGGGGCTGCCGAAGATGTCTGGAACGGACAGGGTCATTCTTTGCATGAAATGGGGCACGCTCTACGGGCCTGAATATGTCAACGTGCTCTACTCCGCCTGCCGCCGCGCCATGCGCCAGCCGTTCCGCTTCGTCTGCCTGACCGATGACCCGGCCGGTCTTGCCGAAGGGGTGGAGAGCTTTCCGATCCCCGATATCGGATTGCAGCCGAAGCATTGGCGCGGCGGCGGCTGGCCGAAGTTCGCGGTCTTCAAGGCAGACCTCTACGGCCTCAAGGGGCGCGCGCTTTTCATTGACCTCGACATGGTGATCCTGCGCGATCTCGACGCGCTTTTCGATCTGCCTGATCCGCTCATCACCCTGGGTTCTGGCAAGAACTGGCGCCCGGGCCGCGAGGAGGCCGCCGATGAGGTGATGACCAGCGTCTTCGCCTTCACCCTGGGTGAGAACCAGTACCTCATCGACGGGCTGATGACGGATCTTGACGCGCTTGTCGCCAAGCACGGCTACGAACAGGCCGCGCTCGGCGCTTTGGCGCGAAGCATGGCCTTCTTCCCGCCGCGCTGGGTCATCAGCTTCAAGCGCCATCTGCGCCGGCCGGTCATTCTCGATCTCATGCTCGAACCGAAGATGCCGCCCGAAACGGCAAAGATCATCGCCTTCCACGGTGAACCGCGCCCGCTGGACCTGGTCCGACCGGGCTGGTGGGGCGAATTGCCCCATGTCGGCCGGGGGAACGTGTCCTGGATGGTCCGCTACTGGCGCGACAACGGCGGCTCTGTCGCCAGTTGACGCCCGCACCGCGGCAAGAGCATGCCCCGCTTCAGCAGCCAGCCAGCGCGGCGAAAGTAATTGGCAGCTTTCAGTCGGTAGTGCGGCAGCCGCTGATACCATTTGAACTTCACCACGTCGCCGAAGCCAGTACCGGTGATAAGGCTGACGTTGTTGTCGTCGAGATGGCTCGGGAAAGGTTCGAGCCCGAACAACCGGAAATCGTGCCGGAAGAAGCGGTTGATCTCGTGATCTGTGGCGCGGGTGATCGGGATCATCGCCGGCAGCAGCTTCGCCACGGTCTCGCGGTGAATGAGATAGGCGCCGGTGCCGGTCGCCGGGCCAACATAGGCATTGAGGCGGTAGGGGCCGAGCCGTCCCTGACAGATCGGCAGCTTGGCGCGGATGCGGTTAAGCTTCAGCATGTCCCAGGTGTGGTCATGCGCCAGGGCGAGGTCGATGGCCGCCAGGAAATCATCGTGGAACACCACGTCATCCTCCATGATGAGCGCGGCCGGTCTGCCGGAGGCCAGGAACTCCTTCCAGACGCCGAGATGCGAGCAGTAACAGCCGATCCCGCCCCAGAGCACGCGGCGCCCGAGGTTCCTTTCGAAGGCGGGCAGATCCATCAGCTTGACCAGCTCATCCTTGCGCGCCTTGCCGTCAACGCCGTCAAAAACGGTATAGGGCAGGTCCATCCGCGCGAGTTGCTCCTCCATCTTCTGCCGCCGCTCGGTCGCGCGCGGCAGGTTGATGAGCCAGACCCCGATGTCGGCGCGCGTCAGGCTCACGTCAGGTCGCTCCACTTCAACTGCGTGTTCCGGGTCACCGCCCGCGTCAGGCGTTTCCCCACCACCTTGTCGAAGTCATAGCCCGCGATCTCGCCCGAGCCGGGGCGGCGGGCCCAGATGTCGGCCTCGGTAATGACATGGCCAGCGGCCAGGTCGCGGTCGGCCACGACCGAGGCGCGCGCGAAGCGGTAGACGGGTTCTTCGGCCGCCGTCCGTTCCTTCGGATTGTTGGCCGCGATCCAGATTTCCTTCGAGCGGTCGATGAGGAAACGCAGCTCCGCCGGGTCCATCGAGTTGATGATGTCCGGCCCCTTGCGGTAGCGCGTGTCGGTGTAGTGGCGTTCAAGGATCGAGGCCCCGAGTGCCACCGAGGCGAGCGCCATTTCCGGGCCGATGGAATGGTCGGAAAAGCCGACGACCGCCTTCGGGAAGGCGTTCTTCAGGTCGGTCACGCCGCGCAGCGACACGATCTCGGCCGGGCTTGGATAGAGGTTGGTGCATTCGAGAAGCGCATAGTCCACGCCCGAGGCGTCGAGGATCGCCACGCTGGCGCGGATCGACTCGATGGTCTGCATGCCCGTGGACAGGATCACCGGCTTGCCCTTCTTCGCGATGTGGCGGATCAGCGGCAGGTTGTCCGCCTCGCCCGAGCCGATCTTGTAGGCCGGCACGTCGAGGCTTTCGAGGTAATCCGCCGCCGCCCGCGAGAAGGGCGTCGAGATCCAGATCATCCCGAGGCTTTCGGTATAGCGCTTCAACTCCGCCTCTTCGTCGAGCGAGAGCGCGCAGGAAGCCATCACATCCCAGATCGAGACATCGGCATTGGGCGGGAAGATCGACTTCGCCTCCTCCGTCATCTCGTCTTCAAGGATGTGGGTCTGGTGCTTCACCATCTCGCAGCCCGCCCCGGCGGCGAGGCGCACCATCTCCTTGGCGACGGCCAGGTCACCGCCGTGGTTGATGCCGATCTCGGCGATCACCAGGGGCGGATGGGCGGGGGAAATCTCACGATGGGCGATCTTCATGGCGGTCACACATGGCTGCAGCTTGGGTTCGCCCGTGCTTACACGCTCCCATCGGCGATGAACAGGGTTGGGGGCCTCAGGCCGGGACGCTGAGCCAGTCGAGGATGCCCTCGGGCGTCGGCGGCAAGGGGGTGGCAAGGCCGCCCGCGAAGGCCGCGAAGGCGTCGTCGTGGTCGTGGCCGACGCCGGTCAGGACCGGTATGCCCTGCATCAGCGCCTCGGCGATGACCGGGCGGAAGCCGCGACCCTCCGCCTCCTGCCTTCCGAACTTGTTGATGATGAGAAGGCGCGGAGCGGCACGGAGGAGCGATGCGGAAACCCGGCCCACCGCCTCTTCCAGCCCGGCGGGGTCAAGGCGGCAACCGTCCGAGAGGCTGCCGAGCGATTGGCTGATGCGGATGGTCTCGCCGCCGTCGAGAAGCCTCAGGTCCATATCGCAGGCATGACCTTCGCAGCCGCCTGAGTTGTGCTGCACCGCCCCGGCAAGGGGCCAGCCGAGCGCGGCGAGATGCGCCGCGACCCCGGCCAGAAGCCGGTCGGCCTCGCCGCGCTCACGTCCCGTGGTGACATAGCCGAACATGGCCGCCCGCTTCCGCTTGATCCTTCGGGTGCAGCCATACAGGATCGCCCGGCGACTTTCAAAGCGCGACCTTGGGGGGATGATGGAGCAGAATGCGAGCCAACGGGTACCCGCCGTCATCCTCGCCGGCGGGCGCGGCGCGCGGATGGGCGGGGCGGACAAGGCGCTTTTGCCGCTCGCCGGGCGGCCGCTTGTCGCCCATCTCATCGCCCGGCTCGCGCCGCAATGCGCAAGGATTGCGATCAATGCCGGCGGCGATCCCGGTCGCTTTGCCTTCACCGGATTGCCGGTCCTTGGCGACGAGATGCAGGGCCAGCCGGGGCCGCTCGCCGGCATACTCGCCGCGCTCGACTGGGCGGCGGGTCTCGGGGCAAGCGCGGTCGTCACGGCTGCGGTCGACACGCCCTTCCTGCCGACCGATCTTGTCCCACGGCTGCGCGGCGCGGCGGGTCCGTCGGGCGCCGCCGTCGCCGCGAGCCCTGATGCGGAAGGTGAGATGCGCCTGCATCCGGTCTTCGGCCTCTGGCCCGTGGCCGCGCGCGACGGCCTCCGTGCGTGGCTGGCGGCGGGTGACCGGAAAGTAATGCTCTGGGCGCAATCGCAGCGGGTTGGCGTTGCCGAGTTCAGCGCCCTGCCCTTCGATCCCTTCCTCAACGTCAACACGCCCGAGGACCTGAGCCTGGCCGAGAGCCTTGCCGTCAGGTCTCGGCCCGGTCCGGGCCGCGCCGGATGAAATAGGCTGTTGCCGGGCCGAGAGGCTCATTGGCCAGCAGGTCATGCCCGGCCTCGGCGCAGAAATGCGGCATGTCCACCACCGCCACCGGATCGGTCGCCAGCACCTTCAGGACCGCGCCCGGTTGCATCGAAAGAAGCCGCTTGCGGGCCTTGAGGACCGGGAGCGGGCAGAGAAGCCCGGAAGCGTCAATTTCGGCGTCGAACTGCATGGGCCCCGGATAAGGGCTTGCCCTGTCCATGTCCACCCGGCGAAGGCAAATCGGGGTGGCTCGCGGACACGGACCACCCTGCCTGAACGGCTCCAACCCGCCAAAGAAAACGGGCGGAGCCTTCCGGCCCCGCCCGCCAAGTCTGTCCACATGAAACCGATCAGGCTTCGGCGGCGCCTTCTTCTTCGTTGTCCGACGAACGCAGGCCCGACGGCGCCGCGAGGTTGGCGATGACGAAGTTCCGCTTGATGGTCGGCGTGGCGCCCTTCGGCAGCTCGATGTCATTGATGTGGATGACATCGCCGATCTCACGGCCGGTCAGGTCGACGGTGAGGTGATCGGGAATGTCGCCCGCGGTCACTTCAAGCTCGACTTCCGGGCGCACGATCGTCAGCGTTCCGCCCTTCTTCAGCCCCGGTGCCTTCTCGTGGTTCTCGAAGGTGACGTGGATGAAGAGGTTGATGCGCGAGGTGCGCTTCAGGCGCATCAGGTCAAGGTGCGTCGGCAGATCCTTCACGACGTCGCGCTGGACGCCGCGGCAGATCACGCGCACATCTTCCTCGCCTTCAACCTTGAGGTTGAAGAGCGTCGACAGGAAGCGGCCCGCCTTCAGCTTTTTCAGAAGCGCGTAGTAATTCACGTTGATCGCGAGCGGGTCCTTGCCGCCGCCATAAACGATGCCGGGTACGTAGCCCTCACGACGAGCTTGACGAGCGGCCCCCTTGCCTGTCCCCGTCCGTACCTCGGCGACAAGATCAGGGATCTCACCAGCCATTGGTCTCTCCATAGTGTTTAGGGGCATCCTCCAAGGGTGCATGCCCGTGAAGCGCGCCCTATAGAGCGGTTCCTTGCGGAAGGAAAGCCGATTCTTGGCCTTCACGGCGCTGTCGTGCCGGGTCGCAATTCGTGACTCCACCCTGCCCGCGCCCTGTGTTAGCGCACCAACCAGATCGGATTTCCAGCGGGATCATTCGGGCATGTCGATACTTGAAGAGGTGCGCATCGCGCGCGAGCCGAACGCGGGCCTTGCGGCGGTCGGGGTGTTCTGGGGCTGTTTTGCCGCCTATGTCCCCGCGCTGAAGGCCGGGATCAACGCGCCGGACGCGGCTTTCGGCCTTTCGATGGTGGCGTCGTCGATCGGCGGTATCGTTGCGATGTGGGCAGCACCTGCCGTGATGGCGCGGCTCGGCGCCAACGGCATCGTCGTGGCCGGGCTCCTGCTTGTCGCGGCCTTCTTCTATCCGGTGCTGGCCCCGAACATCATCGGCTTCGCCATCGCCATGTGTTTCGTCGGCGCCAGCATCTCGCTTCTCGACATCGGCGCCAACATCCGCATCTCCGCGCTCGAGGCGCGGCATGGCCGGCATCTGATGAACGTCTCGCATGCGATGTTCTCATTCGCCTTCGCCGGATCGGCCTTCGTGGCGAGCATCCTGAGAAGCTCCGGTTTCGCGCCGGTCACGGCCTTTGCGCTGATGGCGGGCGTCACGCTGCTTCTGGTCCTCGTCATGCGGCACCGGGGCGAATGGCATCCCGAGGCGACTGCGCCCGAGGGTTCGGACCGCCGCACGCCCTGGGGGCCGATCGGCATCACGGCGGCGATCCTCTTCATCTCATTCGTCAGCGAGAACACGACCGAGACATGGTCGGCGCTGCATATCGAACGGACGCTTGGCGGCGCGGAGGGGCATGGCGGCTTCGGGCCGGTGGCGCTTGGCCTGACCATGGGCTTCGGCCGGCTCGCGGGCCAGATCGCGGCGCGGACGCTCGGCGAGGCGGGCCTTGTCCTCTGGTCGGCCATCGTCGGCGTGGTCGGTGCCCTGGTCATCGCGCTCGCCCCCACCCCCGCCATCGCCATCCTCGGCGTCGGCATCCTCGGCTTCGGCGTCGCGGTCGTGGTGCCCTCGGCCAACTCGATCCTCGGCAAGCTGGTGCGGCCGGATCAGCGCGCCCACGCGATCTCGCGCGCCTGGATGGTGGGTTTCGCGGGCTTCTTCATCGGCCCCTCGGCGATGGGCGTCATCGCCCAGATCGTGAGCCTTCGCGCCGTTTTCGTCATCGTCGCGGTGATGCTCTTCATGATCGTGCCGCTGGTAATGCTGATCCGCCGCAGCCCCGCGCCGCCGCCCGTTCAGGAATAGGCGTCAAGGAATCCCTTGGGGACCAGCACGTTCTGCCGCCCGACATTGGCAACGCGCGTCTCGCCGCAGAGCGCCATGGAAATGTCGAGTTCCTTGTGGATGACCTCAAGCGCGCGGGTCACGCCGGCTTCGCCCATGGCGCCAAGGCCATAGACGAAGGCGCGGCCGATCAGCACGCCCTTGGCGCCCAGCGCCAGCGCCTTCAGCACGTCCTGCCCCGAACGGATGCCGCCGTCCATCCAGACCTCGGTCTTGTTGCCGACGGCGGCGGCGATCTCGGGCAGCATGCGGATCGAGGAAATCGCCCCGTCAAGCTGACGCCCGCCGTGGTTCGACACGACGATGGCATCGGCACCGAGGCCGGCCGCCTTCTCGGCATCCTCGGGGTCGAGCACGCCCTTCAGGATGACCTTGCCGCCCCACATGTCCATGAGCTTCCTGATCTTGTCCCAGTTGAGCGCATGGTCGAACTTCTCCGCCGTCCAGGCGGAAAGCGACGACGGATCGCTGACGCCATCGGCATGGCCGACGATATTGCCGAAAAAGCGCCGCTTGGTCCCCAGCATCTCGATCCCCCAGCCCCATTTGGTGGCAAGGTCCAGCAGCACGGGCAGCGTGAACTTGGGCGGCGCCGACATGCCGTTCTTGATGTCCTTGTGGCGCTGGCCAAGGATCTGGAGATCGACGGTGATGACCAGCGCCGAACATCCGGCGACGCGGGCACGCTCGATGATGCGCTTGTTGAAGTCGTCGTCGTTCAGCGTGTAGATCTGGAACCAGAACGGCTTTGAGGCATGCGCCGCCACGTCCTCGATCGAGCAGATCGACATGGTGGACAGCGTGAAGGGCACGCCGAACTTTTCGGCCGCCCGCGCCGCCTTGATCTCACCATCCGCGCTTTGCATGCCCGTCAGGCCGACCGGCGCCAGCGCCACCGGCATGGCGACATCCTGACCGATCATCCTTGACGCCGTGGAGCGCCCGGTCATGTCGACCGCGATGCGCTGGCGCAGGCGGATCTGGGCGAAATCGGCGGTGTTGTCGCGGAAGGTCTGTTCGGTCCAGCTGCCCGTCTCGGCATAGTCGTAGAACATCTTCGGCACCCGGCGGCGATAGATGCGCTTCAGATCCTCGATGCAGGTGATGACGGGCATGGCTGACACTCCGGTATTGGTAATTTTTCTTTACCAATTTTTGCGATCAGCCGCAATGCGCTTTCGCCGGGGCAATCCGTCCCGGTGAAAGTGGCGGGTTGAGAATGTTTCAGGCGCTGTGGGCGCCAGCGGCAAGGCCCTTCACGAAGCCAAGGATCTCCGGCACCGGCTTTTTCTCCTCCACCATCTTGACGATGGCCGAGCCGACGACCGCGCCGTCCGCGACGGAAGCAATCGCCTGCGCGGTTTCGGGCGAGCGGATGCCGAAACCGACGATGACCGGAAGGTCGGTGGCAGACTTGATCCGCGCCACCTCGGGTGCCACATCGCCCGCCTGCGCCGCCGCGGCGCCGGTGATGCCGGTGATCGAGACGTAGTAGACAAAACCTGAGGTGTTCTGGAGAACCTTGGGCAAGCGGCGGTCATCCGTCGTGGGCGTCGCCAGACGGATGAAGTTGATCCCCGCCTTCTGCGCCGGGATGCAAAGCTCGGCATCTTCCTCGGGCGGCAGGTCGACGACGATCAGCCCGTCGATCCCGGCGGCCAGCGCATCCTTCAGGAACCGGTCGACGCCACGGGAATAGATCGGGTTGTAGTAGCCCATCATCACGATGGGCGTCGTGTCGTCGCCCTTGCGGAACTCCGCCACCATGTCGAGCGTCTTCTGCAGCGTCTGCCCGCCTTCAAGCGCGCGCTGCCCTGCCAACTGGATCGTCGGCCCGTCCGCCATCGGATCGGTGAAGGGCATGCCAAGCTCGATGATGTCGACACCGGCCGCCGGCAGGCCCTTCAACAGCGCCAGCGATGTCGGGAGGTCGGGGTCGCCGGCCATGATGTAGGAGACGAAGGCCTTGCGCCCCTCGGCCCTGAGCGCGGCGAACTTGGTGTCGATCCGGGTCATTGGTCCACTCCCTCGCGAAGGTCCGCAGCCACACCAAGGCGCCGCGCATTCAGCGCGTGGTGCAGAAATGCGGGCGGAAAATCAAGGGGGGTGACGCGCCCCGCCGTCAGAAGCTGCGCCCGAGCCTCAGCGTGGCCACAAGGAGACCGGGGTTGGAATCGCCGAGCCCGGCGTTCGAGAAATGCGACGCCGCAGCAGAAAGCGCCCAGCCGGACTGCATCCGGTATCCGAGCGCCAGCGAGCTGCGGAACTCGAAGTCGCTGCCAAGATCGTTGCCGGCACTGGATGCGTCATAGTAACCGGGCATGATGCTGCCCTGCAGGAACCAGCCTTTGTCGCCGAGGGGGAACTCCGCCCCCACCCCGGCGCCGATGAAGTAATCGCCGGGATCATTGGTCATCGCTGCCATGGCAAGATACAGATCGCCCCCGCCAAGCTTCCAGCGCGGCGCGAAATGATACTCGACCTCAAGCACACCACCACTATCGGCCGCGTTGTCGTTGAATTCGGTGTAGCCGAGGCCAACCACCAGTTCCTGTGCCTGCGACTGAGTTGCCAAAAGGTACGCCAGAAGCGCGACATGAGCGACTTTCATTTAAATCCCCGAGAGTTATGGGCACCCAATGGCTCCGAAGGTAGGATCGGCTCTTGCGGCTGGCAAGCGAAACGCACCGACTTCCACCGACAAACCCCGCCCGTGCCGCCCTCGCAACACTGGCTGGGGTGCCGCCGCCCCTTGACCCAACCGGTCCCGACACCATAGATGCGCCCGACCTTTGGACGGAGGCGGGATCATGGGTTTCAGGATGGGCATCGTCGGGCTGCCGAATGT
>DJUV01000069.1 GCA_002440625.1 Rhodobacteraceae bacterium UBA6273 | reverse complement strand
ATCGGGCAGGCCTTCTGATGCGGCGGCGGCTCCTTCCTCTTCTGTTCTGTCTCGCTCCGATCGGCATCCTTGCTCAGGAAACCGCAAGCCCTGACGCGACCGAACGTGACCGCAGCTTCCTGACCGGACTGATCGAGGACAATCTCTCCGGCGCCGGGCGGAGCGTGCGGCTCGACGGGTTTGCTGGCGCGCTGTCGAAGCGCGCGACCTTCGAAGAGCTGACCATCGCCGATGATGAGGGCGTCTGGCTGACCATCCGCAACGGGGCGATCAGCTGGAACCGCGGTGCCTTGCTGAGGGGCCGGATCGAGATCGCCGAACTGTCGGCGGCGGAGATCGACCTGCCGCGCCGTCCGGCGGTGCCGGAAACCCCGTCGCAGGCGACCGGGTTTTCGCTGCCGGAACTGCCGGTTTCGGTGTCCATCGGCGCGCTAAGCGCTAAACGGGTGATCCTCGGCGCGCCGATCATGGGCGTGGCCGCCGATGTGAAGGTCGACGGCAGCATGCAGCTTGCCAACGGCGAGGGCAGCACCGACATCGCGGTGACGCGGATCGACGGCAAAGCGGGCACCTTGAGCCTGAAAGGCTCCTATGCCAACTCGACGCGCGAGGCGACGCTCGACCTTCTGGTGAAGGAAGCGGCGGACGGGATCGCGGTCGGGCTTCTCGATATTCCGGGCCGGCCTTCTGCGGAACTCGCGGTGCATGGCAGCGGCGTGATCGACCAGTTTCGCGCCGACATATCGCTCAGGACCGATGGTCAGCCTCGCGTCGCCGGGCATGTCCAGCTTGGCAGCAAGAGCGATGCCTCCGGTGCGGCGACGCGCAGCTTTGCGACTGCGCTATCGGGCGATATCACGCCCTTGTTTCTGCCGGAGTATCAGGAATTCTTCGGCAAGGATGTTTCGCTTGAGGCGGAGGGCCAGAGCCTGCCATCGGGCCAGCTGGACCTTTCCCGGCTGGTTATCGATTCCCGCGGGGTCGATCTGAAGGGCCAGCTCAGCCTCAATCCCGACAGGCTGCCCCTGCAGGCAGACATGACACTCGGCATCGGTCTGCCGGATGGCAGCGATGTCCTCCTGCCGATTCCGGGCGAAAAGACCCTCGTTTCCGGCGCTGACCTGAAACTGCGCTACGACAGCCGGACCGGCAACAACTGGACCCTCGGCGGCACCATGCGGGGGCTGAAACGGCCCTCGATCAGCATCGCCGCGCTCGATCTGAACGGATCGGGCCGCGTCAACCTTGACATGGCGGGCGCCCAGGCCGGCGTCATCGGCGGCAGCCTCAGCTTCGCCGCCTCGGGCGTCAATCCGGCAGCGGCAGCCCTTCAGCAGGCCATCGGCCCCGCGATCAACGGCAGCACGACCTTTTCCTGGCAGCCGGGCGGCAGGCTCCGCTTCACCGGCCTTGAGGTCGCGGGTGAAGGCTACAAGGCCAGCGGCACGCTCACCATCGACGGTATCGACAGCGGGATCGAACTGACCAGCGACCTTGCTGCCGAAGTCGCGGACCTCCAGCGCTTCTCTGGCCTCGCGGGGCGGGAGCTTGGCGGCTCGGGGCGCGTGACAGTCAAGGGAAGCTACGGGCTTCTTTCAGGCATCGCCGATGCCGATGTCACGGCAACAGGACGGGACCTGAAGGTTTCGGTGGCGGAACTGGACAACCTGATGAAGGGCGAGGCGCGGATTGCAGCCTCTGTCCGCCGCGATGAGGCCGGAACCCGCATCCGCTCTGCGAGCCTCGATGCCAGCAGCCTCGGCGCAACGGCCGAGGGGCTGATCACTTCGACCGACAGCGACCTCAGGGCAGAGCTTGCCTTCACCGACCTCGCGGCGCTCGGCGGTCGCTACGGCGGCGCGCTGACGGCGTCGACGACGATGAAGGGGCCGTCGGATGCGCGCGAGATAGGGCTGACCGCCACCGGCGACGGGCTCGCCATCGGCCAGCCGGAGGTCGACCGCATCATCGGCGGCCGCTCTGATCTGAAGCTTGCGGTCGTCCAGAAGGGCGAGGTGATCGAAGTCAAGGATTTCTCGCTGCAGAATGGCCAGGTCTCGGTGGAGGCCAAGGGCAAACCCTCCGCCGAGGGTGAGGTGATCATGCTGACCTCCCGCCTTAGGGACATGGCGCTTCTGGCACCGGGCTTCCCCGGCCCCCTGACCCTTGATGGCCGGATCGTGCGGGGCGGCTCGGGTTACGGGCTCGACCTCAAGGCCTCCGGTCCCGGCGGCACAAGGGCGACGATCACCGGCTCCGCCGCCACCGATTTCGCTACCACGGACCTTCGGATCGAAGGCGGTGCGCAATCGGCAATCATCAACCCCTTCATCGAGCCGCGAAACATCGAGGGTCCGGTGAGCTTCGATCTGCGCCTGATCGGGCCGCCGCAGCTTCAATCGCTGACCGGCAATGTCAGGCTCAGCGGCGCCCGGATCGTGGCGCCGGAGTTCGCCATCGAGCTTGCCGACGTGGCCGTGTCCGCCGATCTCGCCGGGGAGCGAGCCACAATTTCCGGCTCAGGCCGGGTCGAAGGGGGTGGGCAGATCCGCCTTTCCGGCCCTGTCGGCCTGACGCCACCCTTTGACGGCGACCTGTCGATCGAGCTTGCCTCGGTCCATCTGCGCGACCCGGAGCTGTTCGACACCGATGTGAGCGGCGCACTTCAGGTTTCCGGCCCGCTCACCGGCGGCGCCATGGTCAGCGGCGACCTCACGCTCGGCGAGACGGAGTTCCGGATTCCCTCCGCCGGCGGTGGCGAGGAGATGCTTGTCGACAACCTGACCCATGTCGCCGAACCCGCAGCGGTGCGGGAGACGCGGAGGCGCGCCGGACTGGTGGATGAGGGCGGAAGCGCCCGCCCGGCGATGCGGCCCTTCGGCCTCGGCGTGTCGATTTCCGCGCCGCGCCGGATCTTCGTGCGCGGCCGTGGCCTTGATGTCGAGCTTGGCGGCGCGCTGCGTATCGGCGGCACCACCGACAATGTGATTCCAAGCGGCCAGTTCGATCTGGTGCGCGGCCGGCTCGACATTCTCGGCAAGCGGTTCAATATCGACGAGGGCCTGATCCAGCTTCAGGGCGCGCTGACGCCCTATGTCCGCTTCGGCGCGACGACACAGAGCGAAGGCATCCGCGCCACGATCCTCATCGAAGGGGATGCGACGGCGCCCGAGATCCGGTTCCAGTCGGCGCCGGAACTGCCGCAGGAAGAGGTGATCGCCCGCATCCTCTTCTCGAAAAGCCTCACCAGCCTTTCACCCTTCCAGGCCGCGCAGCTTGCCGGAGCGGTGGCGACGCTTGCCGGAAGAGGCGGCGACGGGATCGTGTCGAAGCTGAGGAAGGCCTTCGGCCTCGACGATCTGGACCTGACGACCGGCGCAGACGGCGGAACCGGCCTCAGGGCTGGCAAGTACCTGTCGGAGAAGGTTTATACCGATGTCGACATCGGGTCGGATGGCAAGACCGAACTGCACCTCAACCTGGAAGTGCGGCGCGACCTGACCGTCCGGGGGACGGTGGGCGCGGAAGGAACCGGCGGCGTCGGGGTGTTCTTCGAACGCGACTACTGAAACCGCCGCAGGCGGGCATACTCGGCGTTGAGAACGGCCCCGAGGAGCACGATATAGGCCGAAATGTAGAACCACATCAGAAGCGCGATGACTGCGCCGATCGATCCATAGATGCGGTTGTAGCTGCCGAAATTGCCAAGGTAGACCGAAAAGGCGATTGAACACAGCGCCCAAAGGATCACGGCGAGGACCGCCCCCGGCGTCATCCAGGAAAAGCGCGCCCCATCGTCCATGTTCGGACCCCAGCGGTAGATCATGCCGAGAAAGACGAAAAGCACGAGGATGAGGACCGCCCATGGCAGGATCTTGAGGATCATCCCCTCGGCCCGGCCTACATCAAGGAAGTTCAGCGCGACAGGCACCAGAAGCACGGTGGCGAGTGCGCTGATCGCGAGGCCGAGGATGGCGACGGTCATGCCGACGGACCCGGCCATGCGCCGCATGGCGCCGCGCGGACGGTGGCCGTTGATGGCGTTCAGGGCCGAGATCAGCGCCGCCATCCCGGCGTGAATCGAATAAAGCGCCAGAAGCAGCGAAGCACCGGTGGTCCAGCCGAGAACGCCGGGCCGCGCGCTCAGAAGCGTGCGGAGCTGGGCGTCGAGAACGGTATAGGCCGCGTCGGGGATCACGCCGTGAATGGCGTCAAGGTAGGACTGGATCACGCTCGGGTCCGAGAACAGGCCCCAGATCGCGATGGTCGCGGCCATACCGGGAAAGACCGCGAAGAGGCCGTAGAAGGCGCAGCCCGCCGCGATCACGCCGATATGCCTTTCGTCGGTCGCAAGCCAGACCGCCGACAAAAGCTTCAGCGATTGCCGCGCAAACCCCATCGGGCCTGCGCGCATCGCCGGCTTCGGCGGATTTGGCGATGATGCGGTCACCTCGGGATGCGCTCCTGCCTGACTGGTCCTGAGCCGATCTTTCAACCCCGCGCCGCCAAGCGCAAGTTTCCTTTGCGCCGCCGGTACTTTCCTGGGTGTGGAAGGGGGCCGGGCCTGCCACCTTCAGGCGCTGGCGTCGATTCGCCGGGCCACCGGCCTCGCTTGCCGGGGTTTGCGCCGATCAAGGGCCGATTCGCCTTTTCGGCGCCGCGCACCGATGCAAATCTCTTGAACTTTCGTGCGATTGCGGCGGTTTCGCCTTCATTCCGCGCGGAATCGCCCCCTGCGGGCGTAGCTTCGGCCAAAAGCCGCCCAAACTTCGGACAGTTTCGCCTTTAGCACGAAATTAGCCTTAACCCCGCCGCAAACTTTCAACCTATAGTTTAACTGGCCGGGGGGGCTGGGCTACAGTGACAAGCGCGAGGATGCAATGACCGCCCCGTATTTCGAGTTTCCGGCCGACAGCCTTCCCGTCACTGCACCTCGTCAGGCCTATGCCGATTACGGAAAGCGCGCCTTCGACATCGCCGCTGTTCTTGTCATGGCCCCGATGATCCTTCCGCTGATGGCGATCCTGATCGCGCTGGTCTGGGCATCGGGCGGGCAGCCGCTTTACGTTCAGCCGCGCGTCGGGCGGGATGGCCGTATTTTCCACTTCTGGAAAATCCGCACCATGGTCCCCAATGCCGAGGCGGCGCTGGCCCGGCTCTTGAACGACAACCCCGCATTGGCGCTGGAATGGTCGGTAAAACAGAAGCTTTCCACAGATCCGCGCGTCACCTTCATTGGCCGCATGCTGCGCAAGACCAGCCTTGATGAGCTTCCGCAGATCTGGAACGTCCTGCGCGGTGACATGAGCCTTGTCGGCCCGCGCCCCTTCACACCCGACCAGACGGAGCTTTATCCCTGCGAAGGCACCAGCCGAGCCGCTTATCTTGCGCTGCGGCCCGGCATCACCGGCCTTTGGCAGGTCAGCCGACGCAATCGCGGCTCCTTTGCCGAGCGCGCGCGCTACGATGGCGAATACGCCAACTCCCTGAGCTTCTTCGGCGACCTGCAGATCATGGTCCGCACCGTCGCCGTGGTGTTCTGCGCCACCGGCCTCTGAGACCCGGATTTCGGCCCTGGCGTCAGGGTTGCCAGACCACGGCGCCCCAGATCAACCCGGCTCCGAAGGCCGACATCAGAACCGGGCCAGGCCGCAGGGTTCCCCCCCTTGCCAGATGCCAGGACAGCGCCAGCGGCATGGTCGCCGCCGAGGAATTGCCGTGGATGGGCAGGGTGCCGAGCCAGTCCGCCGCCTGAAGGCCGACCTTCTGCCCCACCTTCTCGACGATGCGGCGATTGGCCTGATGCGGCAGCCAGGTGGCGATGTCGGCGGGCTCCAGCCCCGCCTCCGCCAACGCCTCGCGCGCCGAGCCGACCATGCCCTCGACCGCGCGGGCAAAGACCGCCCGGCCATCAGGCATCCGCATCGTCAGCCCGCCGGTGCCGGGCGCGGTGAAGGGAAGGCGTGAACCACCGCGTTCGATGCGGATATGGTCATAATCGGCCCCGTCCGACCGCAGAACCACGGCGCGGGGTCCTCGGGCGGAATCGTCGGAGGGGCGCAGCAGCACCGCACCGGCGGCATCGGCGAAAAGCACGCGGCTTGCCACCTCATCTGGGTCGATCCGGCGCGAGAGGAGATTGGCGGCGATCACCAGCACCGACTTGCCGGTCAGCTTTACATGGCCCGCGCCAAGGGTCAGCGCATGCAGGAACCCGGCGCAGGCCCCGGCAAGATCGACCGCCCCGCAACTCAGCCCCAGCCTGTGCGCAACCAGCGGGGCTGTTGGCGGCAAAAGATGATCCGGCGTCGAGGTGGCTAACAGCAGGAGTCCCACTTCTTCCGTCGTGGCCCCCGCCCCCTCCAGCGCCATCGCGCCCGCCGGCACGGCGAGGTCGCTCAGTGCCTGATCGGTGGCGGCGTAGTGGCGCGTCCTGATCCCGGTCCGGCTTTCGATCCAGTCGTCGGGCAGGCCCATGTCCCGCTCGATCTCGGCATTCGTTACCTGCTTTTCGGGAAGGTAGTGCCCGAAGCCCGCCCATGCGACGCCCCTAGCCGAAGGCATCGGCGGCCTCCAGCATCGCATCATGGCAGGTGCAAAGTTCGGCCTCGGTGCTGCAATAGGGCGGCAGCAGATAGAGGGTGTTGCCAAGGGGCCGGATCAGGAGGTTACGGGCGGCGAAGAAGCGCAGAAGCTCCGGCCCGAGCGTCGACATATAGCTGCCCGACGCGCCGACCTCGGCGGCAAGGATGGTTCCGAACTGGCGCGCGCCTGAGAGGCGTGGGTGCACGGCAAGCCGCTTCAGGCCCTGCCCCTGAATGGCGACAACTTGGTCGATTCTGGCCTGAACCGGCTCCGCGTCCCAAAGCTCCAGATTGGCGAGCGCCGCCGCGCAGGCAATCGGATTGGCTGTGTAGGAGGAGGAATGGAAGAAGGTTTTCGTCCGGTCTTCAGACCAATGCGACAGGAAGATCTCCTCCCGGCAAAGCGTCACGGCCAGGGGCAGATGCCCGCCGGTGATGCCCTTCGAAAGGCAGAGGATATCCGGCACCACCCCGGCATGGTCGCAGGCGAGGAACCGCCCACTGCGCCCCCAGCCGGTCATCACCTCATCCACGATCAGAAGGATGCCGTGGCGGGCGCAGATCGCGGCCAACTCGGCCAAGACCCATGCGGGATAGAAGAGCATCCCCCCCGCGCCGAGCGCCATCGGCTCGATCAGAAGGGCCGCCGTGTCGGGGCGGCGCGCGACGGCCTCAAGCGCGTCAAGGGTGACCTGCGCAGCGCCATCGGCGGGGAACGGAATGCGGTCGACGGCGAAAAGCAAAGGGTCATAGGGTTGGGTGAAAGCACCCCGCTCACCCGCCGACATCGTGCCCACCGTATCGCCGTGATAACCGTTCTCCATCACCACGATCCGGTGGCGCGCCTCGCCCCGGTGCCGGAAGTGCCCAAGCGCCATCTTCAGCGCCACCTCGACCGACGTAGAGCCGGAATCGCTGAAAAAGACCCTTTTCAGCGGGGCGGGCAAGCGTTTCAAGAGACGCTCGGCGAAGCGCTCCGCAGGCTCATGCGTATGGCCCGCGAAGATCACCTGATCGAGTTTGCCGGCCTGCTCGCGGATCGCGCGGACGATATGCGGATGGCAATGGCCATGCGTTACCACCCACCAGGAGGAGATCGCGTCGAAGATCCGCACGCCATCCGTATCGGTCAGCCAGGCGCCCTCCGCCGACCGGATCGCGCGCATCTGAGGGAAAAGCGCGTGCTGGGTGAAAGGGTGCCAGATCGGCGAGGTTTTCATGGCAGATGGAACCGGTCTTCCGGGAAGCAGGCGTCGAAGGCAGCGCGCAGGCTGCCGCGTTTCAGGCTTTGCAGGAACGGCAGGCGGCCAAGGCGGCGGGTCGCGCCCATGCGGCAGATCGTGGCCTCGACCGCCGGCGCCTCCGGCCCGATGAAGGCGACGCCGTGAAGCGGCACGCCGGCAGCGCGCAAGGCGGCGATGGAGAGGAGGCTGTGATTGATCGTTCCAAGCGCGGTCCGGGCGCAGAGGATCACCGGCAACTGCCAGCGGGCGAAGACGTCAAGGAAGGTGGTGTGGTCGGTCAGGGGCACTATGAGACCGCCGGCACCCTCGATCACCAGAGGGCGTTCCGGCGGCAGGGTCAGCGCGCCGGTGTCGATCGTCACGCCCTCCGCCGCGGCGGCAATATGGGGCGAGACCGGCATCTTCAGGCGGAACGCTTCAGGGAGCACGGGCCGGCCGGAAAGCCGCGCCACGATCTCGCTGTCGGTCTCTTCCTCCAGCCCGGACTGCACCGGCTTCCAGTAGGTCGCGCCTAGGCGAGCCGTAAGGCCGGCGGCGAAGACGGTCTTGCCGATGCCGGTATCGGTTCCGGTGACGACGAAGGCGGTCATGCCAGCACCTCCTTGAGCGCTGCGAAGGCCGCAGCGACGGTGTCATCATCGGGGTTCAGCGTCAGCGACAGACGCAGCCGCTCCTCCCCCTTCGGTACGGTTGGCGCGCGGATGGCGCGGATGTCGAGGCCCCGCGCCTGCAGGGCTTCGGCGGCCCTCAGCACGTTTGCATCGCCGGGCAAAAGCACCGGCTGGATCTGGCTGCCGGTCGGCTGAAGGCCGATCGCTTGCGCCAGTTCGCCCGCCCAAGCCACCCGCGCCAGAAGCCGATCCCGCCGCGTGGGATCGCGGGCGAGAAGAACAAGAACGCCGCGCAGCACCTCGGCCAAAAGCGGGGAAGGCGCCGTCGAATAGATGAACCCCCGCGCCCGGTTGACGAGCGTGTCGATCAGCGGCGACGCCGCCGAGACAAGCGCGCCCTGCACGCCCAGCGCCTTGCCGCAGGTGTGGAGGCTGATGACATTCTCCCGCCCGGCAATACCGGCGGCGAGGCCCCGGCCCCCCGGCCCCCAGACACCGGTCGCATGCGCCTCGTCCACGATCAGGAAGGCATCGTGGCGATCGGCGATTGCCATGAGATCAGCAAGGGGCGCTCGGTCTCCGTCCATGCTGAAGAGGCTCTCGGTCGCGATCCACACCCGGCCCTTGCCACCCTCGGCCCGCCAGTCGCGCAGCGCAGCCTCGGCGTCATTTGCATCGTTGTGGCCGAAGGCGCGGGCCTCGGCCGTGCCAAGCCGCATCCCGTCGCGAGAACTCGCGTGGATCAGCGCGTCATGCAGTACCAGATCGCGCGCCTGCGGCAGGGCGGAGAAGATCGCAAGGTTCGCGGTATAGCCCGATCCGAAGTAAAGCGCTGCCCCGGTGCCGAAATGGGCGGCGGCTTCGGCCTCAAGCATTGCGAACGCGTCGTGATTGCCGCGCAAAAGCCGCGCGGCAGCGGCGCCGGGCGGGACACCGCGCGCCAGAGCCTCGGTCGTAAGGTCGCGGACAAGGGTGGAGCCGGCCAGCCCGAGATAGTCGTTCGAGGCGAAATCCGCCCCGGCGATGGGCGTCAGCCGTCTGAGCCTTTCGCGCTGGCCAAGGCTGTCGAGCAGGCCGATATGCGCGTCAAGGAGGCTCATTCCGGCGCGGTGCAGCCCTGCTCCGGCGCGACTTCAGGCAGGATGCCGAGCCGGGCGAAGAGGCGCTGATCCTTGTCTTCGCCCGGATTGGCAGCGGTCAGCAGCGTATCGCCCATGAAGATCGAATTGGCGCCGGCGAAGAAGCACAGGGCTTGCATCTCGTCGCTCATCGCGGTGCGGCCGGCAGAAAGCCGCATGTGGCTTTTCGGCATGAGGATGCGGCCGAGCGCCACCACCCGCACGAAGTCGATCGGATCGACCGGCGCGGCCTCGGCAAGGGGAGTGTCGGCGATGGGAATCAGCATGTTGATCGGCACGCTTTCGGGATGTTCGGGCAGGGTCGCCAGCGCCAGAAGCATGTCGATCCGGTCGCCCGCGGTTTCGCCCATGCCAACGATTCCGCCAGAACAGACCCTGATTCCGGCCTCACGCACCCGCGCCAGCGTGTCGATCCGGTCGGCGAAGGTGCGGGTGGTGATGACCTTGGGGTAGAAAGCCTCAGACGTGTCGATGTTGTGGTTGTAGTAGTCGAGCCCGGCCTCCTTCAGCCTGAGCACCTGGCCATCATCGAGCATGCCGAGCGTCATGCAGGTTTCCATGCCAAGCGCCCGCACGCCGCGCACCATCGCCTCGATGGCGGGCATGTCGCGCTCCTTGGGGCTGCGCCACGCCGCGCCCATGCAGTAGCGTGTGGCGCCGGCGTCCTTGGCCTTGCGCGCCTCGGCCAGCACCCGCTCCACCTCCATCAACTTCGAGGCGGGCAGGGTGGCACCATTGCGCGCCGACTGGCTGCAGTAGCTGCAATCCTCTGCGCAACCGCCGGTCTTGACCGAGAGGAGGCGGCTCATCTGCACCCGGTTCGGGTCGAAATTGACCCGGTGAACGCTCTGCGCCTGAAAGAGGAGGTCCATGAAGGGCTGGCCGTAGATCGCCTCGGCCTCGGCACGGGTCCAGTCGCTGCGGGCCGCGCTGGAATGGCTATCCTTCGGCATCTGCATATCCCCTGCGGCCGCGCATGGCACGGGTAGTTCCGCGTTGGATGCGTGAAAATCTACTGAAAGTCCATATCCGTGCATCTTTCGGAGATATTATCTATAAATTTCGTTGAAGGTGTCCCCGGCGGATATGCCGGGTCAGCAGAGCGGCAGCCTTTTCGGCATCCCCGACCCGCAGCGCGGCAAGGATGGCGAGATGGTCGCGATCCTCACGCGGCAAGGACAGCAGGCGCTGGCCGCCCAGCAGTCTGGCCCCGCGCCGCACCCGCGCCTGCAGCCTCATGATCTCATCCAGCAGGAGTCGCATCGGGCAGGGGGCGATCAGAAGCCGGTGGAACCCATGATTGGCCGCCTCCCAGTCCTCGTCCGACAGCGCCTGACTGCAAGCGCGGTCGGCCTCAGCCAACACTGCGAGATGACCGGGCGGAAAATGCGTCGCGGCATGGCGTAGCGCGAGGCCCTCAAGCACCGCGCGCATTTCGATGGCCTCGAAGTGTTGCGCGGCGTCGATCCCCGCGACCCGAACCCCGCGACGGGGAAATGTGACAGCCAGCCCCAGCGCCTCCAGCCGCAAGAACGCCTCGCGCACCGGCACATGGCTTGCCGAAAAACGCACGGCGATCTCGTTCTGGCGGAGTCGCTCGCCGGGCGGCAGACGGCCATCCCCGATCTCGGCGGCGAGGCTTTCGACGATCCGGTCGGCGAGCGTCGGGTCTGGATCAGGCTTCATGAATTGCGCGTCCCTTCGCCCCTGTTCTGCCATTCCATCAGCGGCGCTGCCGAGGATGGACGGGTGCCAAGCTCTCAGCGGCGAAGGGCGAAGTGTCAATGGTTTCGGAAAGGCAATCCGGCACCGGGGCTTGACCTACCTGCCGGGCCATCCGACGCTGCCAGTGTCTTTGCCGCCCCGGAATCCCCATGCTCTTGATCCTTTGTCACATCGCCATCGTCATTCTCTGCACGTTTCACATTCTCCTCCGCCGGCACCGAGCGCCGGAATCGCGGCTTGCCTGGCTGGTGATGGTCTTTGCGCTGCCCTATTTCGGCGCGCTGACCTATATTCTTCTCGGCAATACCAACATCGGCAGAAGGCGCGTGCTGCGGCTGAAGCATGCCTTCGCGGTGCTGGCGCGCCCCGAAACCGCGCCGGGTTGGGATGCCCCCGAACATGCAGCGCAACTGTCCGAAGAGGTGGAACCCCTGTTCCGGGTCGGCCGCTCCATCTCCGGCTATCCGGCGGTGGGCGGCAACAGCGCCCGGCTGATGGCCGATTCCGATGCCACCATCGCCCAGATGATCACCGACATCGACGACGCCACCGACACAGTCCACCTGATGTTCTACATCTGGCTGGCCGACCACAACGGCACCCGCATGGCCGAGGCGCTGATGCGGGCGGCCAGGCGCGGCGTCACCTGTCGGGCGGCGGTCGATGACCTTGGCTCGCGCGATCTCATCAAGAGCCAGCTCTGGCGCGACATGGCCGCGGCGGGCGTGAAGCTTGCCCGCGCGCTGCAGATCGGCATGCCTCTGATCAGGGTCTTTTCCGGCCGGATTGACCTTCGCAATCACCGCAAGATCATGGTCGTCGACAACCGCGTCACTTTCTGCGGCAGTCAGAACTGCGCCGATCCGGCGTTCCTGCCCAAGGCGAAATTCGCCCCCTGGGTCGATGCGGTGATGCGCTTCGAAGGGCCGGTGGTGCGGCAGAACCAGCACCTCTTCGCCACCGACTGGATGGAGATCACCGGCGAGGATCTGTCGCCGCTTCTCCGCGAACCGATGCCCCCTGCGAGCCCCGGCTTCACCGCCCAAGTGGTGGGCACCGGCCCGACCATGCGCGCCTCGGCCATGCCGGAGATGTTCGTCTCGCTGATCCACGCCGCCCGCCGCGATCTTTTCGTGACGACGCCCTATTACGTGCCCGATGCCGCCCTGCAATCTGCGCTCGCGGCGGCGGCCTGGCGCGGGGTCGATGTAACCATCATCTTCCCGGCGCGGAACGACGATTTCGCCGTCGGCGCGGCGAGTCGCAGCTACTACGCCGATCTTCTGGCCGCCGGGGTGAAGATCCACGAATTCCATCCGGGGCTTCTTCATACCAAGTCGCTGACGCTTGACGGCAACGTCACCCTGATCGGCTCGGCGAACATGGACCGGCGCAGCTTCGACCTGAACTACGAGAACAATATCCTCCTATGCGACGAGGCGACCACCGCCGCGATGCGGGCGCGCCAGCTTGCATATCTGGCGCAAAGCCGCCCTGTCACGCAGGACGAGGTCGAGGGTTGGCCGGTGCACCGCCGCTTGTGGAACAACGCGCTGACCATCGTGGGGCCAGTCCTCTGACGCGGCTTCGCGCTTGCCGGGGACTCTGGCCGCACCTAGTCTGACGCGGAGCCTCAAAGGAGTTGGCAGTGGCCGCCTTCCTCAGAACCCTGCTGGGTGAAACAGTCGCGCCAGTGCGCTTTCTTATCTTCGGGCTTCTGCTGATTGGCGGCCTTCTTGCGGGCCTTGCCGTCGGGGCTGACTGGCGGATCGCCCTTCTCGGCGGCTTCGATCTGGGTGTCGTCGCATTTCTGGCAAGCTCGATGGCGCTCCTCAGGGCCGATCCGACGCGGATGCGGGCGATCGCGGCGGCCAACGACGCCAACCGCACCGCGCTTCTGGCGATCACGGTGGTGCTGACCCTGGTGGTGCTGGTGGCGGTCGCGACCCTGATCGCGCGCCCGGCCTCGCCGGTCTGGAGCGAGGTCGCGCTGATCGTGGTCACGCTGGCGCTGTCATGGACCTTCGCCAACACGGTCTTCATGCTGCACTACGCCCATCTTTACTACCTGCAGGCAGCCGGCAAGGATCGCGGCGGGGTGGAAGTACCCGGCTCCGATAAACCCGACTACCGCGACTTCATGTATTTCGCCTTCACCCTCGGCATGACGTTCCAGACCTCGGACGTGCAGATCACCGGGCGGCACATGCGGCAGGTGGTGCTGTTGCACTGCACGCTCGCCTTCCTCTTCAACATGGGCGTTCTCGCCTTTGCAGTGAACGCGATCGGCGGAATGTAGGGTGGCCCTTCTGGCGGGGCAAAAAGGGGCGCCGTGCTAGCCGGCGCCCCCGTTCTTCTCTGCAAACCCTGTCAGTTCCGGGTCGAGTCGAGCTGTTCGTGGTCCTTTTCGACCTGCTGGGCCTTCATGTAGCTTTCGATCAGAAGCTGGTAGTGCGGGAAGATCTTCGTGTAGATCCCGGCCCATTGCAGCGCGTCCTCACGGTTCCAGGTGCGCTGAAGCTCCGAAGCGACCGCCGCTGTGTCCATCGGCACGACACCGGCCTGAACCACGCGGGCAAGGGTAATTTCCTCGGCCATCTTGGAATAGGTGCCGGAAGCGTCCACGACCGCGAAGACCTTGTAGCCGTCATGCACCGCGCTGATCGCCGGGAAGGCCATGCAGACGGAAGTGATGGTGCCAGCGATGATGAGCGTCTTGCGCCCCGTCGCCCTCACGGCCGCGACGAAGTCGGGATTGTCCCAGGCGTTGATCTCGCCCTTGCGGACGACATATTGCGCGTGCGGCGCGTTTTCATGGATTTCGGGGATCAGCGGACCATTCGGGCCCTGCGGCACCGAGGCGGTGGTGATGACCGGGATCTTGGCCAGCGTGGCCATCTTCGCCAGCGCGGCGGCATGCTGGCGCAGGGCCGGCATCGGCATGTCCTGCACGACCTGGAAGAGGCCGCTTTGGTGATCGATGAGGAGCAGCACGGCGTCATCGGGGTCGATCACGGGACGCTGGCCGTTGAAGTTGGCGATATTGGACATCTCAGTCTCCTTGGTTTCTGCGTTTGACTGGTTTCGATGCAGCCAAGTTACTGGCAGGACAATGATTGCAGTAGTCGCCGAAATTGCGTTACTATGTCCTATTCATAGGACAATCGCATGCAAGATCTGAACGACCTCCGCCTCTTCGCCACCGTCGTCGAGCATCAGAGCTTCGCCGCCGCCGCGCGGGTGCTTGAGATGCCGCGTTCGCGCGTGAGCCGGCGCATCGCGCTTCTGGAAAGCCGGATTGGCGTGCGCCTCGTCCAGCGCACGACCCGCAGCTTCGCCGTGACCGAGATCGGCCGCGCCTTCTATGGCCACTGCGCCGCAATGCTGGTCGAGGCGGAGGCGGCGGCGGAGGCAATTGAGCAGACAAGGGCGGAGCCGCGCGGCGTCGTGCGCGTCGCCTGCCCGGCCTCGGTCATCTATTTCCAGGTGGGCGAGATGATCGCCCGCTTCATGGCGGCCCACCCCCGCGTCGAGGTGCATCTGGAAAGCACCGGGCGGCGGGTGGACGTGATCCGCGACGGCTTCGACATGGCGATCCGGGTACGGTTCCCGCCGCTGGAGGACAGCGGCATGCTGGTCAGGAAGCTGGCGACGAGCCATCAGCGGCTGGTCGCCGCGCCGGGGCTTCTGGCGGGCCTGCCGATGGCCGAAAGGCCGGGCGATCTGGCTGTGCTGCCGAGCCTCGGCTGGGGGCCGGCGCGCGGTGGCGACGAATGGCGGCTGGCAGGGCCGAAGGGCGCGGTGGAGGTCATCCGGCACGCGCCACGGCTTGTCACCGAAGATATGGTGGCGCTGCGACTCGCCGCGCTCGGCGGTGTCGGCATCTGCCAGTTCCCCGAAATGGTGATCCACGACGATCTCGCAGCTGGCCGGCTGGTCGATGTCCTCCCAGACTGGGCGCCACGCGCCGGCATCATCCACGCCGTCTTCCCATCGCGGCGCGGGCTGCTGCCCTCGGTACGCGCGCTTCTCGATGCGCTGGCGACCGATTACGCTGCGCTGGAGCGGGTCACGAGCCCTGAGGGTGCGACCGCGATTCTCTCTACCCAATGACGGCCCCTATGGCCAAACATGGCGAAAGCGACCCCGCAGCCGCCGCGCCAACTGGGTGGGCTGGCGACTGGAGAAACAAATGATCGACGCACGCCTACTGCCGATCCAGCGCGCCCTCCTCAGGCCAATCGCCCAAATCTTGGTGCGGGCCGAGGTGCGGGCCGACAGCATATCCCTCGCGGGGTTCGGCCTTGGCCTTGCCGCCGTGGCGACCATCGCTGCCGGATACGCTCTGGCAGGTCTGGCGCTGATCCTTCTCAACCGGCTTTTCGACGGGCTTGACGGTGCCGTCGCCCGCATCGTCGGGCCGACCGACCGGGGCGCGTTTCTCGACGTGGCACTCGACTTCGTCTTTTACGCGCTGGTGCCGCTTGGTTTCGCGATTGCCGATCCCGCCGCGAACGGCCTGCCCGCCGCGACCCTGATCGCTTCCTTCGTTGGCACCGGGTCGTCCTTCCTTGCCTTCGCCGTGATCGCTGCCAAACAGGGCCGTAGCGCCGAGGATTACCCGGACAAGGGCATCCACTACATCGGCGGGCTGACCGAGGGGTTCGAGACCATCGCGGTTTTCGCGCTCATGTGTATTCTTCCCGGCCACTTCCCCGTGCTAGCCTATGGCTTCGCCGCCGCCTGCGCAGTGACAACGGTGCTGAGATGGCGCTGTGGCTGGACTGCGTTCAAGGGAAGCACCACCGATTGAAGATACCGGCCAGAAATACCACACCACTCCCCGTAAAACCCAAGGAAGCTTCATGAAACCGACCCTGATCGCGGCGGCGCTCGCGGGTTTTCTCGCCTCACCCGCACTTGCCGACTGGCCCGCAACACTCGCCGCGGCGCGTGGCCAGACTGTCTACTGGAACGCCTGGGGCGGTGACGAGCGCACCAATGCCTTCATCGCCTGGGTGGGTGAGGAGACGGAGCGGCTTTACGGCGTGAAGGTCGCGCAGACCAAGCTGACCGATACCGCCGAGGCCGTCACCCGCGTCCTTTCGGAAAAGGCGGCGGGGCAGGACAATGGCGGTTCCGTCGACCTCATCTGGATCAACGGGCCCAACTTCCTTGCCATGAAGGAACAGGGGCTGCTGCACGGGCCTTTCGCGGCGGACCTTCCCAATGCGAAATACCTCGACCTGAGCGAAACTTCTCCGAGCGCCGTCGATTTCACCGTGCCCGTCGAGGGAATGGAAAGCGCGTGGCGGCTGGCGAAGTTCGTCTTCAACTACGACAGCGCGCGGGTCGATGCGCCGCCGACGACGATGGCGGGTTTCGCCGACTGGGCGGCGGCCCATCCGGGGCGCTTCACCCACCCTGATCCGTCGAATTTCATGGGCGCGACTTTCCTCAAGCAGGCGCTGATCGAACTGGCGCCCGATCCGGCGGTCCTGCAACAGCCCGTCACCGATGACGCTTTCGCCGCGACGGCTGCCCCGCTTTGGGCCTGGTACGACACGCTTCGCCCGAACCTCTGGCGGCAGGGCGAGAGCTTTCCTGCCAACGAATCCGTCCAGACCCAGCTTCTGAACGACGGCGAGATCGACATGGCGATGTCCTTCGATCCGGCCTCCACCGCGGCGCAGATCAAGGCCGGGCTCCTGCCCGACTCCGTGCGGGTCTTCGTGCCCGAAGACGGCAGCATCGGCAACGTCAGCTTCGTCGCCATCCCCTACAACGCCGCCCACAAGGAAGGCGCCGAGGTCGTGGCGAACTTCCTTCTGGAGCCGGCAACACAGGCGCGGATGCAGAATATCGAGGTGCTGGGCTCGTTCTCCGTCCTCGATCCGGCGAAGCTGGACGATACCGCCAAAGCGGCCTTCGCCGCCCTGCCCGGCGCCCTCGCGCTGCCCGCGCTCACCGATCTTGGCCCGACGCTTATGGAACCGCATGCCAGCTGGATGACGCGCCTGACGGAGGAATGGGCGCGGCGTTACACCAAGTGACGACCACCGGGCAGGACGGGCGCTGGCTCCGTGGCGCGGTTCTGGCGGCCCTGCTGGCCGGTTTCGTCGCGCCCATCGCGGCGGGTCTCTGGCAGACCGGGCGCGCGGCCTTCGGCATCCTGCCGGCCATCGGCGCCCGCGCACCGTCGCTTGATGCCTGGCATGGGCTTCTGGCGGTTCCCGGCCTTGCCACGGCGGTTCGGCATTCGCTTGTCACCGGCCTTTGCGCCACGATCCTGTCGCTGGCCATCGCGCTCGGGTTCTCTGCCGTCGTCCATGCCCGGATGACCGCAATCCAAAGCGCGCGGGCGCTCGCTCCATTCCTCGCCGTGCCCCATGCGGCGATGGCAATCGGGCTGGCCTTTCTTCTCTCCCCCTCGGGCTGGATCGCGCGGGCAATGGCACCCCTCGCCGGATGGGAGGCGCCGCCCGGCATCGCTTCGGTCAACGATGCGCTCGGGCTGTCGCTGACGCTTGGCCTTGTGGTGAAGGAACTGCCCTTCCTCCTTCTGGTGATCCTCGCGGCGCTGACGCAGATCCCGGTGACGCGGCAGATGGCGGCGGGGCGGGCGCTCGGCTACGGTCACGGCATCGTCTGGGCCAAGGTGATCCTGCCGCAGGTCTGGCCGCTGATCCGGCTGCCGGTGCTGGTGGTGCTGGCCTATTCGCTGTCGGTCGTCGACATGGCGATGATCCTCGGCCCCACCAATCCGCCGACGCTGGCGGTTCTCCTGACGCGGCTCTTCTTCGCGCCCGACATCCAGATGCTGCTGCCGGCCTCTGCCGGGGCTCTCTTGCAGCTCGGCCTTGTTGTCCTTTCCTTCACGGGCCTCCTCTTGGCCGAGGCGACGGCCCGCCACGTCGGCCGCTGGTGGCTGAGGCGTGGCGGACGCGGGCTGAGTTCGGAGCCGATCCTCGCCACCATGACCGCGCTGGCGCTCATCCTCGCCGCACTCGGCGCGCTCGCCATCCTGACGCTCTTCCTCTGGTCGGTTGCCTGGCGCTGGCCCTGGCCGCTTCTCTTGCCGGAAAGCTGGTCGATGCGCGCCTGGATGTCGGCGCAATCGGGCTTTGGCCGGGCGCTTTCGGCGACGCTCATCCTCGCCTTCGCGACGACGGCGTTGTCGCTCATCCTCGCCATCGCCTGGCTTGAGGGCGAGGACCGTTATGGCGGCAAGCGCGCGGGCTGGGCCGAGGCATTGATCTACCTGCCGCTTCTGGTGCCGCAGATCGCCTTCCTCTTCGGGCTGAACCTTCTTTTCCTCAAGGCCGGCCTGACCGGCGGCATCGGTGCCGCCATTTGGGCGCAGGTGCTTTTCGTCTTTCCTTACGTGATGATCACGCTCTCCGACCCGTGGCGGGCGTTGGACCCGCGACTTGACCAAGCGGCGGCGGCCCTTGGCGCCGGGCCGTGGCGGCGGCTTTTCCGCATCAAGCTGCCGGTGCTTCTGGCCCCCCTCGCCACCGCCGCCGCCATCGGTGTCGCGGTATCCGTCGCGCAGTACCTGCCGACTCTCTTCATGGGCGCGGGCCGCATCGCCACGCTGACGACCGAGGCGGTGACACTTTCCTCCGCCTCGGACCGCAGGATCACGGCCGTCTACGCGAGCTTGCAGGCCGCACTCCCTTTCCTCGCCTATTCCCTCGCCATTGCCCTCCCGGCCTTCCTACACCGCCACCGGCGGGATCTGAGGGGCGGTGCATGAGCCTCGACCTTGCCGGCGTCACCGTCCGCCTGCGCCACGGCGCCGCACTTTTCCCGCCGCTCACCCTCTCGGTGGCGGCGGGAGAGGTCGTAACCGTGATGGGGCCGTCGGGCATCGGCAAATCCATGCTCCTCGACGCGCTCGGCGGGCATTTGCCGCGAAGGTTCGAGATGACGGGACAGGTCCTCCTCAATGGCTGCGACGTGACCGCGCGGCCAGCAGAGGCGCGGCGCATCGGCATGTTGTTCCAGGATGCCGTCCTTTTTCCGCATCTTTCAGTCGGCGACAACCTCGCCTTCGGGCTGTCGCAAACGGTCCGGGGCCGGGCCGCGCGTCTGGCACGGATCGCGGCTGCGCTGGATCAGGCCGGGCTTGCCGGCATGGAGGGACGCGATCCGGCTACGCTTTCGGGCGGGCAGCGGGCCCGGGCGGCGCTGATGCGGACGCTTCTTGCGGACCCCTTGGCGCTGCTTCTCGACGAGCCCTTTTCAAAGCTCGATGCCGGGCTGAAGGAAGACATGCGCCGCTTCACCTTCGCGCATATCCGCGACCGCGGCATCCCGGCGCTGATGGTCACACATGACCCAGTGGATGCGCAGGCGGCGGCGGGACCGGTGATCGAGATGACTGGACCTTGACCCGCCGCAGCACTTTCGAAAGCGTGCAGCGCGCTAATTGCCGAGCATGGAGAACAACAGCGGCTCGACTTCGCTGAAGCCCTCCCAGATCATCTTCAGCGAAACGTAAACGATGATGAGAAGGCCGACATAGGCGATCCAGCGGTGCTTGTTCAGAAGCTTGGCGATGAAGCTTGCCGCAAGCCCCATCAGGGCGATGGACAGGATCAGGCCGATGACCAGGACCGAGGGATGGTCGCGCGCGGCACCCGCCACGGCGAGCACGTTGTCGAGGCTCATCGACACGTCGGCGATGACGATCTGGGTGGCCGCCTGGGCAAAGGTCTTGCGCGGCGCATTGCCGGCGACGGTGCTGTCCTTGTTGATGTCCTCGCCGGTCAGGGCCTCCGTCGCTTCCGTCTCGGCGGCGTGGTCGTGCTGAAGTTCACGCCACATCTTCCAGCAGACCCAAAGCAGCAGAATGCCACCGGCGAGAAGAAGGCCGACGATCTGCAAGAGCTGCGTGGTAACGGCGGCAAAGCCGATGCGCATCACCGTCGCGGCAAAGATGCCGATGATGATGGCCTTGGTGCGTTGTTCCTTCGGCAAACCCGCCGCGGCGAGGCCGATGACGATGGCATTGTCCCCGGCCAGCACGAGGTCGATGCCGATCACCTGGAGAAGGGCGGTGAAGCCCTCTGGGGTGAAGATTTCCGTCAACATCATCGTAACTCCATAAGGTGCGGCCCGAGCGGGGCCACAGATGGTTAGCGGTCAGTGCCCTTGGCCCCTTGGGGGCGATATAGGCGGAAGAGTATCGGCGCGCCAAGGATGACGACAAGAATTCGGACAAGGTGGTGCGCAATAACAAAGCCGAGGTCGGCGCCGGAAACAATGGCGAGCATCGACATCTCTGCCTGACCGCCGGGGGTGAAGGCCAGAAATCCCTCAACCGGTGGCGCAAGTTGGAACCAGGTCACGAATTCAGTCGCGATCCCGGCAAGGACGGCGAGGATCAGGACGAAGGCCGCCCCGCCCGCCACGGTATCGCGCAACTCGCGCAGGGTGACGCCCGCGTAACTCACGCCGATGCCCATGCCGATCAGAAACTGCGCCGCCAGAAGCGCCTCGCGCGGCGGGCGCTGGTGGAGAAACCCGGCCAGCGACAGGATCGCGGCGACGATCAGCGGGCCGATGATGGCGGCGCCGAAAAGCCCGATTCGCTCACCACCCTTCCAGCCGATCAGCGCCGCGACGATCATCAGGCCAATCTCGGTCAGGGGAATGTCCGCCGCAGGCGCGCCCACGGGATGGGTCAGCCGGACGCCGAAGACGTTGACGAGGATCACCGGCGCCAGAACCATGATCACCATCAGCCGCGTGACATGGACCAGCGACAATTGCCGGACATTGGCCCCGGCCTCCTGCCCAAAGATCGTCATGTCGGCGGCCCCGCCCGGCATCGCGCAGTAGAACGCCGTGACCGGATCGAACTTGCAGACGCGGCGGAAGAAGGGGACGCCGACAAGGCCGATTACCGCGACATAGACCGGCACCACCGCGACCGAGGCCAGCATCTGCGGCAGCTTGGCGATGAGCGCCGGGGTGACTGCGGCACCGACGGCGACACCGAGGACCGAGCGCGCCGCGACCGACACCTGACCGAGGTTCTTCAGCGGCACACCCAGGAGGGCGGCCAGCAGGCAGGCGGCCATCGGCCCGAAGAGGAACGGCAGCGGCAGGTTCAAAAGCGCGAATGCCCCGACCCCGGCGAGGCCGATCACAATCGTCAGCAGTTGCTTTGCAAGGTTGCTTCGCATCCTGTCCGCCCGCTACCCGCGCCCATGTTCGGCATCGATGGTCCGCGTGTCGCCGGTCGCGACCATGGTGCGGGTTGCATCGACGGTGGCATAGGTCCAGAAGATGCGCATGGGCCGGTCGGTCGGATTGCGAAAGCGGTGCGGCACGTTGGCGGGAATCCAGGTGGTGTCATTGGTCGAAAGCCGGTGTTCCACCCCGTCGATTTCGGCGATGGCCTCGCCTTCAATCACCATCACGCTTTCCTCGCAATTGTGAAAATGAAGGCCGATGGCGGCACCGGGATCAAAGGCGGTGATGCCATTGATCATGCTCGTCGATCCGCAGCGGCGGGTGACAAGCGGCGTGGTGCGCGCACCCCCGCCACGGTCGTTGGTCTTGAGGTCACGGGGGCGCAGGATGGCGGGCTGGAGCATGGTGGACCTCATGTCGCGGGACCGATCCAGACAGTCTTGATGTTGACGAATTCGCGGATGCCGTAGACGCCAAGCTCGCGCCCGTAGCCCGATCGCTTGATGCCGCCGAACGGGTAGCGCGGGTCGGAGGCGGTCATGCCGTTGACGAAGACCGCCCCCGCGTCGATGCGCGCGGCAAGCGCCCGGCCCCGTGCCGCATCGCCGGTCCAAAGCGCGGCGCCAAGGCCGTAGTCGCTGTCATTGGCCATGGCGATGGCCTCGTCGGCATCCTTGGCGCGGATGATCGCGGCGACGGGGCCGAAGGTTTCCTCGCGGAAGGCGACCATGCCGGGTCTGACGTGATCAAGGACGGTCGGCGGATAGTAGAAGCCCTCGCCGTCGAGGGGTCGCCCGCCAAGCCGCAGCACCGCGCCTTCGGCAAGGGACCGCTCCACCTGCCCGTGCAGCGTGTCGCGGAGGTTGCCGCGCGCCATGGGGCCGATCTTCGTGTCGCGCGCCATCGGGTCGCCGATCTTCAGCGCGGCGGCCTTTGCGACGAAAAGATCGGCGAACCGGTCGGCGACCGCTTCCTCGACGATGAAGCGCTTGGCGTTCACGCAGCTTTGGCCGACGTTCGCATAGCGCGCCTTGACCGCCACCTCCGCCGCCGCATCAAGGTCCGCGTCCGCCAGAACGATGAACGGGTCCGATCCGCCAAGCTCCAGCACCTGCTTCTTCAGTGCCCGGCCCGCCTGCGAGGCGACGATGGCCCCCACCTCGGTCGAGCCCGTCAGCGTCACGGCGGCGATGCGGGGATCGGCGATGATCCCGGCGACCTTCGACGTGTCGACCAGCAGTGTCGCCGTCAGTCCCTTGGGTGCCCCGGCCTTCTCCATCACCTCCTGCACGGCGAGCGCGCATTCCGGCACGTTGTTGGCATGCTTCAGGACCGCGCCATTGCCCGCCGCCAGCGCCGGGGCGGCGAAGCGGAAGTACTGCCAGAACGGATAGTTCCACGGCATGATCGCCAGCACGACGCCCAGCGGCTCGAAGGCGACGACGCTGATCGTGGCGCTGGAGGGCACCGGCTCATCGGCCAGAAAGACCGGCGCCTGTTCGGCGTAGAAGTCGCAGTTCCAGGCGCATTTCTCGATCTCCGCTACCGCCTCGGCGATGGGCTTGCCCATCTCGCGCACGATCATTTCGGCATAGCGCGCCTTGCCGTCGCGCAAGACGGCGGCCATGCGGGTCAGGAGCTTTACCCGCTCCGCGACCGGCGCCAGCCGCCATGGCCGTTGCGCCTTCGCCGCGGCCTGAAGCGCGGCGTCGATGGCGGCGTCGTCTTGCAGCGGGAACGAACGGATCGGTTGGCCCGTGGCCGGGTTGATGGAGGTGATCTCGGTCATGCGGTGATCCTTTGCGACAGAAGCGCCTTCCAGACGGGCAGGAAGGCCGCGCTTGCCGAGGTGGCAACGGAGGGGATGTATTCGAAGCCGATCGCGCCCGCGTATCCGGCGTTCTGAAGAGCGGCGAGGATGCGCGGGAAGTCGAGCGCACCAGTGCCGGGTTCATGCCGTCCGGGATGGTCGGCGATGTGAACATGGCCGATGCGGGCGGCATTGGCGGCGATCCATGCGGCAGGCTCGGCGCCGAGGGTCGCGGCATGGTAGGTGTCGAACAGTTGCGCGGCACCCAGCCGGTCCTGTACCTCGGACGCATAGGCGAGCGTGGCGAGATGATAGCCGGGGATGGTTATCGCCTCGACCAGAAGCGGCGGGCCTGTGCCGGCAAGCCGGGCCGCCGCCCAGTCGAGATTGGCGGCATAGACCTTGCGGGCGGCGGGATCATCTGCCGGGGCAAGCCCGGCCATCGGATGCACGAAGCCCGCGCCGACAACCGACGCATATTCCGCCGCCCGGTCGAAACCGCGCCGGAAATCCGCCTCTCGCCCCGGCAGCGCGGCGAGGCCCTTTTCGCCCTGCGCCGGATCGCCCATGCCGGAGGTGATTTGGGTGAAGGTCAGGCCGAAATCGGCCATGAGTGCCCGCATGTCGGCAGCGGGGATCGCCCATGGCTCGGGATGCTCGATGGCGGTGAAGCCGTCCCGCGCCGCGGCGGCCGGGCGATCCTCCAGCGGCAGGTCGGCGTAGAGATAGCCGATATGGGCGGAAAGCCGGTTCATGCCGCCTTCCCCGCGGGGAAGGTCACGCCCGCCGCTTTCCCCTCGGCGGTCAGGTCGGCAATGACATTGGCCGTCACCGGGATGCCGTCGCGCCGCCTTTGATCCTCGCGCCGCTGCTCCGGCTCACCGGGCAACATGATCTCATCGACGCCCGCCGCGCGGGGCAGCGCCTTGATGCGGGCGTAGAACTCATCCATCCGCGCGCCGAAATCATCCATCGACAGGAAAAGGTCGGGCCGGATCGCGAAGAAAAGGTGACCGACGTTCTGCGGCTCGGAATGGTCGAAGTAGAGGCTTTTGACGTCGCCGCCGAAATTGGCCCCGGTCAGGACGCCCGACAGAAGGTCCATCAGCGTGCCAAGAACCGATCCCTTGACCCCGCCGAAGGGCAGGCACACGCCTTCGAATGCCTTCGCTGCATCGGTCGTCGGATTGCCGTCGACATCCAGCGCCAGTCCCTCGGGGATCGCGTCGCCCTTCATCGCGGCGAGCCGGATCTTGCCGCGCGCAATCACCGTCATTGCCATGTCCATGACGTAGGGCGGATGCTTGCCGCCGGGGATGCCGGCGGCGATGGGGCTCGCCCCAAGGAACGAGGTCCGCCCGCCCCACATGGCGATGGCGGGCGAGGAATTGGTGAAGATCAGCGAGATATAGCCCCGCTCGATGGCGCGGAGCGCATAGCAGGCGCCCATGCCGAAATGCGTGGAGCGGTGGACGCCGGCGAGGCCGATCCCCATTTCCCCGGCGATGTCGCAGGCGGCGTTCATCGCGATATGCGAGGGGATGAAACCCATGCCGTTGTCGCCATCGACGGCGGCGACGGCCCCCGCCACCTTTGTCACCTTCACCTCCGGTCGAGGGTTCACCAGACCCCGGCGCAGGCGTTCCAGATACATCGGAATGCGGCTGACGCCGTGGCTGTCGACGCCGCGCAGGTTGGCCTTCACGAGGTCCCCGGCGATCAGCGCCGCATCCTCGCGGCTCATCCCGGCGGAAAGGAACATCGCGGTGGCGTAATCGGTCAGCGCCTCGGGTTGGAAATAAAGTGTCTCGGCCATTTTCAGGCTCCATCAGGTTGCACGGGTCCAGCCCGGCTGCAAAGGGCGGCCGGTCGGGAGGCGGTTGAAGGGGTATTCGTCAGCCGGAAATGTCTTCCGACTGCGCGATCTTGCGGGTCCGGCGCCAGTGAAGGACGGCCGGGACCGTTACGACGAAGAAGGCAATCGCAACCAAGAGGGCCGAGAGCGGGGTGGAGACGAAGACCATCGGATCGCCCTGCCCGATGGCCAAGGCCCGGCGCATCTGCACCTCGGCCATCGGCCCGAGGATGAGGCCGATGAGGACCGGCGCAATGGGGAAGTCATAGACCCGCATCGCATAGCCCATCAGGCCGACGCCGAACATCATGGCGAGATCGACCCATGAGTTCGAAACGCCCCAGATGCCGACGAGCGAGAAGATCAGGATACCGGCGTAAAGATACGGTCGCGGGATGAAGAGAAGCCGCACCCAGAGCCCCGCCAAGGGCAGGTTGAGGATCAGCAGCATCAGGTTGCCGACATAGAGCGAGGCGATGAGGCCCCAGACGAGGTCGCCGGAGTTGATGAAGAGAAGCGGCCCCGGTTGCAGCCCGTAGTTCTGGAACGCGGCCAGCATGATCGCCGCCGTAGCAGAGGTTGGCAGGCCAAGGGTCAGAAGCGGCACCAGCACACCGGCGGCCGAGGCGTTGTTCGCAGCCTCCGGCCCCGCCACGCCTTCGATGGCGCCGTGGCCGAATTCCTCGGGATGCTTCGTCAGCTTGCGCTCGACGGTATAGGACAGGAAGGTCGGGATCTCGGCCCCGCCCGCAGGCAGCGCGCCGATGGGAAAGCCGAAGAAAGTGCCCCTGAGCCAGGGCTTCCACGACCGCTTCCAATCCTCTTTCGTCATCCAGATGCCGCCCGCCAAGGGGTTGAGGTTCGGCTTCTGCATACCGTAGCGGCTGGCAACGTACAGCGTCTCGCCGATGGCGAAGAGTGAGACGAGAACGACAGTCATCTCCACCCCGTCCATGAGGTCGGGAATGCCGAAGGTCAGGCGCTGCTGGCCCGTGGCCTTGTCGATGCCGACGAGGCCCAGCGACAGCCCAAGGAAGAGCGAGACGAAGCCCCGGACCTTGGACGTACCCATCACGACCGAGACCGAGAGGAACGCCAAGAGCATCAGCGCGAAATAGTCCTGCGGCTTGAAGATGAAGGCGAGTTCCGCAATCGGCGGGGCAAGGAAGGTCAGGCCAAGCGTGCCGATGGTGCCCGCGACGAAAGACCCGATGGCCGCAGTGCAAAGGGCCGCCGCGCCGCGACCATTCCGCGCCATGCGGTTGCCCTCCAGCGCGGTCATCATCGAGCCGCTTTCGCCAGGCGTGTTCAGCAGGATCGACGTCGTGGAACCGCCGTACATCGCGCCGTAGAAGATGCCGGCGAACATGATGAAAGCCGCTGTCGGGTCAATATGGACTGTGACAGGCAGCAGGAGCGCGATGGTCAGCGCCGGGCCAATGCCGGGCAGGACACCGATGGCCGTGCCCATGAAGGTGCCCAAGAAGGCCCACATCAGGTTCTGCGGTTGAAGTGCGATGCTGAAGCCGTGCATCAGGCCGGTGATCGAGTCCATCTACACCCCCATGAGCGGCAGGAAACCGCCAAGTTGCACGCCAAGCTTGCGGAAGACCCACCAGCAGATGATCGAGAAGACGAAGCCGATAGCGGTGTTGAACAGCCAGCGTTCCGACTTGAAGGCGGCGGCGACCAGCACGAAGCAGCCGGTACAGGTGATGACGAAGCCAAGCTTCGGCATCGTGAGGAGCGGCAGCGCACATGCTGCCGCGGAAAGGCCAAGCGCCTTGTAGGAGACGGCGTGAGTTTCGCTAACGTCCTCCGCCTCCTGTTCTTCGAACGGAACGCCCTGCCGGATCTGCACCGCGAGCATCAAGCCAAGAAGCACCAGCCCGACCCCGACGGCCGACGGCAGGAAGCCGGGGCCGATGTAGGCGTATTGGTCGAACTGGGGAAGCTCCGCCGCCTTCAGAAGGACGATGGCTCCCCAGCCCACTGTGCCTGCAGCGATCCAGTAAGGGCGTTCCGTCATGTCTTCATCCTTTCAGGATGCAGGCAGGTTACTCCACCAGCCCGGCTTCTTTCAGGATCTCGCCGATGCGGGTCTTTTCGGTCTCAAGGAAGGCCGAGAAGTCGTCACCGGCAAGGAAGGCATCTTCCCAGCCCTGCTTCGCCAGGATGTCCTTCCAGGCCGGGCCGTCATGCATCTTGGTGAAGCGGTCAAGCCACATCGCCTTGCCTTCCGCCGTCATCTCGGGCGCGCCGACGATGCCGCGCCAGTTGCCGACGACAACATTGATACCGGATTCCTTCAGGCTCGGCGCCTCGATGCCGGCGACCTTGGCTTCCGAGGTGACGGCGATGATGCGGATGCGGCCCGCGTCGGCCATCGGCTTGAACTCCGACACGCCGGAGACGGCGACGGTGATGGCGCCGCCGCCAAGTGCGGTCACGACCTCTGCGCCGCTGTCATAGGGGATGTAGTTCAGCGCCTTGGGGTCCAGTCCGCTTTCCTTGGCCAGAAGCGCCATGACGATATGGTCCACACCGCCGGCGGAACCGCCGCCGATGGACACGCCGCCGATGTTCTCCTTCATCATCTTCACCAGATCATCGACCGTCTGGATCGGCGAGTCGGTGGCGACAGCGATAACGCCAGTGTCATTCGTCAGGCGGACGAGTGGGGTCACGTCATCCAGCGTGACCGGCGATTTGTTCAAAAGAATGCCGCCGACCATGATCACGCCCATCGACATGACCGCATTGTCGTTACCCTTGTTGGCGCCGACGAATTCGGCAAGGCCGATGGTGCCGCCCGCGCCGCCCTTGTTG
>DJUV01000046.1 GCA_002440625.1 Rhodobacteraceae bacterium UBA6273 | reverse complement strand
GTCAACCTGACGCAAAAGCGGGTCTCGGTCGCGGCGCTGCCTTCGGTCGGCGCGGAGGCGCTTGTCGCCCGCCTCGCCACCATCGGCTATCCGGCGCATGAGCTGGATCCTGGGCTTCTGTCCACCACGGCAACCGACCGTCAGGGGCGCGATCTCCTGATGCGGCTTGGCGTGGCAGGCTTTGCAATGATGAACATCATGCTTTTGTCCTTTGCCGTCTGGTCTGGGGCAGAGGCCGCGACACGCGATCTCTTCCACTGGATCTCGGCGGCCATTGCACTGCCGACGCTGGCGTTCTCCGGCCAACCCTTCTTCAAATCCGCCTGGGCCTCGATCAAGGCGCGACGGCTTGGCATGGATGTGCCGATCTCGCTGGCATTGATCCTGTCCTCGGCGATCTCGCTCTTCGAGACGTTCGAGGGCGGTGAGCATGCCTATTTCGACGCCGCGGTGTCCTTGTGCTTCTTCCTCCTCGCCGGGCGCTATCTCGACTACCGCAGCCGCGCCGCCGCTCGCTCAGCGGCCGAGGAATTGGCCGCGCTCGAAGTGCCGCGCGCCACCCGCCTTGACCCGGAGGGCGAGGTGATCGTGCCCATCGCCGATCTCGCGCCGGGAGACCTCGTGCTGGTGCGTCCCGGCGGGCGGATGCCGGTCGATGGCGTGGTGACGGATGGCGCGTCAGAGATTGACCGTTCGCTCCTGACCGGCGAAACCCTTCCGCTTTATGCTGGGCCGGGGAGCGTGGTCAGCGCCGGCGAAGTGAACCTGAGCGGGCCGCTGACCCTGCGCGTCACGGCGGCAGGGCACGACTCCTCGCTCCACCGCATGGCCGAGTTGGTCGCCGTCGCCGAAACTGCGCGCACGCGCTACACCTCGCTCGCCGACCGGATGGCGCGGGGCTATTCGCCCTCGGTCCATATCCTTGCGCTGTCGTCGTTCCTTGTCTGGCTTTATCTCACAAGCGACCTCAGGCTCGCCGTCAACGTCGCGGCGGCCGTTCTCATCATCACCTGCCCCTGTGCGCTGGCCCTTGCCGTGCCGGCGGTAGTGACGTCCGCTTCGGGCAAGCTTTTCCGCAAAGGCTTCCTCATCAAGGACGGCACCGCACTCGAACGACTTGCCGAGGTTGATACCGTTGTCTTTGACAAGACCGGCACGCTGACCCTTGGCGCGCCGACGCCGCTTGGCCTTGAAGGGCACGACCCGCAGATGCTGGCACTCGCCGCCGGGCTTGCCAGGGCATCGGGACATCCCCTGTCAAGGGCGCTTTCCGCCGGTCTGCGGGATATGGCTGTCACCCCGGCGGACATCGAGGATCTGCGCGAGGTTCCGGGCTACGGGATCGAGGGGTGCTGGCACGGCAGCCTCGTGCGGCTTGGCCGTGCCGAATGGCTTGGCGCCGCACCAGTCGCGGAAACCGCGACCTTCCTTGCGATCGGCGTCGGGGACCCGGTCGCCTTCCGCTTCATCGACAGCCCCCGGCCCGGCGCGGCCTCCGCCGTCGCCGCCCTGCAACAGGCGGGAAAGCGCGTGCTCCTGATCTCCGGCGATGCCGAGGCGCCGGTGGCGCGCCTTGCCGCCGAACTGGGCCTGACGGAATGGCAGGCGCAGGCCCTGCCGCAGGAAAAGGCCGCCAGGATCACGGCGCTGCAGGCCGAAGGCCACAAGGTGCTGATGGTCGGCGACGGCCTGAACGACACCGCCGCCCTCGCTTCCGCCCATGTCTCGATCTCTCCGGCATCGGCGCTCGATGCCGCCCGCGTCGCCTCCGACATCGTGCTTCTGGGGCAGGACCTTTCGCCTTTGCCCGATGCGCTGCGGATCGCCGTGCAGGCGCGGCGGCGGATCAAGCAGAACTTCGCCCTGTCGCTGGCCTATAACGTCGTCGCGGTACCTGTGGCGCTCGTCGGCCTCGCGACGCCGCTGATCGCAGCCCTTGCCATGTCGACCTCGTCCGTGACGGTTTCGCTCAACGCGCTCAGGCTGAAATAGGGGGGCGACATGGAGATGCTCGTCTACCTGATCCCCATCTCGCTCGTCCTTGGCGGGATCGGCCTTGCCGCCTTCGTCTGGTCGCTCAGGAACAACCAGTATGACGACCCCGAAGGCGACGGGCATCGCATTCTCAGGAAAGACTGGGACGACCACCCCAAGCCGTGATGGGCCGAAGCCCTGATCGGCCTTACGGCCCGACCACGGCGCATTCGGTCTGCCGCGCCGCCAGCCTGCGGCAGGCAAGTTCGGCCATATCCTGGGTCATGCCGACGAAGTTCGCATCAAACCCGCCCTTGCGCGGCACCACCTTGCGCAGCGACTCGTCGAGCGTGTTCATCTCGATCAGCGCGGTCTGAAGCAGCATCCGCTCTGCCGCGTAGCGGGAGTTGAAGTTGCCGACATTGATCGCCCATTGCCGCCCGCCCGATGTCGAAACCCGGGTGACGACTTCAAGCGGCCCTTCCGGCGCCGGTTCGGCTGCGGGCGCTGCGGCGAGCACAACCTCCACCGGGCGCGGGGGCGGGGCAGGGGCCTGGCTGGCCTCGGGGGCGGCGATGACGATGGTTTCTTCGGCTGCGGGCGCCACTTCGGCGACCCCAATGGCGCTCGCGTCAGTCTGGTCGGCGCTCGGTTCGCTCACGGCTTCGGGTTGCGGCGCCGAAGCGACGACGATCGGGGCCGGGGTCGCAGGCTCATCCGCGACAAGCGGCGACGGTTTCGGCGCGACTGCGGCGAAGGCAAGAACATTGCCCTGCGGTTCCCTGGCCAACTCGGCCGCAGCATCCTGCAGGCCCAGCGTCTCCGGCTGGGGCGCGGTCGATTGTGCGAATACCGGCCCGGTCGCCGGCTGCGGCGCAGATCCGGCCACGCTGGCGGCTTCCTCGGTGGTGGTCCCGGCGACGGCGACAGCCTCCTCCGGCTCTTCGGTGGTATCCTCCGCCAACGCCGGTTCGGTCGTGGTGCCGAGCGTTTCCTGCGCTTCGGCGAGCGCGGCGGCGATATCGTCCTGCATCGAGGCGAGGAGCATCTCGTCCACTTCCTCGGCGGGTTCTTCGGCGGGCTTGGCGCCTGGCACCGGCCGCACCCGCGGGCGCAGGCTCTTTTCGACGGCAACCTGCATCCGCAAGGTCTTGCCCGCTGCAACGCCTCCGGCGAGCGCCGCCGCAACAGCGCTGTCGCTGTCGAAGGCCGGATCGTCTGACGTCACGTCGGTCGCTGCGCCGGCATCCGCCAGAAGATCCTCGGGCGCCGGGGCGACATAAGAGGGCCGCGCCGGTTTTTGCACGGTGGCGCGGTTCGGCGACTTGCCGAAGCCCAAGTCAAGAAGTTGCGCCATGCGGGAATTGCGCTGGGCGGTGGATTGGCCGCCGAAGATCGCGGCGACGACGCGCTTGTTGCCGCGCTGCGCCGAGGCGACGAGGTTGAAGCCCGCCGGCACCGTATAGCCGGTCTTGATCCCGTCCGCGCCTTCGTAGGAATCGAGGAAGCGGCGGTTGGTGGAGTTCACCTGGGCAATCCCGGCATCAGCGGAACGGCGAGAGAAGATGTTGTAGTATTGCGGGTAGTCGTAGAAGAGATGCCGGCCGAGCAAGGCCATGTCACGCGCCGTGGAGAGGTGGCCCTTCGCGGTCAGGCCGTTGGCATTGACAAAGGTCGTGCGGGTCATTCCCAGCGATTTCGCAGTGCGGGTCATGCGTTTGGCGAAGGCGGGTTCCGAACCTTCGATAGCCTCGGCGATGGCGGTCGCGGCATCGTTCGCCGACTTGATCGCCGCGGCGCGGATCAGGTAACGAAGCGCGATCGTCTGCCCCGCGCGCAATCCCAGCTTCGAAGGCGGCCGTGACGCGGCGTAGCGGGAAACCGTCACCTGGCTGTCGAGCGAGATCTCGCCGCGCTCGATTGCCTCGAAGGTGATGTAGAGCGTCATCATCTTGGTGAGCGAGGCGGGATGCAGCCTTGTATCGGCGTTTTCCGAAAGCAGCACCTCCCCGGTGCGCATGTCCATCACGAGTTCGGCATAGGGTGCGGCGACCGCCATGAGTGGCGCCAGAAGCAGCATCACCATCACTGCCAGACACGTGCCAATGCGACGAGCGCACTGCCCCGGACAAGTCAAAACCTGTCTCACCTTGTTCCTGCCTCTTTACCCCGATCTTTGCGCCGGGGTCTGCTGATTTGCGGGAACGATAGCACAGCGGTTCCAGGACGAAAACCGCCTGTTTTGAAAACAGTTAGATCGTGTTCCTACAGCAAGGACAGGGCGTATTGCGCTACATCTTGTGGTGGAGTTTGCAACCTCCTACAACACTCGCCTCATCCTTCCGCCTCGATCTCCCCGATCAGCCCCGGCAGCGCGCCAAGATCATTGATCGTACGGAAACGCGCCTCGGCTTCCGGGGCGGTTTCGTGCTCAAATGCCCAGGTCAGGTCGTGCGGCACATGGATGCCCCAGCCGCCAAGGGCGAGAACCGGCAGCACGTCGGATTTCAAGGAATTGCCGACCATCATCGCCGCGTCCGGCGCCACGCCGAGGCGGCGGAAGATGCCAGCATAGACCGGCGGGGTCTTGTCCGACACGATCTCAACCGCGTCGAAGATCTCGCCAAGACCCGATTGCGCGATCTTGCGCTCCTGATCGAGAAGATCGCCCTTGGTGATGACGAAAAGCCGGTGGCGGCCTTTCAGCGCCTCGACGGTTTCGCGGGCATGGGGCAAAAGCTCGATCGGATGGGCCAGCATCGCGCGCCCCGCCGCGACAAGTTCGCCGATGACCCGGCCGGGCACGCGGTTATCCGTCACCTCAAGCGCGGTCTCGATCATCGACAGGGTAAAGCCCTTTATGCCGTAGCCGTAGCGCCCGACATTCCGCCGTTCTGCCTCAAGGAGCCGGTCTTCCAGATGATCGCGCCCGGCGTAATCGGCCAGAAGGTCGGTGAAATGGTCATGCGTCATGCGGAAGAACCGCTCATTGTGCCAAAGCGTATCATCGGCGTCGAAGGCTATGGCTGAAAGCGCGGGCATGGCCGGTCCAGTCCGGGTGCGGGGGGCATAGTGTCGCGCGGCGGCAGGGCGGGATCAAGTCTGTGCAACGCAACCCTTTTCTCATGCGCGATTGCACCTATATTGTGGGTCCAGTCCCGATGCTTGCGAATCCCCTGCCCATGACCGTGGAGTTCCTCGACTTGCCCTTGCTGCCGCTGACCATGACGGACCGCAAAGACGGCAATGACCCCGACGCCTCGGTCCTCACCAAGACGCGCGCCAAGACCCAGCGCCCGCCGCTCTACAAGGTGCTGCTGCTCAACGACGATTACACGCCGATGGAATTCGTCGTGCATATCCTTGAACGTTTCTTCGGCATGACCCATGCGCAGGCTTTCGAGATCATGTTGACGGTCCACAAGAAGGGCCTCGCGGTTGTCGGCGTCTTTTCCTTCGAGGTGGCGGAGACGAAGGTTGCGCAGGTGATGGATTTCGCGCGCCGCCACCAGCATCCGCTGCAATGCACCATGGAAAAGGAATAGGGCCGCCGGGCCCCCGCCATGTCCGCGTCCCGCCTGACAATCGCGCTTGATGGCGCCCTGCCCGCTTCGGGCGACATCCTCGTCGTCGGGGCGCGGTCGGGCGATGATCTTTCGGTGCTGCCGCGCGAAAGGGTGCGGATCGTCCAGGGCTTCCGCCCCGATCATGATGCCTGGGAGGCGCGCGGTTATCGCACCACGCCGGATTGCGGGGGCCTGCCCGAAGCAGCGGCGGCAGTGGTTTTCCTGCCCCGCGCCCGTGGCGCCGCCCGTGATGCGGTGGCAATGGCTGCCGCCCATGTCATGCCCGGCGGTCCGGTCTGGATCGACGGCCAGAAGACCGACGGCATCGACACCATGCTGAAGGACATCCGCGCGCGGGCGCCGGCGTCCCCGCCCATCGCCAAGGCGCATGGCAAGATTTTCGGCTTCGACCGGCCTGCGGATGAGGTCTTCGCCGACTGGCGAGCCAGCGATCTTTCCCCCGCGCGGGGCTTCGTCACCCGCCCCGGCGTTTTCTCCGCCGAGGCGGTTGATCGTGGCTCAGCACTCCTCGCCGCGACCTTGCCCGCCCGGCTCGGGCGCAGGGTCGCCGATTTCGGGGCGGGCTGGGGCTGGCTGTCGGCGCAGATCCTCGCGCGCGCCGAGATCGAGACGCTTGACCTTATAGAGGCCGATCATCTGGCCCTTGCCTGTGCGCGCCGCAACGTGACCGATCCGCGTGCCGCCTTCCACTGGGCCGACGCCACCAACTTCCGCCCTGCGGCGCTTTACGACGCCATCGTGACCAACCCGCCCTTCCATACCGGCCGCGCCGCCGAACCGGCGCTTGGCCTTGCCTTCATCGCCGCCGCCGCCGACCGGCTTGCCCCTTCCGCAACGCTCTGGCTTGTCGCCAATCGCCACTTGCCTTACGAAGGCGCTTTGTCGCAGCGCTTCCGCGAGGTTGAGGAGGTCGGCGGCGACAACGGGTTCAAGGTTCTGCGTGCCGCGCGCGTATCGCGCCGCCTCGGCTGAGAGGCTGAAAGTCCACCAACCTGCCGCTGCGCAGTTTCGGAGATGTATCCCCCATGTCGCTTTCCATCGCCGGCAAGACGGCCATCATCACCGGGGCCGCAAGCGGGATCGGTCTCGCCATCGCCCACCATTTCATGGATCGCGGCGCGAAGGTCATGCTGGCGGATTCCGATGAGGAACTTCTGGCCGAGGAACTTAAGGTGCTTGGCGGCGAGGCAAGCTCGCTCCGCGCCTTCAACTGCGACCTTTGCCAGAAGCTTGCGGTGGCGAACCTCCTGTCGGCGACGGTGGATGCCTTTGACCGGATCGACATCCTCGTCAACGCCAGCCGCAACTTCATGCTGACCGACCCCCTCAGCCCCGAGGACCAGAGCGTCGAGACGCTGCTGAAACAGAACCTCATGGTGTCATTGCGCCTGTCGCAGACGGCGGCGAAGCGGATGATCGCCCAGGCCGAGCGCGACGGGAACGAAGATGGCCCGGTCGGGTCGATCATCAACATCTCGCCCTTGGCCGCCCAGCGCAGCCAGCCGGAGCTTCTGGCCTATTCCGTCGCCGGGGCGGCGCTTGAACAGGCGACACGCTCGCTGGCGCTGGCGCTGGCGCCGGAACGTATCCGCGTCAACGGCATCGCGGTCGGCAGCGTGCTGACGTCGAGCCTCTACACCACGCTGAAGGAAAACCCGGACTGGCGCGACGAGATCATCGCGCGGACCCCGCTCGGGCGGATCGCCTCGCCGTCCGAAGTGGTCGAGACGGCGCTTTTCCTCGCCTCGGACGGATCAAGCTTCATGACCGGCCAAATCCTGACCGTCGACGGCGGGCGCAGTCTTCTCGATCCGGCCGCTGCACCCGCTTACTGAAGGCGCCCCTAGTCTATTCGGGGTACGCCGCCTTGCAGGCCGCGATGGCAGGCCCCGCCCGCTTGGCCAGCGCCGTGCGGCGCTGCGTCAGCGCGGCGAGCTTGCGCTCCTCCGAGGCGGGATCGACGGCGACCGCGGTGCGTACCGTGCGCTCATAGGGTTCCCAGCACATCGACCTGCTGCTGATACCGCCCGGTGAGACGGTACGGCCCCAGTAGCAGGGCTCATAGTCCCAATCCGTCACCCTGTCCTCGCGGTAGCCGTAACCGCGCGCAAGGTTCGCCCGCGTTTCGGCGATAAGCGCATCCACCTGTCGCAGTTCCTTGGTGTAGGGGCGGATGCACTGCTCCTGCGGCGTACCGCAAGCGGTGAGGAGAACCGGCAGGGCAAGGAGCGGAAGCAGCCGCATGTCAAACTCCTCCGGCCGGCGCACAGGCAGCCGATTTTGCGCTGATCTCGGAAATCAGCGCGCTGCGCCGGGCTTCGAGTGCCGCCAGTTTGCGTTCTTCCGCTGCCGCGTCAATCGGCACCGCCGTCTTCCGCCGCGACGGATCGCCGCAAACCGAGACGCCGACATTGGAATTGATGCCGCCAAGGCAGAAGTTCACGAAGCCGCCGCCGCTGTCATAGGTGGTTTCCTCGCGGTAACCCCGCGCCATCCCGGTGCGGGTGTCGCGGATCAGCCTCTCGACGGTGCGCAATTCGCGCTCTTCGTCGCGAGTATCGGCTTTCGGACAATTGCCGGTGCTGTTCACGCAACCGGACAGTACGGCAAGAAGAACGATGGCCGGGGGGAGGGCGCGCAGCGTCAACATGGTGTTCGACTCATCACAAGGTACGATGCGGCGACTCTACAGCCACTGCCCCGTTCCGCCAAATGGAGTCACGCTGGCAGGGGCGCGGCAAAACTGCTAGGCGATGGTGACGAGCCCGACGGAGGCGCAGGTGAGCCAGGATTGCGAAACCCGGAAACAGCAGGCCTCTGCTTGGTTCCGAGCGCTGCGTGATGAGATCGTCGCAGCATTCGAGGCGCTTGAAGACAGCCAGAAGGGCGGCCCTCACGCCGGCCTTCCTCCGGGCCGGTTCGAGGTGACGGAGACGCGCCGCGCCTCGGAGGATGGATCGGACGCGGGCGGCGGGCTGATGAGCGTGCTGCGCGGCGGCCGCGTCTTCGAAAAGGTCGGCGTCAATGTCTCGACCGTCCACGGCACGCTCGGTCCGCGGGCGCAAGCGGCGATGGCGGCGCGCGGCGTGCCGGGCATGGCCGAGGACCCGCGTTTCTGGGCCTCGGGCATCAGCCTTGTCGCCCATATGCAGAACCCCCATGCCCCCGCTGTCCACATGAACACGCGGATGTTCTGGACGCCCCATGCCTGGTGGTTCGGCGGCGGTGCCGACCTCAATCCCTGCATCGAATACCCCGAGGATACCGCACATTTTCACGCCGCGCTGGAAGCGGCCTGCGACTGCCACGACCCCGGCTATTACACCCGCTTCAAATCCTGGGCCGACGAGTATTTCTTCGTGCCGCACCGGGGCCGGGCGCGCGGCGTCGGCGGCATCTTCTACGACGACCTGCACACCGGCGACTGGGACCGGGATTTCGGCTTTACCCGCGATGTCGGCTTGGCCTTCCTGCCCGCCTTCCTGCCGGTGACGGAGCGGCGGCGCGATACGCCCTGGACGGAAGCGGATCGCGATGCGCAGTTGGTCCATCGCGGTCTCTATGCCGAGTACAATCTCGTCTACGACCGCGGCACAAAGTTCGGGCTTGAATCCGGCCATGACGCCAGCGCCGTGCTCATGAGCCTGCCGCCGCTGGCCAAATGGGTCTGACGCGATGCTGCCGGCGGGCCTTCCGGCCTTCGTCCTGACCGCAACACTGATCGAGCTGACGCCCGGCCCCAACATGGCCTGGCTGGCGCTTGTCGCCGCGACCGAAGGGCGCCGGCCCGGCTATGCCGCCGTGGCGGGGGTGGCGCTTGGCCTCGCGCTCATCGGCATCGCCGCCGCCTTCGGCCTTGCCGCGCTGATCGCCGCCACGCCCGCGCTCTATCAGGCGTTGCGCTGGGGCGGGGTGCTATATCTCATCTGGCTCGCCTGGGACGGCTGGCGCGATGCCGGGGACGGCGCCGGGAGTGGCGATGGCGACATCACGCTCGCCCGTGCCTTCCGGCGCGGTCTTGTCACCAACCTTCTCAACCCCAAGGCCGCGATCTTCTATGTCGCCGTCCTGCCGGGCTTCACCGATCCCGGCGCCCCGGTCCTTGGCGAAACCCTGATCCTGACTGCCGCCTATGTCGCCGTGGCGACGCTGATCCACGCCGGCATCGTCACCCTCGCCGGTTCCGCCAATGCCCTTCTCGGCGATCCCGGCCGCAGCCGCATGATCCGCCGCGCGCTCTCCGCCTCGCTGGCGCTGGTGGCGCTGTGGTTCTTCTGGTCAAGCCGCGCCGCCTGAGGGCTCAGCTTCCGCGATAGGTCGAATAGCCGAAGGGCGAGAGGAGGAGCGGCACATGGTAGTGCGCCGCCGCATCCGAGATCCCGAAGCGGATCGGCACCTCGTCGAGAAAGCGAGGGGTTTCCGGCGCGGCCCCGGTGCGGTCAAGATATTCGCCCGCGAAAAAGACAAGCTCATAGCGGCCTGTCTTGAAGGCCGTCTTCGGCAGGATCGGCGCATCGGTCCGCCCGTCGGCATTCGTCACCATTTCGGTGATCTTTCGGTGCGAATTGCCGCCGACCTCGTAAAGCGCGATCCGAAGCCCCGCTGCAGGCAGACCCCGCGCGGTATCGAGAACATGTGTCGTCAGATAGCCTTCGGCCATGCCGCGCCCCCTTGTCGCATTCAAAACCACCTTACCGGGACAGGCGGCAAAGGCGACCGTCGGATTTCACGTCAGGTACTTCAGGATTTTCTTGATAATATCTCCGGCAATCGGAAGCTAACCTCATCGCAGTTCCAGAAAGGCCCGGCATGAACCGCTACCCCCGCAACATGATCGGCTACGGCGCCAACCCGCCCGATGCGAAATGGCCGGGCGGGGCGAAGATCGCCGTCAGCCTTGTCCTCAACTACGAAGAGGGCGGCGAAAACTGCATCCTGCATGGCGATGCCGCTTCCGAAGCCTTCCTGTCCGACATCGCCGGGGCGACGATGTGGCCGGGCCAGCGCCACTGGAACATGGAATCGATCTACGACTACGGCGCGCGCGCCGGCTTCTGGCGGCTCCATCGCCTGTTCACCGGCATGGAGATCCCCGTCACGGTCTACGGCGTCGCCACCGCGCTCGCCCGCTCGCCCGAACAGGTCGCGGCGATGAAGGCGGCGGGGTGGGAGATTGCGAGCCACGGCCTCAAATGGGTCGAACACAAGGACATGCCGGAGGAGGAGGAGCGCCGCCAGATCGCCGAGGCGATCCGCCTTCATACCGAGGTCACAGGAAGCCGCCCGACCGGCTGGTACACCGGGCGCTGTTCGGTCAACACGGTACGGCTGACGGCGGAAGCCGGCCTTGACTGGGTCTCTGACACCTATGACGACGACCTGCCCTACTGGCTTGAGGTCGGCGACCGCGACCAGCTCGTCATCCCGTACACGCTCGAAGCCAATGACATGCGCTTCGCCACCGCGCCAGGCTACATCACCGGCGAGCAGTTCTTCCAGTACCTGAAGGACGCCTTCGATGTCCTCTATGCCGAGGGGCAGGCGGGGGCGGCCAAGATGATGTCCGTCGGCCTTCACTGCCGCCTGATCGGCCGGCCCGGCAAGATGGCGGGGCTGAAGCGTTTCCTCGACTATGCGAAGGGGCACAAGGGCGTCTGGTTCCCGCGCCGCCTCGACATCGCCCGGCACTGGGCCGAAACCCATCCGCCGCGCCGCCATGATCGGCCGAGCCAGATGGACAAGGCGGGCTTCACCGCCCGCTTCGGCGGCGTCTTTGAACATTCCCCCTGGATCGCCGAACGCGGCTGGGCGCTGGAACTCGGCCCGGCGCATGACACGGCGGCGGGTCTCTGGAGCGCGCTTGCCCGCGTCTTCCGCTCAGCGAGTCGCGCCGAAAGGCTTGGCGTCCTCACCGCCCACCCCGACCTCGCCGGCAAGCTTGCCGCCGCGAAACGCCTGACGGCAAGTTCCACCGCCGAGCAGGCCTCCGCCGGCCTCGACGCCCTGACCGACGCCGAGCGGACCGAATTCACCGAACTGAACAACGCCTATGTCGCGCGCCACGGCTTTCCCTTCATCATCGCCGTCCGCGACAACACCAAGGCCTCCATCCTCGATGCCTTCCGCCGCCGGCTTGAGCAGGACAACGAGACCGAATTCACCGAAGCCTGCGCCCAGGTCGAACGGATCGCCGCCCTGCGCCTCACGGACATGCTCCCCCGATGAAAGACGCTGCTATGACCAAGGCCCCGAACCGTTACTACGCCCCCCCGGGCGGACTGCCGCCGCAGACGTCGCTGATGACAGGCCGCGCCATCTTCACCGATGCCTATTGCTTCATCCCGAAGGGCTGCTTTTCCGACATCGTGACGAGCTTCCTGCCGGGCTGGACCAACACCCGGATGTGGCTCATCGCGCGGCCGATGTCGGGGTTTTCGGAGACGTTCAGCCAGTACGTCATGGAGGTCGGACCGAAAGGCGGCTCCGATGCGCCGGAACCCGAAGCGGGTGCGGAAGGCGTGATCTTTGTCACCGAGGGCGAGCTTTGGCTTAGCCTCGACGGCCAGGAACATGACCTCGGCCCCGGCGGCTACGCCTATATCCCCGCCGGAACCAGCTGGCGCCTGAAGAACGCGAAGAAGGCACCGGCCCGCTTCCACTGGGTTCGGAAGCTCTACGAACCGGCCCCCGGCGTCGCAGCCCCGGAAGCCTTCGTGACTTCCGATCAGGACCTGACCCCCATCGCCATGCCCGATACCGAAGGGCGCTGGGCCACGACCCGCTTCGTCGAACCCGACGACCTCCGCCACGACATGCATGTGAACATCGTCACCTTCCAGCCCGGCGGCGTCATCCCCTTCGAGGAAACCCATGTCATGGAGCACGGGCTCTACGTCCTCGAAGGCAAGGCGGTCTACAAGCTCAACCAGGACTGGGTCGAGGTCGAGGCCGGCGATTTCATGTGGCTCCGCGCCTATTGTCCGCAGGCCTGCTATGCCGCCGGACCGGGGCGTTTCCGCTACCTCCTCTACAAGGACGTGAACCGCCACGCCAAACTGCGCGGCCCCGGCGCCTTCGGCCGCTAGGGGCTTCTTCGTTGTTTGAAATACTCCACGGGGGTCCGGGGGTGTGAAACCCCCGGCCTCTCCCCCTTGACCGCCGCCCGGACA
>DJUV01000177.1:284-4389 GCA_002440625.1 Rhodobacteraceae bacterium UBA6273 | reverse complement strand
CCGATGGCGATGGCGCCGCCGTTCACGTTCACCAATGCCGGGTCCCAGCCCATGTCCTTGTTGACGGCAAGCGCCTGCGCCGCGAAGGCCTCGTTCGCCTCGATCCGGTCAAGATCGCCGACCTTCCAGCCTGCCTTCGCAAGGGCCTTCCGGCTCGCGAAGATCGGGCCGACGCCCATGATCGCCGGATCGAGGCCCGCCGTCGCATAGGAGGCGATCCGCGCAAGCGGCTTCAACCCGCGCTTGGCGGCTTCTTCCTCGGACATGACGACAACCGCCGCCGCGCCATCGTTCAGGCCGGAGGCGTTGCCGGCGGTGACACTGCCGTCCTTGGCGAAGGCGGGGCGGAGCTTCGTCATCGCGTCGATCGTCGCGCCGTGGCGGATGTATTCGTCGCTGTCCATCACGACGTCGCCTTTGCGGGTCTTGATGATGAAGGGAATGATCTCGTCCTTGAACTTTCCGGCCTTCTGCGCCGCTTCGGCCTTGTTCTGGCTGGCGAGCGCGAATTCGTCCTGCGCCTCGCGGCTGATCTGCCACTGGCGCGCGACGTTCTCGGCGGTGGTGCCCATGTGGTAGCCGTTGAAGGCATCCCAAAGGCCGTCCTTGATCATCGAGTCGATGAAGTTCAGGTCGCCCATCTTCTGGCCCGCGCGCAGATGCGCGACATGGGGGGAAAGCGACATGCTTTCCTGCCCGCCCGCGACAACGATGGCCGCATCGCCAAGCTGGACATGCTGGGCGGCAAGTGCCACGGCGCGCAGGCCCGAGCCGCAGACCTGATTGAGCGACCAGGCGGCGCTTTCCTTCGGCAGACCGGCGTTGATATGCGCCTGACGGGCCGGGTTCTGGCCCTGACCTGCGGTCAGCACCTGGCCGAGGATCGTCTCGCTCACATCGGCCTTGTCGATGCCGGCGCGAGCAACCACGCCCTCGATGACGGCGGCGCCGAGGTCATGGGCAGCGGTGGCGGCGAATGAGCCATTGAAACTTCCAACCGCCGTACGGCCGGCCGATACGATTACGACATTGGTCATGAGAAAATCCTCCCTCGCGGCGATGGGCACGGCGTCATGAGGCCTGCCGCCTCTCGCCGCTACGCAGAATGAGGTAAGGGACCGGCGCGTCAAGTGCAACGGCCCAAATGCCGCCCTTGGGATCGGCCAGTCGGTGACGTCATGCAGTCTGGGCTGCTGCGGGCAGTTTCCACGGTGGCGTGACGCTCGGGGCGCCGAAGTAATAGCCCTGCATGCAGTCAATGCCGATCCCGGCGAGGTAGGCGGCCTCAGCCGCGGTTTCGACCGATTCGGCAACGGCGAACATGTCGAGATGCCGGGCAACCGCCAGGATCGCCTGGGTCATGACCTGATTGTCGGCATTGTCTTCAATGCCGCGGATGAAGCCGCCGTCGATCTTGACCATGTCGAAGTAGAAGCCGCGCAGATGCCGGAACGAGGTCAGCCCGGCCCCGAAATCATCGAGCGCGAAGCTGATGCCTTCGCCCTGAAGCCTGGCCATGAAGGTTGTCACCAGTTCCGGCATCAGCATCGCCGATTGCTCGGAGATTTCGAGGATCAGCCGCTCGCCCGCCGTTGGGCAACGGCGGAGACCCTGATGCAGGGTGCGGGTGAAGTTCGGATAGCCGATGGAGCGGGCCGACATGTTCACCGAAAGCCTGAGCTTGGGGTCACGCGCCAGCGCCTCGAACCCGAGGCTGAGTGCAAGGCAGTCGATTTCCCGCCCGACCTCGGTCGTCTCGATCGCCGAGACGAAATCCCGCGCCGGAATGATGACGCCGCTTTCATCGGTGACGCGGATCAGCGCCTCGTGAAAGGCCACGCCACCCTGCCGGGTGGCCTGAACCACGGGTTGATAGGCAAGCAGGACCCGGCGACACCGCACCGCCTCCGTCACCATGCGGATCACGTCCTGACCGCGCTGTGAAACGGCAGCGTTGACCGGGTTGTCCTCGGTCGGGTCGATCACCTGCCGCCGCCTGAATCTTGCGCCCGCCATCCCGTGACCTCCCCGGCTGCCATTGGCACCTTGCGGGCAAAGCGATAAGAACCGGTAAATCTGAAAGGGGGGCGGAGATGTCGGAACGCTGCAGCTGGTGCGGGTCCGACCCGCTTTACATCGACTATCACGACCACGAATGGGGCGTGCCCGAACGCGATGCCCGCGCGCTTTGGGAAAAGCTCATCCTCGACGGGTTTCAGGCCGGGCTTTCCTGGATCACGATCCTGAAGAAGCGCGACAATTTCCGTGCTGCCTTTGAAGGCTTCCAGCCCGAGGTCATCGCGGGCTGGGGCGAAGACGAGATCGCCCGCCTGCTTGCCAATCCCGGGATCATCCGGTCACGGTCGAAGATCGAGGCGACGATCGGCAATGCCCGCGCCTTCCTCGCCATCGAGGAGCGTGAGGGTTTCGACCAGTTCCTCTGGCGCTACCTTGACGGCAAACCCCTGCAGAACCGCTTTGCCGCCAAGGCCGAGGTTCCGACCGCCACGCCCCTGTCGGAGCGCATCTCGAAGGATCTGAAGAAGGCCGGCTTCCGCTTCTGCGGGCCGACGATCACCTATGCCTTCATGGAGGCGGTGGGCATGGTGAACGACCATATCGTGACCTGCCCGGCGCATGGCAGGGTGGCGGCGCTCGCTTAGCCCTTCTCGGCCACCAGCGCCGCCACGATGGCGCGCGCACTGTCGCTGTCCCATTCGGCATCGCCGGACATGCGGGCAACTTCCTGCCCCTCGCGGTTCAGAAGGATCGAGACGGGCAGGCCGAGCACGCCCATTTCGCGGGAAAGCTGGAGTTTGGGGTCAAGGTAAACAGGCAACGTCTTGACCCCGACCTCGTCAAAAAGCCGGGTGATCGCCGGCTGCGGGTTCCGACCGGTGGCGATGGTCACGACGGCAAAATCATCGCCGCCAAGGTCGCGGTTCAGGGCGTCTAGGGCTGGCAGTTCCTTGCGACAGGGCGCGCACCATGTGGCCCAGAAGTTCACCAGCACCACCTTGCCCTTCCAGTCGGCAAAGCCATGCTCGGCCCCTTCCGCATCGGTGAAACTCGTCGCCGGCACCTCAACCGGGGCCTCATGCACCGCAAGCTTCAGCATCGACCCTTCGCGCAAGCCGGCAATGTCGGCGGCTGCCCCGGCGTTTGCACCAAGGCCAAGGGCCGTGTAGAGGACGACGGCAAGCAGGTGACGCATCAAAGGGGCCTCCGGGGGCAGACGATGACAGACAAGACCCAGAACGCGATGTGGGGCGGGCGCTTCGCCGCCGGGCCGGATGCGATCATGGAGGCGATCAACGCCTCGATCACATTCGACAAGCGGCTCTATGCCCAGGACATCGCAGGGTCCCGTGCCCATGCGGCGATGCTCGCCGCACAAGGCATCATCAGCGATAAAGATGCCGAAGCGATCCGGGAAGGGCTGCTCACGGTCTTGTCAGAGATCGAGGGCGGAAACTTCACCTTTTCGAGCGCGCTCGAAGACATCCACATGAATGTGGAGGCGCGGCTGAAGGAGGTGATCGGCGCGCCCGCCGGGCGGCTTCACACGGCGCGGTCGCGGAACGACCAGGTGGCGACCGATTTCCGGCTCTGGGTTCGCGACCAGTGCGATGCGGCCGTCGAGGGGCTGACCGCGCTGCAGAAGGCACTTCTCGCGCAGGCCGAGGCCGGGGCCGATTGGGTGATGCCGGGCTTCACCCATCTTCAGACCGCGCAGCCGGTGACATGGGGCCATCACATGATGGCCTATGTGGAGATGCTGGCCCGCGACAAGGGCCGCTTCGCCGATGCCAGGAAACGCATGAACGAAAGCCCGCTTGGCGCAGCGGCACTGGCCGGAACCGGGTTCCCCATCGACCGGGCGATGACGGCCAAGGCCTTGGGCTTCGACCGGCCGATGGCCAATTCGCTCGATGCTGTCAGCGACCGCGACTTCGCGCTCGAATTCCTGTCGGCGGCAGCGATTTGCGCGGTCCACCTTTCGCGCTTCGCCGAAGAGCTGGTGATCTGGTCCTCGGCGCAGTTCCGCTTCGTCACCCTTTCCGACCGCTTCTCCACCGGCTCCTCGATCATGCCGCAGAAGAAG
>DJUV01000177.1:0-188 GCA_002440625.1 Rhodobacteraceae bacterium UBA6273 | reverse complement strand
TCGATCATGCCGCAGAAGAAGAACCCCGATGCTGCGGAACTGATCCGTGCCAAGATCGGCCGCATCCTCGGATCGGCGGTGGCGCTCTTCACCGTGATGAAGGGCCTGCCCTTGGCCTATTCCAAGGACATGCAGGAGGACAAGGAACAGGTCTTCGACGCCGCCGACACGCTGATGCTGGCGCTGGC
>DJUV01000057.1 GCA_002440625.1 Rhodobacteraceae bacterium UBA6273 | reverse complement strand
ATCGAGATCATGTTCGGCCGCCTCAAAGACTGGCGGCGCGTTGCAACCCGATACGACCGGTGCCCGGAAACGTTCTTCTCCGCAATCATGCTCGCCGCAACCGTCTTGTTTTGGCTGTGAGGCTCAATGAGTCTGGAGCCTAGTTGATGGCCTCGATGATCTTTTTATCCATTCCCTCATGATTTAACCAGCTTCTACTTATATCACTCACAAATAATGCGTGATTCTTGCCGCCCTCAGTAGCGGAATCAAAAAATTCTACTGGTGGCTGCTCCTCATGAATCTGACCAATCCCGCTGAACACAACAACAAGAGTGTCAGAAACTCCCTTCCAATAGAGAACCTGCAACGGAGGAGATGAAACAATCTCCTGTAGATTGGTATCAATCATACGTTTGCCTTCGTGACTTCAGTAAAGGATGGCATCAATGCAAGCCGAACATGCGATGTGCCGAGAAAAACCCCGCGGGCATCGCGGCCCGCGGGGTTTCCCTGTCGAACGGATCAGACGATCAGAGCTTGCCGTTGCGCTGCTGGATCATCATGAAGGTGTCGTAGTTGTATTCCGCCACCTGGGTCCAGAGGTAGTAGTCGTTGCGGAACGCCTTGATCGATTCCCAGATCTTCTTGAAGGGGGCGTTGGTCGCCTCCATCTCGGCATAGACCTCGGTCGCGGCATTGTAGCAGGCTTCGAGGATCTCCTGGCTGAAGGGACGCAGCTGCGCGCCATTCGCCACCAGTTCCTTGATCGCCGCCGGGTTCAGGTAGTCGTATTTCTGAAGCATGTCGGCATCGGTCGCCTGCGCGGCGGTGCGCAGAAGCGACTGGTAGGCCGCCGGCAGTTCCTCGAACTTGCCCTTGTTGAAGAAGAAGTGGACCGTCGGCCCGCCTTCCCACCAGCCGGGATAGTAGTAATAGGGCGCGACCTTGTAGAAGCCGAGCTTCTGGTCGTCATAGGGGCCGACCCATTCGGCCGCGTCGATGGTGCCTTTTTCCAGCGACGGATAGATGTCGCCGCCGGGGATCTGCTGCGGCACGACGCCGAGCTTTTCCATCACGCGCCCGGCAAAGCCGCCGACCCGCATCTTGAGGCCCTTCATGTCGTCGAGCGTGTTGATTTCCTTGCGGAACCAGCCGCCCATCTGCACGCCGGTATTGCCGCCGGGCAGTGCGAAGAGGTTATGCTTTTCGAGGAACTTGTTATAAAGGTCGATGCCGCCGCCGTGGTAGTGCCAGGCGTTGATGCCGCGCGCCGAAAGCGAGAACGGGATCGCCGCCGCAACCGCGAAGGACGGGTCCTTGCCCCAGTAGTAGTAGCCGACCGTATGGCAGGCCTCGACGTTGCCGGCGCCCACCTCGTTCGCGGCTTCCAGCGGCGGCACGATTTCGCCACCCGCGAAGACCTGGATGGTGAAATTGCCGTCGGTCGCCTCGGAGACCATCTTCGACAGGACCTCGGCCCCGCCGTAGATCGTGTCGAGCGACTTCGGGAAAGACGAGGTCAAACGCCAGGTGACTTTCGGTGCGGTCTGCGCGATGGCCGGCGCGGCAAGCGCCGTCGCGGCTGCCGCCGCGGTGCCGCCAACGGCGGCCTTTGTCAAAAAGGAACGACGATCCATGAATTCCTCCCGTTGCAACTTTTCTGAGGGGCTCACCGGCAGGACGCCGGCGGCTGCAAAGACCTTTGCACGGTCCTAAACCCTTGTCCAGACTGAGGGATCGTCAACGGCTCTGACTTGGCGTCAAGCGCCCGGTGTCAACCGCGCTGCGTAAAAAACACGCCAAGGGCCATCAGGCCGAGGCCAAGCCCGCGCATCGGCGTGATCTGCCGCATCATCGCGCCGAGAAGTCCGAACTGGTCGATGATCGCGGCGGAAATAAGCTGGCCGAGGAGAACGCAGGTGATGGCATTGCCCAACCCGAAGCGCGGTGCGACCCAGGTGATCGAAAGGACGTAGAAGGCGACGAGAAGCCCGGCGAGGAAAAGCTTCGGCGGCTGGCCGGGGGCGGAGGCAAGCGCCCCTCCTCCGCCGGTCGCAAGCATGGTCAGGACCGCGCCGGCGAAAGCCACGGCGAAGAGGATCACCGCCGCCGCCGCAGGCGAGCCGATGCGCCCGCCAAGCTGGGCGTTCAGCGCCGCGAGGACCGGAATGCCGATCCCGGCGGCAAGCATGATGAAAGCGTAGCGCAGGCTGTCCAAAAGCACCTCCCTGGCAGGTCCGGCTGCGGCGATATCACCCGCCGCAGCCGCTATTCGGTTTCCCGGCGGGCCCGGTAAGCGCCCGGCCCGATCAGGCGATGAGACCCTCTTCCTTCAGCGTCTTCTGCACCGCCGGCCGTCCCGCCACACGGGCCACAAAGTCCTTCACCTTCGGCCAGTTGTCGAGTGAGACGCCGACATGACCCGACCAGTTCGAGACGACAAAGGCATAGGCGTCGGCGATGGAAAACTCCGCCCCGGTCAGAAAGGCGCGGCCATCGGCCAGCAGGCTTTCCAGCCAGTCGAGCTTCTTGCCGACGTTCTTGCGCGCGGTCTCCCTGCCGGCGTCGTCAAGCGCCGGGTTGAAGAGCGGGCTGAAGGCCGGGTGAAGCTCGGAACTGACATAGGTCATCACCTCATTCACCCGCGCCCGGAGAAAGCTGCCCGCCTTGGGCGCCAGCTTTTCCGCCCCGGCGGCGTCGGCCACATACTGCAGGATCGCCGGACCTTCGGTCAGGACCTGACCGTCAACCTCAAGTGCGGGAACCTTGCCCTTGGGGTTGATCGCGCGGAAGTCCTTGCCGGTCGCGGTAATCTTGGTCTTGTTGTCGATGCGTTCGGCCTCATAGGGTTTGCCGATCTCGTTCAGCACGATGTGGGAAGCCATCGAGCAGGCGCCGGGGGAGTAATAGAGTTTCATCAAGTCGCTCCATCTGGTGGGTTGATGCCGGTGACCTAGCAAATTGAGTTACCATCCGAAACCACGAAACTTGTGGTAACTCGAATTCTGCGGTAACCTGTTGGTAACTGAGCCGATGCCCGAGAGGTTCCCGATGGCGCTGAAAGTCCGCAAGAACCGCATTCCGCCGCCCGCCTGCCCGATCAGCGATTGCATGCGGTTCCTCGGCGGCGCCTGGACGCCGAACATCATCTGGTATCTCTCGCCCGGACCGCGCCGGTTCTCGGAACTTAGACACGACATTCCCGTCGTCTCAGCCAAGGTGCTGACCCAGCGCCTGCGTGAGATGGAGGAACATGGGCTGGTCCTGCGCCATGTGATGCCGACCTCGCCGCCATCGGTCGAGTACGAGCTGACGGAACTTGGCCAGGAACTCCTGCCGGTGATCGCGGCGATCATGTCGGTCGGGAAGCGCCTGAAGAGGCGTCGCGAAGAGATTGCCGCCTGAGCCTGTAGCGCGGCGGGAGCTGCCAACATGTCGCGAAATGAGGCTCAGACGAAAGAAAAGAAGCCGCTGCGGCGACTCGGCGACACTTTATTCCACATTTTGCCGGTTGACGCCCCCGCGCGGCCTGCATAATGTCCGCTGCGCAGCAGCAAAGGACCCTCGGTCAATGGCACCGATCCTGGTACTAGTAGAGACGTGGCGCATGGGCCGGTAACGGTTGACCATAGTGGTTCCCATGCGCCCCGGATCAGCTCCGGGGCTTTTTGTTGCGCGAGACTTGGTTGGATGGAGATAGGCACGATGTCACGGCAGATGACCGGCGCGAGGATGGTGGTTCAGGCGCTGAAGGATCAGGGCGTCGATGTGGTCTTCGGCTATCCGGGCGGCGCGGTGCTTCCGATCTATGACGAGATCTTCCAGCAAAACGACATCCGCCACATCCTTGTCCGCCACGAACAGGGCGCGGTCCACATGGCCGAAGGCTATGCGCGTTCGACCGGCAAGCCGGGCGTGGCGCTTGTCACCTCCGGTCCGGGGGCGACCAATGCCGTCACGGGCCTGACCGATGCGCTGATGGATTCGATCCCGATCGTTGTTTTGACCGGACAGGTCCCGACCTTCATGATCGGCACCGATGGTTTCCAAGAGGCCGATACCGTCGGCATCACCCGGCCCTGCACCAAGCACAACTGGCTGGTGAAGGATACCGAGACGCTGGCCCAGACGCTGCATCAGGCCTTTCATGTCGCCACCAAGGGCCGGCCCGGCCCGGTGCTGATCGACATTCCGAAGGATGTGCAATTCGCCACCGGCACCTATCAGGGGCCGCGCGAGGCGAAGCAAAGCCGCTACCAGCCGAAGGTGAAGGGCGACATCGACGCCATCACCAAGCTCGTGGAGATGATGGAAAAGGCCGAACGTCCGGTGTTCTACACCGGCGGCGGCGTCATCAACTCCGGCCCGGCGGCGAGCCAGTTGCTGCGCGAACTGGCCGATGCCACCGGCATTCCCGTCACCTCGACGCTGATGGGCCTTGGCGCCTATCCGGCATCGGGGAAGAACTGGATCGGCATGCTTGGCATGCACGGGCTTTACGAGGCCAACCTCGCGATGCACGGCTGCGACCTGATGATCAACCTCGGCGCGCGGTTCGATGACCGCATCACCGGGCGGTTGGCGGATTTCTCGCCCCGCTCGAAGAAGGCGCATGTCGATATCGACCCGTCGTCGATCAACAAGGTGATCCATGTCGACGTGCCGATCGTCGGTGATGTCGGCCATGTGCTTGAAGACCTCCTGAAGGTCTGGAAGGCGCGCGGCCGCAAGGTCAACAAGGAGGGCCTCGCGAAATGGTGGGGCCTGATCGACCAGTGGAAGGCGAAGAACTGCCTTTCCTACAAGCCGTCGCAGAAGACCATCAAGCCGCAATATGCGCTTGAGCGGCTTGAGGCGCTGACCAGGGGCCGCGACCGTTACATCACCACCGAGGTCGGCCAGCACCAGATGTGGGCCGCACAGTTCCTGCATTTCGACGCGCCGAACCGCTGGATGACCTCCGGCGGCCTCGGCACCATGGGCTATGGCCTCCCCGCCTCCATCGGCGTGCAGATCGCCCATCCCGACGCGCTGGTCATCAACGTCGCCGGTGAGGCATCGTGGCTGATGAACATGCAGGAGATGGGGACGGCGATGCAGTTCCGCGCGCCGGTGAAGCAGTTCATCCTGAACAACGAACGCCTCGGCATGGTGCGCCAGTGGCAGCAGTTGCTGCATGGCGAGCGCTATTCCAGTTCCTGGTCGGAAAGCCTGCCGGATTTCGTAAAGCTGGCCGAAGCCTTTGGGGCCAAGGGTGCCAAGGTCGAAAACCCGAAAGACATGGATGACGCGATCATGGCGATGATCGAGTATGACGGGCCCTATATCCTCGACGTGATGGTCGAGAAGCACGAGAACTGCTTCCCGATGATCCCGTCCGGCAAGCCGCATAACGAGATGCTGCTGGGCGATGCCTCGACCGAAGGCGCGATCCAGTCCGGCGGCGCGGTTCTGGTGTGAGACGGCCGGGGGCGCTGCCCCCGGACCCCCGGGGTATTTGAACAACGAAGAAGCAGAAGAGGGCAGCATGTCCGCATTGAACATCAAGAAGGGCTCGTCGAGCCATTCCGCCTACGACCTCCGCGATCCTCATTCCGAGATCGCCGAGACCCATACGCTTGCCGTGCTGGTGGAGAACGAGCCGGGCGTGCTGGCGCGCGTCATCGGGCTTTTTTCCGGTCGCGGCTACAACATCGACAGCCTGACCGTGGCCGAGGTCGACCATACCGGGCACCGCTCACGGATCACCGTGGTCACGCGCGGCACGCCCTCGGTGATCGAGCAGATCAAGGCGCAGCTTGGCCGCCTCGTGCCGGTCTATGAGGTGCATGACCTGACCGTCGAGGGCCCGAGCGTCGAGCGGGAGCTGGCGCTTTTCAAGGTTGCGGGGACCGGCGAGAAGCGGATCGAGGCGCTGAGGCTTGCCGAAATCTTCCGCGCCAACGTGGTCGATTCAACGCTCCAGAGCTTTGTCTTCGAGATGACAGGGACACCCGCGAAGATCGACGCCTTCGCCGAACTGATGCGGCCACTCGGCCTTGCCGATGTGGCGCGGACAGGGGTGGCGGCGCTGGCGCGCGGCGTCTGACCTTTTGAAACGAAAAGCCCCGGGGGAGCTGACGCTGCCCCGGGGCTTTGAATTTCTGAAACGCGCCTCTGATCAGGCGGCGAGCGTCCCCGCCTCGCGCGCGGCCTGAAGCTCATCGGCATCGACCTGGCCGTCGGCGTTGATATCGACCGAGGTGAAGGTCGCTTCGTTCAGGTCGGGATAGGCGGCCTTCAGTTCCTCGAAAGAATAGGTGCCGTTGCCGTCCGTGTCGCTGACCACGGTCTGCGCCATCGCCTGCGTCGCACCAAGGGCCATCATGGCGCCAAAAGCCAGTACCAGTTTCTTCATCGGTCTTTCACTCCTCCGGGTCAGTCCCAGGATTACACGGGACAAGACATAGTCAAACCTGCCGCGTTATCCAATAACTGGCCCCTGCCCCGGTCGTTTTCAATGGCTTGCTGGCGGTTTTCGCGTCGATCAGGAGCGCGGGCTTCGCTATCGGGGGCCCGGAAAAGAAAAAGGGGGCTTTCGCCCCCGTTCACAAGTTTCGCCGCTCAGGCTCATCATTTACCGCCCGTTTTTTCTTGCCTGTGGCCTGAGCGCCGTCGGGGGCGAGCGCACCCGCCCCGTGTCCGAAAAGCCGTATGTCTGCTGACGAAGACCCTAGCCGAAAATGCGCCTCTGCGTCACCCGTTATGTACCGGTTGCGGGCCGGGCGGGGCGAAATAAATCCGGCATGGATCCCGTTTTTGCCACGATATGTTGTGTTTTGAGGCTTGACACACACCTACCCGCTGTGGCCGCCCGAGTCGCCCGGCCCGATCCGGGGCGGCGTTGGCACCTGTGGCAGAATCGCCCAGCCCGCCCGTCTTTCCCCTGGCACTTTCCCGTCCCGCCGAATTGCCGTAAGCCTGAGGCGGAACCGGGCCGGAGAGCGCATGAGCCTATCCATCATCGACCGCTGCGCCGCCAAGGGGCTGCGATTGACCGAACAGCGCCGGGTCATTGCGCGGGTCCTGGAGGAATCCGACGACCACCCCGATGCGGAGATCCTGCACGCCCGCGCCGCGGCGATCGACCGGCGAATCTCGCTCGCCACTGTCTACCGGACGCTCAGGGTCTTCGACGAGGCGGGGATCCTCGACAAGCTCGAATTCGGCGATGGCCGCGCCCGGTATGAGGATGCCGAGCGCGCGCATCACGACCACCTGATCGACCTCACTTCGGGCCAGGTCATAGAATTCGTCGATCCCGAGATCGAGGCCTTGCAGGAAAAGATCGCAGGGCGGCTCGGCTACCGGCTGAAGGGCCACCGGCTTGAGCTTTTCGGCGTGCCCCTGAAGAAAGGCTGAGCCGGCTTGCCGCCGCCCGGCGCCCGGGGTAAGGCACAGGGCCCCTCCTGACACGGACCTTTCGATGGAAAACTTGCGCGGCATCGCCCTGATGGTCGCCTCGATGGCGGGCTTCGCCTTCGAGGATGCGATGATCAAGAGCGCGGCCTCGACGCTCGCCGCCGGCCAGATCATCCTGATCCTGAGCGCCATCGGCGCGGTGATCTTCGCGCTCTGGGTGCGGCTTGCCGGGCAGCCGCTTTTTGGCCCGGCGCTGTTCGAGCGGGCGGTGGTGATCCGCAACGTGACCGAGATGCTGAGCGCGGTCTTCCTCGTCTCGGCCTTCACACGCGCGCCTCTGACGACAGTGTCGGCGATCCTGCAGGCGGCGCCACTTTTTGTTACGCTCGGGGCGGCGCTGTTTCTCGGCGCGTCGGTGGGCTGGCGGCGATGGAGCGCCATTGCCGTCGGCTTCCTCGGCGTTCTTGTCATCCTCAGGCCGGGGGCGGAGGGGTTCCAGCCCGCCTCGCTGCTGGCGGTCGCCGGGGTGGTCTTTCTCGCGGCCCGCGATCTTGCGACACGGGGGGCGCCCGCGCATGTGTCTTCACTGGTCATGGCATTCTACGGGTTTGTCTCGGCATCGTTCTCCGGTGCCGTCCTCATGGCGTTTCAGGGCGGCTGGGCGCCGGTCGCGCCCGAACTCCTCCTGCGCCTTGCCGTGACAGCCGTTGTTGGCGTCATCTCCTACTACATGATCGTGCAGGCGATGCGCACGGGCGATGTCGCGGTGGTCACGCCGTTCCGCTACAGCCGCATCGTCTTTGCGATGGGCTTCGGCATCTTCATGTTCGGCGAAGATGTGGATCGCTGGACGTATCTTGGCATCGCCATCGTCATCGGTTCCGGCCTCTACACGTTGCTGCGCGAAGCACGGCTTCGCCGGCTGGCGCGCTGACGCCAGGGGTCCGTTAGCGCTATCATCAGCGTTTTCATTTGCAACGCGCTGGTGTATGGCAGGCGCAGCGTTTTCCCCAAGCCAGAGGTTTTCAGCCCATGAGCACGATCATCGACATCCACGCCCGCGAGATCCTCGACAGCCGCGGCAATCCCACGGTCGAAGTGGACGTAACGCTTGAGGACGGCACGATGGGCCGCGCCGCGGTGCCCTCGGGCGCCTCGACCGGCGCGCATGAGGCGGTGGAAAAGCGCGACGGCGACAAGAAGCGCTACATGGGCAAGGGCGTTCTGGACGCGGTCGCGGCCGTGAACGGCGAGATCGGCGAGGCCATCGTCGGCTATGACGCGACCGAGCAGGTCACCATCGACCGCGCGATGATCGAACTGGACGGCACCCCGAACAAGGGCCGGCTCGGCGCCAACGCGATCCTCGGCGTGTCGCTCGCGGTGGCCAAGGCGGCGGCGGATTACACCAGCCAGCCGCTCTACCGCTATGTCGGCGGCACCAATGCGCATATCCTGCCGGTGCCAATGATGAACATCATCAACGGCGGCGAACATGCCGACAATCCGATCGACATTCAGGAATTCATGATCATGCCGGTCGGCGCGGAGAATATCCGCGAGGCGGTGCGCATGGGGTCGGAAGTCTTCCATACGCTGAAGAAAGAGCTTTCGGCGGCGGGCCTTTCGACGGGCATTGGCGACGAGGGCGGCTTTGCGCCGAACCTGTCGTCCACCCGCGATGCCTTGGACTTCATCCTGAAGGCCATCGAGAAAGCGGGTTACAAGCCCGGCGGCGACATGTTCTTGGCACTCGACTGCGCCTCGACCGAATACTTCAAGGGCGGCAAGTATGTCCTGTCCGGCGAAGGGAAATCCCTGACGCCCGAGGAGAACGTGGCCTATCTTGCCGCGCTCGTGAAGGACTATCCGATCATCTCGATCGAAGACGGCTGCGCCGAGGATGACTGGGCGGGCTGGAAGCATCTGACCGACGTTCTCGGCAAGAAGATCCAGCTTGTCGGCGACGATCTTTTCGTCACCAACCCGACGCGGCTTGCGCGCGGGATCAAGGACGGCTGCGCCAACTCGCTTCTGGTCAAGGTCAACCAGATCGGCACCCTGACCGAGACGCTGGATGCCGTCCGCATGGCCGACCGCGCGGGCTATACCTCGGTGATGAGCCACCGCTCGGGCGAGACCGAGGATGCGACCATCGCCGACCTTGCCGTCGCCACCAACTGCGGCCAGATCAAGACCGGCTCCCTGGCCCGGTCGGACCGGCTGGCGAAGTACAACCAGCTGATCCGCATCGAGGAAATGCTGGGCGAGACGGCGGCCTTTGCCGGACGCTCGATCCTGAAGGGCTGATTTCGGGGCCCGCGAGGGTCGTAGAGACGAATGTCGGATATGGGCGCATGGAGATGCGCCCTACCCTCCCTGCCGCCGCACTCCGGGCGAGGAAACGCCCCGGGGCGGTGCAATGGGAGGGACAAATGAACATCATCACGGCTCTGGCCATATCCATCGGCGTTCTCGCCGCCGTGGCCACCTATCTTTGCCTTGGCACATCGCTCGGCCTGCAGGTCTGGGCGCTGTTCGTCGGCTGGGGCAGCTTCTACCATAGCGGCGGCAAGACCGACGGGCTGACCAAATCCGCGATCAACCACGCCTGGGGCGTCCTCGTCGCGGCGGTCACGCTGTTCATGGTTGCCACGGTGGGCGGCTCGGTTCTGGTGACCTCGATCATCGTCGGCATCTCGGTCGTGGTCCTGGTGCTTGGCGCCCATTTCCCGGTGCTGGCGACGATCCCGGCGGCGGTCTACGGCTATGCCTCGACCGCGGCCTTCACGCTTCTGAGCGGCGTGGCGCTTGGCGATCTCGGCGCGGTGCTGAAATCGGCGGCTGTCGTTCTGGTGTCGCTGGTGATCGGCAATCTCTTCGGCTTCGTGTCGGAAAAGATCGCGGGCAGCATGGCGAAGGCCGCCTGAGCCCCGGGGTCGGGCGTTTTGCGCCCGGCCTGTTTTCGGCCTAAAGCGCCACCTTGTATTCCTGAAGCGTGTTGCCGCCATCGACGACGATCAGTTGACCGGTGACATAGCTCGCTTCCTCCGCCGCGAGGAAGAAGGCGGCATGGGCGACTTCTTCGGGCTTTCCCGGACGGCCAACAGGCGTATGCCGCCCCGCCGTGACCTCCGCCTCGCTTGACGATTCCGTCTCGATCCAGCCGGGCCCGACCGCATTCACCGTGACGCCCTTCGGCCCGACCTCAAGCGCCAGCGCCCGCGTCAGCCCCATCAGCCCGGCCTTGGCGGTGGCGTAGACCGAGCTACCGGCAATGGCGACGACCGGCCCGGTCACGGAGGAGGTGTGGATGACCCGGCCATAGCCCCGCGCGCACATGCCCGGCAGGACGGCGCGGGTCATGCGCACCGCGGTGCCGAGGTTCATGTCGAGCCCGCGCGCCCATGTCGCCTCATCCAGCGCAGTGAAATGCCCGCCGGGCAGGCTGACGCCGGTCTGGGTCATCCCGGCATTGTTGACGAGGATGTCGATGGGGCCGAGCGTGGCCTCTGTCTCGGATACCAGTCGTGCGACGTCTTCGGGTCGGGTGAGGTCGGCTGCCGTGGCGAAGACACCCGCGCCGATCTCCCGCGCGCGATCGTGGATGCGGTCGGTCGTCGAGGTGACAGCCACCTTCGCACCGGCGACATGGAGCGCCTTGGCGATGGCGAAGCCGATGCCGCCGGCGCTACCCGCACCCGTCACCAAAGCCACGCGGTCTTTCACTCCCGGCATGTTCCACCTCCTGCCGCTGTCAGCCTAGAACGGGCGATGCCGGATGCAAGGCGGGATTGCGGCGCGCGGACCGGACGGCGCGAGGGGGCGCTGCCCCCGTCCCCGATCAAGTCGGGGACTCCCCCGGAGTATTTTCAGACAGAAAGTGCGGAAGGGGGCTCAGCGCGCGAGGCTACCCCTTGGCTTTGCCGGGCCGGGCGGCGAGACTGGTTTGCATGACCGACCACAGAACCTTTGTCTCCGGGCTTCCCGCCGCCACCAAGGCGGCGCTGACCGAGCGGAGCGACAAGGCCGGGCTCTGGCAACTGGCTGGGCATGGCGGGCTGATCCTTCTGACCGCGGCGGCGATTGCGGCCCGGGTGCCGTTCTGGCCTTTGCTTCTGCCGGTGCAGGGTGTGCTCATCGTTTTTCTCTTTACGCTGGAACACGAATGCACCCACCGGACGCCCTTTGCCTCGGACCGGCTGAGCGATTGGGTGGGGCGGGTCTGCGGCTTTCTCATCCTCTTGCCGTTCGAATGGTTCCGGTACTTTCATCTGGCCCATCATCGTTACACCAACCTGCCGGGTCAGGACCCCGAACTTGAGAGCGGCAAGCCCGAGACGGTGGCGGCATGGAGCCTGCATGTGAGCGGCCTGCCCTATTGGTGGGCGGGCTTGCGGCTTCTTCTGCGGCTTGAGGCCGGGCGGGCAGAGGATGCCTATCTGCCCGACCGCGCCCGCCGCCGCGCGGTGCGCGAGGCGCAAGCGATGGGTGGGCTCTACGCTCTGGCCGGGGCGAGCCTGTTCGTCTCGCCTTTGCTCCTCTGGGTCTGGGTCGTGCCGGTGCTTCTGGGTCAGCCGTTTCTCAGGCTCTATCTTCTGGCCGAGCATGGTGACTGCCCCTTCGTCGCCAACATGTTCGAGAATACCCGGACGACCTTCACCAACCGCGTCGTCCGGTTCCTCGCCTGGAACATGCCCTATCATGTCGAGCATCACGTCTATCCGGCCGTCCCCTTCCACCGGCTGCCGGACCTGCACGTAGCGATGCGGGATGAGCTGAAGGTCACATCCGACGGCTATGCCGCCTTCAGCCGCGACTACCTTTCCCGCAGGCGTTGAATGTAGCGGTGACAATCCCGGCATGGAGGTGCGTGTCTCCATCTGCTAGGGGAACGGCAGCACAAGGACCCCCGCAATGTCAGACCAGACCGCCGCCGCCCCGCAATCCGGGGACAGCCTTCCCGGCTTTTTCTATGCGCTCGCCGCCTATCTCCTCTGGGGGTTCCTGCCGCTTTACATGAAGGCGCTGGCGCATGTGCCGCCGGTAGAGGTCATCGCCCACCGCATCCTCTGGTCGGTTCCGATCGCGCTGGCGATCCTTGTCGCGACCGGACGGACCGCGGACCTGAAGCGGGCGCTGAGGACGCCGAAAATGCTGGGCATGGCGGCGGTGACGGCGGCCTTCGTCTCGGTCAACTGGGGCATCTATGTCTGGGCCATCGGCGCGGGCCATGCGCTGGATGCGGCCCTAGGCTATTACATCAACCCCCTTTTCTCGATCCTCCTTGGTTCGGTCCTCCTCCGTGAAAGGCTGAATGCGGCGCAATGGGTGGCCATCGGCCTTGCCGCCATCGCGGTGGCGATCCTGACCTGGGATGCCGGGCAGCTGCCCTTGGTGGCTTTGGGCCTGACGCTGACCTGGGGGGTCTATGCCTTTTTGAAGAAGTGGCTTCCCATCGGGCCCAATCAGGGTTTCACGCTTGAGGTCTTGCTGCTGACGCCGCCGGCTCTCGGCTATGTCATCTGGCTCGGCGCACGGGGGGAAAGCCATTTTGCGCAAGGCGTGCCCTATGACACCTGGCTGCTGGTCGGCACCGGCTTCGTGACCGCGATCCCGCTGATGCTTTACGCCAACGGCGCCAAATGGCTGAAGCTTTCGACCATCGCGATCATGCAGTATATCGCGCCGACGATGATCTTCCTCACCGCCGTCTTCATCTTCGGCGAGCCCTTCGGGCGGGCGAAGATGATCGCCTTCCCGCTGATCTGGGCGGCGCTGGTGATCTATACCGGCGCGATGCTGCTGCAGGCGCGCGAGGCGCGGGCGATGCGGAGGTCAGCCGAAACGGCCGGGGCGGTAGGGGGCAAGTAGCGGCTCGTCGCTGCCGCCGATGATTTCGCGGGCGGCGAGTTCGCCGGCAAGGGCGGCGAGCGTGGCGCCGGAGTGCATGACGGCGAGGTAGAGCCCCTCGGCCACCTCCCCCATCACCGGCAGCCCGTCACCCGGCACCGGGCGGAAGGCGCGGAGGGCTTCCTGCCACCGGGGCGCAGCCCCAGGCAGAAGTTCCGCGATGTGGCGGATGGCTTCGTCGGCAAGCGCTTCGGGCGGGGCGGCAAGGTCGGTTGCGTCGTCGGCCTGATGGTTGGGCGAAGTGGGCGCGAGGATGCGGCCATCGGGTTCCTGCCTGATCTCCATCGCTGGCGTAACCAGAATATGGTTCAGGAGCGGCGGCAGGGATTGCGTTCGGAGAATGATCGCGGGGCGGTGCAGCATCGGCAGGGCAAGCCCGAGCGGGGCGAGCAGGTCCGGCGTGCCGGTGCCGGCGGCGAGGACGACGCGATCGGCGGGTAACTGGCCTTCGGCTGTCGCAAGGCCGGTGATGCGCCCCGCACGGGTGGTGATGCCGGTCACGGGCAGGCCAAGAAGCACCCGCGCGCCGTGGCGGGCGGCTCCGGCGATCAGGCGGTGTGTCAGCCCGGCGAGGTCGGTGACGCCTTCCGTCGGGTAGTGAAGTGCAGTTTCGGGCGGGGTGGCGATGGCCGGTTCCAAGGCGCGGAACTCTGCCCGGCTCAGGCGGCGGACGGGGTAGCCGGCCTCGGTCAGGCGGGTGAAGGTCTGGTCTTGCGCTGCGCCGACCTCATCCCAGGCCAGTGTACCGGGCCATGTCGTAGCCGTGTCGCCGAGGTCAACAGCAAGCCGGTGGTGCGCCGCCATCGCCGCGACCCGAAAGCCGAAGTGACGGGCATTGAGCGAGAAGCTGGCGTTGATCCAGCCGAAGGAGCGGCCCGAGGCACCGGAGGCGGGGGTGGCGGCATCAATGAGCGTCACCTCCGCCCCGCCTTGCGCCAGACGGTAGGCGATGGAGGCGCCGATGACGCCGGCGCCGACGACATTGATGCGCTCGGTCATTGGCTCCGCTCCGGCCTGCTGATCCTGCCGCCGCCGACCGCTGCCGCAACGCCGGTGGTGCCGGGGCAGGAGGTGGGAAGGCCGCGCGCCACCCGGACCGCGAGATGGGCGAAGGCTTGGGCTTCGAGCATGTCGCCATCAAGGCCCACGGCCTCGACCGGCTCGACCGGGCAGTCCATTCCGGCGGCGATCATCTCCATCAGGACCGGGTTGTGACGGCCACCGCCAGCGGCGAGAATGCGGGTGACGGGGGCCGGGAAATGCTCGGCCCCGAGGACGACCGAAGTCGCGGCGGCGGCGGCAAGTGTGGCGGCGGCATCGGCGTCGGAAAGATCCGCGACGGCGTCGAGGAGCCAGTGGAAATCCTGCCGGTCGAGCGACTTTGGCGGCACCTTGCGGAAATAGCCCTGCCCTTGCAGGCGCTCGATGATCGCCTCATCGACGCGGCCCTTCCGGGCGAGCGCGCCACCTTCGTCGCGGGTCAGGCCGAGGCGCTGGCGCAGGAGGTCGTCGATCGGCGCATTCGCCGGGCCGGTGTCGAAGGCAAGGCAGGCTCCGGGGGCTTCGGGCGCGGGCTTCGCCGGGTCGAGCCATGTGAGGTTGCCGACGCCGCCGAGGTTGAGGAAGGCCAGCGGCTCCGTCGCGCCGATCAGCCGTGCGCAGGCGAAATGGTAGAAGGGGGCAAGCGGCGCCCCCTGCCCGCCCAGTGCCACATCCGTCGAGCGGAAATCCCAGACCACGGGGATCTGCAGGACCTCGGCCAGGACCGCGCCATCCCCGGCCTGATGCGTGCCCTGCCCGCGCGGGTCATGGGCCAGCGTCTGGCCGTGAAAGCCTGCAAGCCCCGCCCCAGCCGCGAGCGGCGACATGACGGCGGCATGGGCCGTTTCGACCACTTCGGCCGCTGTCTCCACCCCCTCTTCGCCGGGCCAGCGGCCAAGGGCGGCGCGCAACGTCTCACGCTCCTCCGCCGTATAGGGCCGGTAGGCGGTTTCGCCGAAGTCGTGGATCGTCTCGCCATCGGTCTTGAGGAGCGCCGCATCGACGCCGTCGAGCGACGTGCCCGACATCGTGCCCAAGGCCCAGACCGCGCCCGGTTTCAACATGCCCTTCCCCTTGACCTTCCCCGCCGGTATAGCGGGCGCGTTGAGAATGGACGAGGCCGATATGACCTACCACCCGAAATCCGACTTCATGGCGATCATCATGGAACGCGGCTTTCTCGCCGACTGCACCGACTATCAGGGGCTGGACGAGGCATTGGTGAAGGGGTCGGTGACGGCCTATATCGGCTATGACGCGACGGCGAAGTCGCTGCATGTCGGGCATCTTCTGAACGTCATGCTGCTGCGCTGGTTCCAGAAGACCGGCCACAGGCCGATCACGCTGATGGGCGGCGGCACGACAAAGGTCGGCGATCCCTCCTTCCGCGCCGAGGAGCGCCCGCTGCTGACACCGGCGCAGATCGACGAGAACATCGGCGGCATGCAAAAGGTGTTCGACCGCTACCTCGCCTATGGCGATGGCAAGGCGATGATGCTGAACAATGCTGAATGGCTCGACGGGCTGAACTACCTCGATTTCCTGCGGGATATCGGCCGTCATTTCTCGGTCAACCGGATGCTGTCCTTTGAATCTGTGAAATCGCGGCTGGACCGCGAGCAATCGCTGAGCTTCCTCGAATTCAACTACATGATCCTGCAGGCCTATGACTTCCTTGAGCTGAACCGGCGCTATGACTGCCGGTTGCAGATGGGCGGGTCGGACCAGTGGGGCAACATCATCAACGGCATCGACCTGACGCGGCGGGTGCTGGATCAGGAAATCTACGGGCTGACGACGCCCCTGCTGACGACGTCCGACGGGCGCAAGATGGGCAAGAGCCAGGGCGGAGCGGTCTGGCTGAACGGCGACATGCTCAGCCCCTACGAGTTCTGGCAGTTCTGGCGGAACACCACGGATGCCGATGTTGGCCGGTTCCTCAAGCTCTATACCGAGCTTCCGGTGGCCGAATGCGACCGGCTTGGCTCGCTTGCCGGGTCGGAGATCAACCACGGCAAGATCGTTCTGGCGAACGAGGTGACGCGGCTTCTTCACGGCACCGAGGCGGCGGCGGCGGCGGAAGCTACGGCGCGCGAGGTCTTCGAGAAGGGCGGCATGGGCGGCGACCTGCCGACGCTGACGCTTTCGGTCGCCGACGTGGCCGAAGGGATCAGCGTGGCGCAGTTGTTCGTGCGCTCCGGCCTGGCGAAATCCGGCAAGGATGCCAAGCGCCTGATCGCTGAGGGCGGCGCGCGGTTGAATGATGATGTGGTGGTCGATGCCGGGCTGATGATCGGCGCGGGCGAACTGGCCGGGCCGGTCAAGCTGACGGCAGGCCGCAAGCGCCATGCGCTGGTGGTGATGGAGTAACACCCGGCTGCGCCATCCAGAAGCGCCGAAAAACAAGAAACCCGGTCCTTGCGGACCGGGTTTTTCTCATTTTTGCGAAGAGCTTGCGCCCTATTCCTGGACCTTGACGCTGACCATCCGGTCGGGATCGACCACCGCGCCGTTGGCGTCCGGGTCGCCCTTCTTGATCTTGTCGACGACCTCCATGCCCGAGACGACGTGACCGACAACCGTGTACTGGCCGTTCAGGAACTCGCCCGGAGCGAACATGATGAAGAACTGCGAATTGGCGCTGTCGGGTTTGTTCGACCGCGCCATGCCGACGACGCCGCGCATGAAGGGAACGTCGGAGAACTCCGCCGGAATGTCCGGCAGGTCCGAGGCGCCCGACCCGGCGAGCGACAGATCACCGCCGAGCTTGCCATACTTCACGTCGCCTGTCTGCGCCATGAAACCGTCGATGACGCGGTGGAAGACCACGTTGTTATAGGCGCCGGTGCGCGCCAGTTCGGTGATCTGGGCCACATGCTTCGGCGCCCGGTCGGGCAAGAGGTCGATGACAACTGTGCCGTTTGCCTCCCCCGCGACCTCGATCACGAGGTTGGGGCCGGGGCCGTCCTCGGCGGCAAGGGCGCTTTGCGTGCTTTGCCCGTAGATGAACCACGCCACACCGATGGCGGCGAGTCCGGCACCGATCGCGCCCATGAAGACCCGCGTATCAGACATCGGCCGCCACCTTGACCGAGATCATGCGGTCGGGGCTTGCCGGCGGTTCGCCGCGCGCGATCTTGTCGACATGCTCCATCCCCGAGATCACCCGGCCATAGACGGTGTACTGGCCGTTCAGGAACGAGTTGTCCTTGAAGTTGATGAAGAACTGGCTGTTGGCCGAATTCGGGTTCTGCGACCGCGCCGCACCCAGCGTGCCACGGTCATGCGGAATGCGCGAGAACTCGGCCGGCACGTCCGGCAGGTCCGAGCCGCCGGTTCCGGCGCGGCGGGCATTGTAGTTCGGCGCTTCCATGTTCGCATGTTCGACATCGCCGGTCTGCGCCATGAAGCCGTCGATGACGCGGTGGAAGGCGACGTTGTCATACTTGCCGGCGCGGGCCAGCTCCTTCATCCGCTCGGAATGCTTCGGCGCGACGTCGGGCAGAAGCTCGATCACCACGGGGCCGTCCTTGAGCGTGACGATGATGGTATTTTCGGGATCTTTGTAATCAGCCATGCTGGCCTCCTCGTAAGCTTTGCCGGAACCTAGTCGCCCAAGCCGCCCAAGAAAAGGGCAAAGCGCGCGGGATCGGTTGACGCCGCCCCCGCCTTCGGGTGATTTGGCCCTGACCGGCGGTCCTCCGCCACCTGCGAGAAAGGATGCCCGCCATGGACTGGAAAACGCTCGACGACCTCGATCTCAACGGCAAGCTGGTGTTGGTGCGGGTCGATATCAACGTTCCGGTCGAAGCGGGCCGCGTCACCGACGCAACGCGGATCGAAAAGATCGTGCCGACGATCAAGGATATTCTGAAAGCCGGTGGCAAGCCGATCCTCCTGGCGCATTTCGGTCGTCCTAAGGGTGAAGTGGTGCCGGAGATGAGCCTGCGCGTCACTTTGCCGGCGTTGGAGGCGGCGCTCGGTCAGAAGGTCAGTTTCGCCGAGGATTGCGTCGGCCTGCCGGCGAAGAAGGCGGTGGCGGCGATGCAGCCGGGCGATGTCCTCCTCCTCGAAAACACGCGCTTTCATGCCGGCGAGGAAAAGAACGACCCCGCGCTCGCCGCCGGAATGGCGGCGCTTGGCAACATCTATGTCAATGATGCCTTTTCCGCCGCGCACCGGGCCCATGCCTCGACCGAGGGCATTGCCCATCTGATGCCATCCGGCGCCGGTCGGCTGATGGAGGCGGAACTGAAGGCGCTGAACGCCGCCCTTGGCAGCCCGCAGCATCCGGTTGTGGCGGTGGTCGGCGGCGCCAAGGTTTCAACCAAGCTCGACCTTCTCGGCAACCTCGTCGAAAAGGTCGACCATCTGGTGATCGGCGGCGGCATGGCCAACACCTTCCTCGTCGCCAAGGGCGTCAATGTCGGCAAGTCGCTCGCCGAGCGCGACATGGCGGATACCGCACGCGCCATTCTCGACAAGGCGGCCTCCACCGGCTGCACGATCCACCTGCCGGAAGATATCGTCGTCGCCCGCGAGTTCCGCGAAGGTGCCCCGTCTGAGACGGTGGCTGCCGATGCCTGCCCCACCGATGCGATGATCCTCGATGCCGGGCCGGCGACGGTGGCGGCGATCGGCAAGGTTTTCGAGGCCTCGCGGACGCTGATCTGGAACGGCCCCCTTGGCGCTTTCGAGATCGCCCCTTTCGACGCGGCAACCAACGCCGCGGCGCGGAAGGCCGCGGATCTCACCAAAGCCGGCGCGCTGATTTCGGTCGCGGGTGGCGGCGATACGGTCGCGGCGCTGAACAAGGCCGGCGTTGCCGAGGATTTCACCTTTATCTCCACCGCCGGCGGCGCCTTCCTCGAATGGATGGAAGGCAAGGAACTGCCCGGCGTGGTCGCGCTCGAATCCTGACCCTATGCGAATCCCGCGCCCTCGCGTAGCTACGCAGCGGGGGCACGGGAGCTAAGACCAATGGCATCGAAGTGGACGCTGATCACCGGCGCCTCCGAAGGGTTCGGCGTGGAATTCGCCCGGCTCGCTGCGGCCGAAGGCCGTGACCTCATTCTTGTCGCCCGGCAGGCGGAGAAGATGGAGCGGCTGGCGGCGGAGCTTCGCGCCAAGCACCGGATCGCGGTCGAGGTGATCCCGACGGATCTTTCCGACCCCGAGGCGGTCGAGGCGCTCTGGCGCAAGGTCAGCCTCAGACGGCACATCGACATCCTCGTGAATAACGCCGGCCTTGGCTACAACGGCCCCTTCGCGGCGGGCGACGGCGCGCGCGAGCTGGCGTCCATCATGGTCAATGTCGTTGCCGCCACGATCCTGATGAAGCGCGCGGTCGCACATATGGTGCAGCAGGGGGGTGGCCGCGTGCTGAACGTCGCCTCCACCGCCGCCTTCATGCCGGGGCCGAACATGGCGGTCTACCATGCGACCAAGGCCTATCTTCTGGCCTTGAGCGAAGGGGTGGCGGAGGAGCTGAAGGACAGCCCGGTTACGGTCACGGCGCTTTGCCCCGGCGCGACGAAGACCAACTTTGCCGCAGATGCCGGGATGGAGGGCGTCCGCCTCTTCAAGGCGCTGCCCGTCCCGGCTGCGGGCAAGGTCGCGAAGGCGGGATGGCGGGCGATGCACCGGGGCGAGAGGATTCGCGTGACCGGCCTTGCCAACAAGGCCTTTGCCTTCGGACCCCGGCTTGCGCCGCGCCGTCTGGTCGCCCGGATCGCCGGATTGTTTCTGAAACCCGCGTAGGGTGGTGGACGTTAGCGCCACCACGTTTGCAAGGCCCCGCAGCCTCCCCTAGAAGCGAAAAGAACCGGGTCCGCCCGTCCATCCAGTCAAGCGAGGATCAGCATGTCACGGCAAAAGCAGGCGGAACAGATGCGTGGGGGCAAGGGCTTCATCGCGGCACTTGACCAGAGCGGCGGGTCGACCCCGAAGGCGCTGAAGCTTTACGGCCACAAGGACGGCGACTGGTCCGACGACGCCGGGATGTACGGCCTGATCCATGCCATGCGCGCCCGCATCGCCACCTCGCCTGCCTTTGACGGCAAGCGCGTGGTCGGCGCCATCCTCTTTGAAAAGACCATGGACGCCGAAATCGGCGGCAAGCCGGCCGCCGCCTATCTTTGGGAAGAGCGTGGCGTGGTCCCCTTCCTCAAGATCGACAAGGGGCTTGAGGAGGAAAAGAACGGCGTCAAGCTGATGAAGCCGATCGGCGGGCTTGATGATCTTCTCAAACGGGCTGTGGCCAAGGGCATCTTCGGCACCAAGGAGCGTTCGGTCATCGACGCGGCCAACCCCAAGGGCATCGCCGCCGTTGTGGCGCAGCAGTTCGAGCTTGGCGACAGGGTGCTGGCGCATGGCCTGATGCCAATCCTTGAGCCGGAAGTGACGATCTCCATCCCCGACAAGGCCGAGGCGGAAGAGATGCTGAAGGAAGAGATCCTGAAGCACCTCGACAAGCTCCCTGCGGGCAAGGAAGTCATGCTGAAGCTGACGCTGCCGACCAAGCCGAACACTTACAAGGCGCTGGTGGACCACCCGAAAGTGATGCGCGTGGTGGCGCTGTCGGGCGGCTATTCGCGCGACGAAGCCAACAAGGTCCTTGCCCTGAACAAGGGCATCATCGCGAGCTTCTCGCGCGCGCTGACCGAGGGGCTGTCGGCGCAGCAGTCGGATGCCGAATTCAACAAGGCGCTCGACGGTGCGATCCAGTCGATCTACGACGCCTCGGTCGCGGGGTGAGGCCCTGCCCCGGCAGCAGCGTGCGAAAATCGCTTTCGCCGGGGATTCCCAAGCGTTTGCCGATGTGACATGATTCGGTTACACGGCCCGTGAGTGGCCGGACTGAGGCAAAGCATGAACACACCCCGCAACAAGCCCGCAATCGGCATGGCGTTCTACCTCGTAATCGCCGGCGGGCTTGGCTTTTACTTCACCTTCGCCGCCGTACAGGGCGACTACGGCGTCTTTCGCCGGGTGCAGGCCGAGGCCGAGCGCCAGACCCTGACTGCCGAGCGCGACCGGCTGAAGGCCGAGGCGGCGAAGATGGAAAACCTGACGCGGCGGCTGTCGGACGGCTACCTTGACCTTGACCTCCTCGATGAACGCGCCCGCAACGTGCTGGGCGTGATCCGTTCGGACGAGATCGTCATCCACTGACCCGAAGGCGCGCCCGTTCCGGGCGCAAGGCCCCCCTCTCGTCGAAGGCCCCTGGGGCCTTCTCCTCGGCATGCCTCCGGCGGGAGTATTTTTCGACAGAAAGTGCAGGAGGGCGGGATGCAGCCGTCGGGCTGGCGCAGCGGAAATAGTGCTCGCGGTCCGAAGCACTATGAGTTATTTGATAGTTTAACACTGAACCAGTTTCACTGCGTTGGGAGGAGCTTGCGATGGCTGCGCGAAAGCCTGCTCAGAAATCAAATACTTCCGGGGAAGATCTGCTGAAGTATTACCGCGACATGCTGCTGATCCGGCGATTCGAGGAAAAGGCCGGCCAGCTTTACGGCATGGG
>DJUV01000072.1 GCA_002440625.1 Rhodobacteraceae bacterium UBA6273 | reverse complement strand
TCGCTCATCGAACATGAACAGATCAAGACCACCCTTCCCAAGGCGAAGGAACTGCGTCCGATCGTCGAAAAACTCATCACGCTCGCCAAGCGCGGCGACCTGCATGCCCGTCGTCAGGCCGACTCGCAGCTGAAGCAGGACAAGCATGTCGCCAAGCTCTTCGACGTGCTCGGCGCGCGCTACAAGGACCGTCAGGGCGGCTATGTCCGCGTGCTGAAAGCGGGCTTCCGCTACGGCGACATGGCGCCGATGGCGATCATCGAACTCGTTGACCGCGATCCGGCCGCCAAGGGCGCCGAGGATCTGGCCCGGGTCGAGGCCGAAGCGGCCGCCGAGGACTGACATTTCCGAACAGATGTTGGACGAAAAGAGAAACCCCGCCAGAATGCTGGCGGGGTTTCTCCATAATGGCACCGGTAAGTTGGGTCAAACAATGCCTATGATCAGTTTGGCTCCATCCGAATCCCGCTACGTTCGCGCACCATCCGCTCCGCGATCGAGTCGATCACAGCAGAGAGCTGGGCATCGGCAACCGGCGTCGCCCCGAGAAACTCGAGCAGATCGTTCCGCGCCGCATCGGGAAGTCGCATGAGACGAGCAAAAAGGCCCGGATTGATTGTACGCACTGTGCTAACCCTCACTTCAAACTATGTGGTTCAATTTAAGGTTGACGGTTGCTAAGGCAACTTGTCTAAAAGGACATGTCTTCGATGCCAACTCTCGATCCGTTCCTGCATTCGCTCTCGCTGCTGTCTCCAGCGGGATATTTCATAGGCCTGCACATCAGATACGCGTCACCGCTCATGCAGTTCTCGAACTACAATCAGGAATGGCTGGATCACTATACCGAGCAGGCTTATGCGCTCCGCGATCCTACAATTGCCTGGGGTTTCTCGAAGGAAGGTGCAAGCCGGTGGGCGGATTTCGGCATCCCCGATCCGTTCGGGGTGTTCGAAGATGCTAGGAGCTTCGGACTGGTTTACGGCCTTACCGTTTCCTGCGGCCCGATTCGGTCCCGGACTATTTCCAGTTTCGCGCGGTCCGACCGCGATTTTGCCGATGCCGAAATCGACAAGATCTCGCAACTCGTTCGACGGCTGCACGATATCACGGAGCCGCCGGAAAGCCTGACCAAAGCCCAGATCGAAGCCTTGCGTTGTATTGCGGCGGGAGACCGGCATGCGGCAGCAGCGGCCAAATTGAACATATCTGAAAGTGCGCTCAAGGCGCGTCTGACGTCGGCGCGGCAAAGACTGCTCGCCCGGACGACGGCAGAGGCGATCCAGCGCGCCAAAGACTACAGGCTGATGTGAACCGATGCTGTCCTTGCTTTCGCAAAAAGGGCTGATGCGTTTAGCCTAGCAGGAGTCCGAACATGCAAACCACCGTTCTGTCCTTCGAGAACCTCCACAACCACGGGGAGTTGTTCGCGAACCTTTTCAGGGCTCGGAAGCAGTCCTTCATTGTCGAGAAGCGGTGGAACCTGCCCGAAGCACTGGACATGGAGTACGACCAGTACGACACGCCGGCCAGCCGCTGGATCGCCATTCATGATGAATTCGGACAGGTCCACGCAGGCATCCGGCTGACGCCGACAACGGCGAAGTGCGGCATCTACAGCTACATGATCCGGGATGCGCAGCGCGGGCTCCTCGCCTCGCTTCCAGCCGACCTTTTGCATGAGGAAGCGCCGGTCGATCCCAACGTCTGGGAATGCACCCGCGTCTTCGTCCTGCATTCGGTGCCGCAGACGATCCGCCGCCGGGTGCATGGCTACATGGTCGAAGCCATGGTCAAATCGGCGCGCGAGCTTGGCGCAACCCAACTTATCGCGATCACGCCGGCGAACTGGCCGCGCTGGTACGGGCGCTGCGGCCTGACCGCCACAGGGGTCGGACCAGTGATGTATATCGACGATGGCGATTACCAGTGCGTCCGGATCGACCTGGCCACGAAGCTGCACTGACCGACGGACGATTGGGCTGGGCGCGGGGTGGTGACATGCGGCGCCATTCTACACTTTTGTCGGCGCCGGCGCGGCGTTAGTCTCCGGCGCGATGGCCGACCTCTTCGATCCCCCTTCCGGTGAAACCCAGGCTTCGGCGCCGCGCCCGTTGGCCGACCGGCTGCGACCTGCTGCGCTTTCCGAGGTGATCGGGCAGGACCGGGTGCTGTCGCCCGAAGGGCCGCTTGGCGCGATGCTGTCCTCGGGCAGCCTGTCGTCGCTGATCCTCTGGGGGCCGCCGGGTGTCGGCAAGACCACCATCGCCCGGCTGCTGGCCGATGCGACCGACCTTGCCTTCATTCAGGTCAGTGCCATCTTTACCGGGGTGCCGGAACTTCGGAAGGTCTTCGATGCGGCGAAGCTGCGCCGGAAGCAGGGCAGGGGGACGCTCCTATTCGTCGACGAGATTCACCGCTTCAACAAGGCGCAGCAGGACGGGTTCCTGCCGCATATGGAGGACGGCACGATCCTTCTGGTCGGGGCCACCACCGAAAACCCCTCGTTCGAGCTGAACGCGGCACTTCTCAGCCGGGCGCAGGTGATCGTCCTCGAACGTCTGAGTCTTGCCGATCTGGAACGGCTGGCGCAGCGGGCGGAGAAGGAGCTGGGCGCGGCCCTGCCGCTGAAAGGGCCGGCGCGCGAGGCGCTTCTGGAAATGGCCGATGGCGACGGCCGGGCGCTTTTGAACCTGATTGAGCAGGTGGCGGCCTGGAAGCTGAAGGAAGCCATCGACACCGAAACACTCGGCCGCCGGCTGATGCGACGGGCGGCGAAATACGACAAGTCGGGGGATGAGCATTACAACCTTATCTCGGCGCTCCATAAATCGGTGCGAGGCTCGGACCCGGATGCGGCGCTCTACTGGTTCGCGCGGATGCTCGAAGGCGGCGAGGACCCGCGCTACCTCGCCCGCCGCATCATCCGCATGGCGGTCGAGGATATCGGGCTCGCCGATCCGCAAGCGCAGACGATCTGCCTTCATGCATGGGAGACTTTCGAACGGCTTGGCAGCCCGGAGGGCGAGCTGGCGCTGGCACAAGCAGTGGCCTACATCGCCCTCGCGCCGAAATCGAACGCCGGCTACGTCGCCTACAAGGCGGCGCGCGACCTTGCTCGGCGCACAGGGTCTGAGCCGCCGCCGAAGCATATCCTGAATGCGCCGACGAAGATGATGAAGGAACAGGGCTATGGCGCCGGCTATGCCTATGACCATGACGCCGAGGACGGGTTTTCGGGCCAGAACTACTTTCCCGACGGCGTGAAGCGCCCGATCCTCTACCAGCCGGTCGAGCGTGGTTTCGAGCGTGAGCTGAAAAAGCGGATCGAGTGGTTCGCCAAGCTGCGCGACAAGCGCGGCAGTTGACATTGCTCGGCGCTGGGACGAGGAAAGCGCCATGATCCAGACGCTTCTCCAGGTCGCCCTTGGCGGCGCAATCGGCGCTTCGGCCCGCTATCTTGCGGGCGTGGCGATCCTGCGCGGCTTTGGTGCGCAGGCCTTTCCGTTGGGTGTCATCACCGTCAACATCGTGGGTTCGTTCCTGATGGGCATCCTCGTGGTTCTACTCGGGGCCAAGGGGCTGGCGCATTGGAATGCCTTCCTCGCCACCGGCATCCTTGGCGGCTTCACCACCTTTTCCTCCTTCTCGCTCGAAGCATGGCGGCTGATGGAGGTGGGGCGGCATGACCTTGCAGCACTTTACATCGGGCTGTCGGTTGCGGTCTCGCTTCTCGGCCTTGTCGCCGGGGTTCACCTGATGCGCATGGTGATCGCATGAGCGGCGTCCGTATCCTGACCGTGGGCGAGAGCGAAGGCGAAAGCCGGCTCGACCGTTTCCTGAAGAAGCGCTTCCCCGAGATCACGCAAGGTGCCATCGAGAAGCTCTGCCGCACCGGCCAGATCCGGGTCGATGGCGGGCGGGTCAAGGCATCGACCCACGTGCTGCCGGGGGCCGAGGTGCGGGTGCCGCCCTTACCGAAGACCGAAGGCGGCCCACCGAGGCGAGACGCGGCCACAATCCCCGGCACGGATGCCGAGATGATACAGGCCGCTGTCCTCTGGAAGGACGAACACATCATCGCACTGAACAAGCCGCCGGGCTTGCCGAGCCAGGGCGGGTCGGGGCAGGGCAACCGCCACGTCGATGGCCTGACGGGTGCCCTGATGTTCGGCTTCAAGGACCGGCCGAAGCTTGTCCACCGGCTCGACAAGGACACATCGGGCGTCCTCCTCCTTGCCCGCACCGATCGCATTGCGCGGGCCTTGTCCGAGGCGTTCCGGGCGCGGACGACGCGCAAGATCTACTGGGCGGCGGTTGCCGGGATGCCCAATCCGAAGATGGGCACGATCCGCTTCGGCCTTGTGAAGGCGCCGGGGCACGGAAGGGGCGGCGAGGGCGAAAAGATGATCGCCATCCACCCGGCGAAGATCGGCGAGACCGAAGGCGCCAAGCGTGCGACCACCGATTATGCCGTCATCGACGGGCTTGGCACCCGCGCCGCCTGGGTGGCACTGGTCCCGGTGACTGGCCGGACGCATCAGCTTCGCGCCCATATGGCCGAGATCGGCCATCCCATCGCTGGCGACGGCAAGTATGGCGGATCGGGGCAGGAGAATCTCGGTGATGGCTGGGGTGCGCAACTGGGTGGCGAGATCAGCCGCAAACTGCACCTCCATGCCCGGTCGATTTCCTTCGACCACCCGATCACCGGCAAGCGCATCACCCTGACCGCACCCCTGCCGGACCATATGAAGCGCACCTGGGCGACCGTCGGCTGGTCTGAAGGCGATGCCCCTGCCGACCCCTTCGACGAGGCCGAAGCATGAGCCGCCAAAGGCTCGTGATCTTCGACGTGGACGGCACGCTTTGCGACAGTCAGGACCTGATCGTCGCCGCGATGGCGGGCGCCTTTGCCGCCGAGGCTCTGCCCTGCCCGGATCGGGGCGCCGTTCTGGCCATCGTCGGGCTTTCCCTGCCGGTGGCGATGGCGCGGCTGGCGCCGGAGCATCCGGTCGAGGTGCAGGCGCGGCTGGTCGAGGCCTACAAGGCCACCTTCATGACCGAGCGTTCGCGCAAGCTCGCGCCGCTCTATGACGGCGTGGGCGCGCTGATTGCCGGGCTTTCGGCGGCGCCCGACGTTGTCCTTGGCATCGCCACGGGCAAGTCGCGCAAAGGGCTGCGGCTCCTCCTGCAAGGGCATGGGCTGGAAGCGGCGTTCGCCACCCAGCAGGTCGCCGACGACCACCCCTCGAAGCCGCATCCCTCGATGCTGCTGGCCGCGATGACCGAAACCGGCATTGCACCGGAACGCGCGGTGATGATCGGTGACACCACCTTCGATGTGGAAATGGGCCGGGCGGCGGGAATCGCCACCATCGGCGTGAGTTGGGGCTACCATCCGGTGGCGGCGCTCGAACGCGCCGGTGCGGGCCGGATCGTGACCCGCGCGGCTGAGATTCCGGCGGCGCTTGAACATATCTGGGGGCAGGCATGACCGGTTGGGCGGCGCGGCGGTTCTGGAAGGACGTGACGGTCGAGAAGGATAACGGCGGATTTGCCGTCAGGCTCGACGCCCGCCCGCTAAGGACGCCGGGAAAGCGGCCGCTGATCCTGCCGACCCGCGCGTTGGCCGAGGCGGTCGCTGAAGAATGGCGCGCCGTCGAGGGCACAGTCGACCCGCGCCGCATGCCCTTCACCCGGTCGGCCAATTCGGCAGTCGACAAGGTCGCCACGCAGTTCGACGAGGTGGCGGAACTGATCGCGGCCTATGGCGGGTCCGACCTTGTCTGCTACCGCACCGATGAGGCGGGCGAGCTTGCGCGGCGCCAGGCCGAGGCCTGGGACCCGATCCTTAACTGGGCGCGGCAGAAACACGGGGCCGTGCTGCGCACGACCGCCGGCATCGCCCCGGTCGATCAGCCCGAGGAAGCGATGCGGACGCTTGCCGCAGAGGTCCACGGAACCACGCCTTTCGAACTGACGGCGCTCCACGACCTCGTCTCGATTTCCGGTTCGCTGCTCATCGGGCTTGCCGCGACCGAGGCGGAGAGCGATCCGCAAGCTCTTTGGCGGGCATCGCGCATTGACGAAGACTGGCAGACCGAGCTTTGGGGCGCGGATGAGGAAGCGGTCGAGGCAGCAGAAGCCAAACGCCGGGACTTCCTCCACGCGCACGGATTCTGGCAGCTTCTGCAAGACGGCGCGTGTTGACGTTGCGTCGGGTCTGCGGACGATCGCGCTGCCCTGCACTGATTTGCCGCACATTCACCGGGGTTCAACCGCAAGGTCACTTGACGTCCCGCACTTGAGGGTCCTAACTGACCGTCACTGGGGGTGACCCCTAACATTCGCGCCAGGACAACCTGGCCGCTCACCCGCCCCGAACGCGGGCGGAAACTCAGGAAGAGGTAAGTATGAAAAAATCGGTATTCCTCGGGACGCTTGCTGGCGCGGCCCTTCTGGCGGGCTACGCGTCGGCGGGCACGCTCGACGATGTCAAGGCAAGGGGAGAGCTGATCTGCGGCTCCAACACCGGCCTCACCGGCTTCGGCGCGCCGGATGCAAGCGGTAACTGGACGGGTTTCGACGTTTCGCTCTGCCGCGCCGTCGCGGCGGCAGTCCTCGGCGACGCCAACAAGGTGAAGTTCGTCCCAACCACGGGCGAAACCCGCTTCACTGCGCTCGCCTCGGGCGAGGTTGATCTTCTGGTCCGTAACTCGACCTGGACTTTCTCGCGCGACAACGACCTGAAGCTCGATTTCGTCGCGGTGAACTACTACGACGGCCAGGGCTTCATGGTGAAGAAGGACCTCGGCGTTGCTTCGGCCAAGGAACTCGATGGCGCCACCGTCTGCATCCAGACCGGCACCACGACGGAACTTAACCTTGCCGACTTCTTCAAGGAGAACAACATCTCCTACACGCCGGTCACCGTGGCTGACGATGCCGAAGCGCAGCGCCAGTACATGGCCGGCGCCTGCGATGCCTTCACCACCGACGCTTCGGGCCTCGCTTCGACCCGCGCCACGCTGCCGGATGCTGAAAACCACATCATCCTGCCCGAGATCATCTCGAAAGAACCGCTCGGCCCGGTCGTCCGCCATGGCGACAACAACTGGGGCGACATCGTGCGCTGGACCTTCTACTCGTTGGTGGCCGCCGAAGAAATGGGCATCACCAAGGCCAATATCGAGGAAGTGGCCAACTCGACCCAGAACCCGGAAGTCAAGCGGCTCCTCGGACTTGAGGGCGACCTCGGCGCGATGATGGGTCTCGACAAGGACTGGGCCAAGCGCGCGATTGCCGCGAATGGCAACTACGGCGAGATCTTCGCCGCCAACATCGGCGAATCCACCCCGATCGGCCTCGCACGCGGCCTGAACGCGCTCTGGA
>DJUV01000013.1 GCA_002440625.1 Rhodobacteraceae bacterium UBA6273 | reverse complement strand
TCGAAGCCGACATAGCCCGGAGGCGCGCCGATCAGGCGGGAAACTGCATGTTTCTCCATGTATTCCGACATGTCGAAGCGCAGAAGCTCCACGCCAAGCGAGTCGGCCAGTTGCTTCGCCACCTCGGTCTTGCCGACGCCGGTGGGGCCGGCGAAGAGGTAGTTGCCGATCGGCTTCTCGGGTTCGCGAAGGCCCGCGCGGGCCAGCTTGATCGCCGAGGACAGCGCCTCGATCGCCTTGTCCTGACCGAAGACCACGCGCTTGAGGGTCTTTTCCAGATCCTTCAGCACTTCCGCATCGTCCTTGGAGACGTTCTTCGGCGGGATGCGGGCGATCTTGGCCACAACGGCCTCGATGTCCTTCGGGCCGATGGTCTTGCGGCGCTTCGATTCCGCGACGAGATGCTGGGCCGCCCCGGCCTCATCAATGACGTCGATGGCCTTGTCCGGCAGCTTCCGGTCATGGATGTAGCGCGCCGACAGTTCCACCGCCGACTTGATCGCGTCCTTCGTGTAGTGAAGGTCGTGGTGCTTTTCGAAATAGGGCTTGAGGCCCATCAGGATCTTGATCGTGTCATCGACCGAAGGTTCGTTGACGTCGATCTTCTGGAACCGGCGGGAAAGGGCGCGGTCCTTTTCGAAGTGCTGGCGGAACTCCTTGTAGGTCGTCGACCCCATGCAGCGGAGTTTGCCGCCCTGAAGCGCGGGCTTCAGGAGGTTGGAGGCGTCCATCGCGCCGCCGCTGGTCGCGCCAGCGCCGATCACCGTATGGATCTCGTCGATGAAGAGGATCGCGTCGGGGTGATCCTCCAGCTCCTTCACCACGGCTTTCAGCCGCTCCTCGAAGTCGCCGCGGTAGCGGGTACCGGCCAGAAGCGCGCCCATGTCGAGCGAGAAGATCGTCGACTTCGCAAGAATCTCCGGCGTCTCGCCGCGCACGATCTTGAGCGCGAGGCCCTCGGCGATGGCGGTCTTGCCGACGCCGGGATCGCCGACGAGCAAGGGGTTGTTCTTGCGGCGGCGGCAGAGCACCTGAATGCAGCGCTCGATCTCGGGCTCGCGGCCGATCAGCGGGTCGATGTCGCCCTTCTTCGATTTCTGGTTGAGGTCGACGCAGTATTTGGCAAGCGCGCTTTCCTTGGCCTCGCCATGCGATTCCGATGATTGCTGTTCTTCCTGTTCCTGCGCGCCGGCCACCGGGCGGGCCTCGCCGAAGCTCGGGTTCTTGGCGACGCCGTGGGCGATGAAGTTCACCGCGTCATAGCGCGTCATGTCCTGTTCCTGAAGGAAGTAGGCGGCGTTCGATTCCCGTTCGGCGAAGATCGCGACAAGGACGTTGGCGCCCGTCACTTCGGTCCGGCCGGAGGATTGCACGTGGATCGCCGCGCGCTGGATGACGCGCTGGAAGGCAGCGGTGGGCACCGCTTCGGAGCCTTCGACCGAGGTTACCAGGGTGGACAGGTCGTCGTCGATGAAATCCACCAGCGTCTGGCGCAGCTCGTCGATGTTGACGGAGCAGGCGCGCATCACCTTGGCTGCGTCAGGCTCATCAAGAAGGGCCAGCAGCAGGTGTTCAAGCGTGGCAAGTTCATGACGGCGCGCATTCGCAAGCGCGAGCGCGGCGTGGATTGCCTGTTCGAGAGTGTTCGAAAATGATGGCACCTTCGTGCTCCTTTCCAGTCGGTCGAAAGGGCCGCGTGGCCCCTGTCCACCATCGCCTCATACCTTTAAAGATCGGTCGAAATGGGGCGTCTGCAAGTCTTTTCTCGCCGATTTATGCCTTACTCGGGGTGCTGGCACAAAATGTGATCGGATTGACGGCGCCTGTGACAGAATTGTCGAAATCGCGCGGGACTGTCGGGCCGTTCAGAAACGGTCCTTGCGGGCGCGGATTTCGGCAAAGGCTTCGGCGTCGCTGGCGCCGGCAAGTCCGATCAGGGCCTTCACTTCGGGAAGCTTCGCCCGAAGGAAGGGGTTGGTGGCGAGTTCATGCGAGAGGGTGGTAGGGACTGTCGGCCGCCCGGCTTTCCGGGCTTCGGTGATTGCGTTCGAGCGGGATATAAGTGCCGGATTGGCCGGTTCAATGGTCAGTGCAAATCGGGCGTTCGACTGGGCGTATTCATGGCCCGAATAGATCAGCGTCTCGGGAGGCAGTGCGGCAAGCCGCGACAGGCTTTTCCACATCATCTCCGGCGTGCCTTCGAAAATCCGTCCGCAGCCGAGCGCCATCAGGCTGTCGGCGGTGAATACGGCGCCGGCTTCGGGAAAATGATAGGCAACATGGCCGATCGTATGGCCTGAGACATCAATCACCTCGCCAGCGAACATGCCGATTCTGATGGTCTCGCCGGCTTCCACCGCCTCGTCGAGCCGGGGCAGGCGGTGCCTGTCCGCGGCGGCGCCGATCACCCGCGCCCCGGTCGCGGCGGCAAGCGCCTTGACCCCGGCAATATGATCGTCGTGGTGGTGGGTGATGAGGATGTGGCTGGCGTGCCAGCCCCTTTCGGCCAGTGCATTCAGGATCGGCGCCGCCTCGGGCACGTCGATGATTGCCGTGGCCCCGGTGGCCTCGTCACGGGCAAGGTAGGCGTAGTTGTCCGTAAGGCAGGGGACGGTGACGATTTCCAGGGGCATGGCTTTTCGGTTCTGTTCGCTTATTGTCTGGCGGACTGTTGCCCAAGCTTGGCCTCTGCGCAATGCATCTCGATGTGCTCGACCTGCGGAATTTCTACTATCGGACCCAGCTTGGCCGCGCGGCCCAGCGGGCGATCCGCGATCAGGTCACGGCACTTTGGCCTGACGCCAAGGGGCAGACGGTGGCGGGCTATGGTTTCGCGGTGCCGCTTCTCAGGCCATATCTCGACAGCGCGCGCCGGGTGATCGGGCTGATGCCGGGTCCGCAAGGCGTCATGCCCTGGCCGGCGGGGGGCGACAATGTCTCCGTCCTTTGCGAGGAAACGGCCTGGCCGATCGACACCGGGATGGTTGACCGGCTGGTGCTGCTTCATGGTCTTGAGCAATCGGAAAACCCCTCGGCGCTTCTTGATGAATGCTGGCGCGTTCTCGGGCCGGGGGGGCGGGCGCTTTTCATCGTGCCGAACCGTTCGGGTCTCTGGTCGCGGTCGGACAAGACTCCGTTCGGCTTTGGCCGGCCCTATTCGATGAGCCAGCTCGACGCGCAGCTTCGCAAGCAGAACTTCGCGGCCGAGCGTCAGCAGTCCGCGCTCTTCGTGCCGCCCTCGTCGCGCCGCTTCTGGCTTCGGACGGCGGCGATGTGGGAACGCTTTGGCCTCAGGGTTTCGAGCGTGGTGGCGGGGGGCGTCCTGATGCTGGAAGTGTCCAAGCATATCCATGCGCCGCAGCGGCCCGGTCTGGCCGCAACGGTGCGCCGCCCCCTGCGTGTTCTTGACGCATTGCCAAAACCGGCGGCGGAACCGGCCTGAAGCGCTTTGGATCGCAGAATACTGGGGAATCAGCGCCGAATCCATCGGCAGGGCGGCGGGTGGCGGCCCAGTTGGGACGGGGCGGTTTCGCGATGCCGAAGGCCATTTCCAAGAAGATAGCGCGAACGCCCGCGAATAAGCGGTGGATGACCTCACTTTCTCTTGACCAAGCCTGTTGCGGGGGGCTGACACCTCTGCTACATCCCGCCGCGATCAAGAGTGCGCGCCAGTGCACCCTACGGGTAGTCCCTGACCATAATCCAGGGGCCTTGGGGAAACTAATCGGAAGGATCGACGTGTCCGAACCAGCTTCGATTTCAGCAGGCATCGCCGGTCGCTATGCGACGGCGGTATTCGAACTCGCCAAAGAAGCGAAGGGGCTCAAGACGCTGGAAGCCGACGTCGCCGCGCTTGGCGCGGCGCTGAGGGACAGCGCTGACCTGCGTGCCCTTGTCGCCTCGCCGATCTATTCGCGTGAAGAGCAGACCGGCGCGATCGGGGCCCTCGCCAAGAAGATGGGCGTTTCCGCGACGCTGTCCAACACGCTCGCGCTGATGGGGCAGAACCGCCGGCTTTTCGTCCTGCCCCAGCTTCTCGCCGCGCTTGAGGCAATGATCGCCGAAGAGAAGGGCGAAGTGACCGCCGAGGTGACCGCCGCCGCCGCGCTGACCAAGGCGCAGGCCGACAAGCTGGCAAAGTCGCTGTCGGCTTCGGTCGGCAAGACCGTGAAACTCAACACTGCCGTCGATGAAAGCCTCATTGGCGGACTTATCGTAAAAGTGGGCTCGAAGATGATCGACACCTCGATCCGCTCGAAGCTCGCTTCCCTTCAGAATTCCATGAAAGAGGTCGGATAATGGGAATCCAGGCAGCCGAGATCTCTGCGATCCTTAAGGAGCAGATCAAGAACTTCGGTCAGGAAGCGGAAGTGGCCGAAGTTGGCCGCGTGCTTTCGGTCGGCGACGGCATTGCGCGCGTCTACGGGCTCGACAATGTACAAGCTGGCGAAATGGTGGAATTCCCCGGCGGCATCCGCGGGATGGCGCTGAACCTCGAAGCCGACAACGTCGGCGTCGTGATCTTCGGCACCGACCAGGACATCAAGGAAGGCGACACCGTCAAGCGCACGAAGTCCATCGTGGACGTGCCGGTCGGTGACGAGCTTCTGGGCCGCGTTGTCGATGGCCTCGGCAACCCGATCGACGGCAAAGGCCCGATTAAGACCAAGAAGCGCGCCATCGCTGACGTGAAAGCCCCTGGCATCATCCCGCGGAAATCGGTGCATGAGCCGATGGCGACCGGCCTCAAGTCGGTGGACGCGATGATCCCGGTTGGCCGTGGCCAACGCGAGCTTATCATCGGCGACCGTCAGACCGGCAAGACCGCGATCGCGCTCGACACGATCCTGAACCAGAAGAGCTACAACGAAGCCGCCGGCAGCGACGAGAAGAAGAAGCTTTACTGCATCTACGTCGCCATCGGCCAGAAGCGTTCGACCGTTGCCCAGCTCGTCAAGAAGCTGGAAGAGACCGGCGCGATCAAGTACACGATCGTCGTCGCCGCGACCGCCTCGGACCCGGCGCCGATGCAGTTCCTCGCGCCCTATTCGGCGACCGCCATTGCGGAATTTTTCCGCGACAACGGCCGCCACGCCCTCATCATCTACGATGACCTCTCCAAGCAGGCCGTCGCCTACCGCCAGATGTCGCTTCTTCTGCGCCGTCCGCCGGGCCGCGAAGCCTA
>DJUV01000011.1 GCA_002440625.1 Rhodobacteraceae bacterium UBA6273 | reverse complement strand
TACAAGAACAAGGCCAAGAACGCGCAGGAAGCGCATGAATGCATCCGGCCGACGGACATGAGCCTGTCGCCCGAAAAGCTGAAGGTCGCCGACGACCAAAGGAAGCTCTACGATCTGATCTGGAAGCGGACCATCGCCAGCCAGATGGCTGCCGCACGGCTTGAGCGCACGACGGTCGATGTCGGCAGCGCCGACAATCAGGTGGAACTGCGCGCCACCGGCCAGGTAGTGATGTTCGACGGCTTCCTGAAAGTCTATGACGAGGGCCGCGACGACGAGGATGGCGAGGACGGCGCCCGTCTGCCGCAGATCGCTGAAGGCGAGCCCGCCGAGAAGCGGAAAGTGACGCCGGAGCAGCATTTCACCCAGCCGCCGCCGCGCTACACCGAGGCGACGCTGGTCAAGCGGATGGAGGAGTTGGGCATCGGCCGGCCTTCGACCTACGCCTCCATCGTCTCGACCATCCAGGACCGGGAATATGTGCGGAAAGACAAGAACCGGCTGATCCCCGAGGACAAGGGCCGGCTGGTTACGGCCTTTCTCACCAACTACTTCCGGCACTATGTCGAATACGACTTCACCGCCGACCTTGAGGGCGAGCTTGACGATATCTCCGCCGGTGAGCGCGACTACAAGGACGTGCTGAGCCGGTTTTGGCGCGACTTCACGGCGGCCATCGCGGAAACCGCCGACCTCAGGATCGGCGAGGTTCTGGAGAAGATCGACGATTTCCTCGCGCCGCATCTTTATCCGGCACGCGCCGATGGCGGCGATCCGCGGCTTTGCCAGACCTGCGGCACCGGGCGCTTGAGCCTCAAGACCGCGCGGTCGGGCGGCGCCTTCATCGGCTGCTCGAACTATCCGAACTGCCGCTATACGCGCTCGCTCTCGGCGGTGAACGGCGAAGATGGCGCGGGTGGCGACCGGGTGCTGGGTGAGGATGCGGGTGACGAGATTTCGCTGAAATCCGGGCGCTTCGGGCCTTATGTCCAGCGCGGCGAGGCGACCGAGGCGAACCCCAAGCCCGCCCGTGCCAGCCTGCCGAAGGGCTGGTCGCCCGAGGCGATGGACCTTGAAAAGGCGCTGCGCCTGCTCAGCCTGCCGCGCGAGATCGGCCCGCATCCCGAGGATGGCGAGATGGTCGAGGCCGGGATCGGCCGCTACGGGCCTTACGTGAAGCACGGCCGCATCTATGCCAACCTGCCCGAGGCTGACGAGGTCTTCGCCATCGGCATGAACCGCGCGGTGGAGGTGATCGCCCAGAAGGCCGGGCGCGGGTCGCGGGCCTCTGCCCCGGCGGCGCTGCGCGATCTCGGCGAACACCCCGATGGCGGCAAGATCGAAGTCATGTCGGGCCGCTACGGGCCTTATGTCAAATGGGGCAAGGTGAACGCCACGCTGCCGAAGGAGATGGCGCCCGAAGTCGTGACCGTCGCCGAGGCTCTCGAACTGATCGCGGCGAAGGCGACCAAGTCCGGCGGCAAGCGCGGCGGGGCCGCGAAAAAGCCGGCGGCGAAGGCGAAGACGGCGTCCAAGGCAACTGCAAAGCCCAAGGCGGCGCCAAAGGCGAAGGCCGCGGCAAGGAAGCCGGCGCGCGCCTGACCCTCTGCTTGCCAGCGATGCCCCCCGCATCCACGGCACCCATGACACCCATGACACCCGCAAGATCGAACGGCGGTCGTCGGATGGCAGCATCAGGCTTTTCAGTGCCGCCGTCGCGGACCTGTTCGATATTGCCCCAGTCGTCACCCTGGCGCGGCTGATCTGAACCGCCTGATCGTGGTCGGAGGAACGCCGCCGGGCCGATTCTCCGGCACACGCCTCCTGCGGCCGCCGGTCTACCCCTTGATCCCGTCCGGCTCGGGCGCCATCAGGAGCATGCGGACAAGTTCGAAACTGTTCCTGACCTGCATCTTGCGGATCATGTTGGCGCGGTGGACCTCGACCGTGCGGTGCGAGCAGGCAAGCGCCAGCGCGATTTCCTTGCTGGTGAAGCCGTTGACGAGGTATCGGGCGATGCGCTTTTCCGCGAGGGTCAGCAGGCCGAACTGCCCGGCCCTCGGGTCGGCCGGCCTGTACGTCCAGATGGCGAGGCGCTCGGGGTCGGTGCGGTCCAGTGCGGCACCGCTTCCCTCCATCCAGACCACCTGCCCGTCCTTCCTGCGCATGAACCGCTCGTCGTGGTAGACCGGCTGTTCCCTCAGCGCCCGGCGGGCGCGTTCGCCGATCACCTCATAATCGCTCTGTCCGGGATAGAGCAGGCGGATCGACTGACCCTCGATCTCCGCCGGGGTCCAGCCGAAGACGTCGGCGACTCGCAGGCTCGCTCGCAGGATCACGCGGTCGGCAAGGATCAGGGTCGCATCTGGCGCATGGAGAAACGCCAGCCGTTCATGGTCGCGGGCGGTTGCGAACGGGGGCGGTGCGCTGGCCACGGCATCCTCCTGCTTCTACGTATCCTTCTACGTATTCTTACGGATGGTGGCTGCCGGTACAATCCGTCACGTTTCCTTCGGAGGCGGCCCCCTCGCGGGGCGGCAAGGACGCGGCTGAGTTTTCGGGAGGTGGAATGAAGAAGGTCTATGGCTCGGCGAAGGAGGCCCTCGACGGCCTTCTGTTCGACGGGATGTTCATCGCGGCGGGCGGTTTCGGCCTGAGCGGAATTCCCGAGCTTCTGATCGACGCGCTGGTGGCAAGCAAGGTCAAGGACCTGACCATCGCCTCCAACAACTGCGGCGTCGACGGCTTCGGTCTTGGCAAGCTCCTCGATACGCGGCAGATCAGGAAGATGCTCTCGTCCTACGTGGGCGAGAATGCGGAATTCATGCGCCAGTACCTCTCAGGCGAGCTGGAGCTTGAATTCAACCCGCAAGGCACTTTGGCCGAACGGATGCGGGCGGGTGGCGCCGGCATTCCCGGCTTTTACACCAAGACCGGCGTCGGCACGGTGATTGCCGAGGGCAAGGAAGTGAAGAGTTTCGACGGTCAGGACTATATCCTTGAGCGCGGCATCTTCGCCGACCTGTCGATCATCAAGGCCTGGAAGGCAGACACCACCGGCAACCTCGTCTTCCGCAAGACCGCGCGGAACTTCAACGTGCCCGCGGGCATGTGCGGTAAGGTCTGCGTGGCGGAAGTCGAGGAAATTGTCGAACCCGGCAGCCTTGATCCCGACCACATCCACCTGCCCGGCATCTATGTGCATCGCATCATCGCCGGGCCGCACGAGAAACGAATCGAACAGCGCACTGTGCGCAAGCGGGAGGCCGTCTGATGCCCTGGGACCGCAACCAGATGGCGGCGCGCGCCGCACAGGAACTGAAGGACGGCTGGTACGTCAACCTCGGCATCGGCATTCCGACGCTGGTGTCGAACTACATTCCGAAAGGTGTCAACGTGACGCTGCAATCGGAAAACGGCATGCTCGGCATGGGGCCCTTCCCGTTCGAGGGCGAGGAAGACCCCGACCTTATCAACGCCGGCAAGCAGACGATCACCGAGCTGCCGCATTCGGCCTATTTCGACAGCTCGACCTCTTTCGCCATGATCCGCGGCGGCAAGATTGCCATGGCGATCCTTGGCGCGATGGAAGTGGCCGAGAATGGCGACCTCGCCAACTGGATGATCCCCGGCAAGCTCGTGAAGGGCATGGGCGGGGCGATGGATCTGGTGGCGGGCGTCGGCCGCGTTGTCGTGGTGATGGACCATGCGTCGAAACATGGAGAGTCGAAGGTCTTGAAGGAATGCACCCTGCCCTTGACGGGGAAGGCGGTCGTTGACCGGATCATCACCAACCTTGGCGTTCTCGACGTGGTGCCGGGCGGCTTGAAGATCGTGGAGCTAGCCGATGGCGTGACCGAGGCGGAGCTTCGCGCCGCGACCGAGGCGACCATCGTTGGCTGAGGGCGCCATCGCCAAGGAGACCGGCCCGACCAAGGGCC
>DJUV01000341.1 GCA_002440625.1 Rhodobacteraceae bacterium UBA6273 | reverse complement strand
GATGACGCCCTATGACCTGACCAAGGGGCGGATAAATTACCGCTTCAGGTAAGGTGGGCTTGCGTCTCATCCTCGGCTCGGCCAGCCCGCGCCGGATGGAACTTCTGGCCCAGCTTGGTCTGGTGCCGGACGCGGTGCGCGCCCCCGACATCGACGAAGATCCCCGGCGCGGAGAACTGCCGCGCCCCTATTGTGCGCGCATGGCGAGGGAGAAGGCAGAGGCTGTTTCGGCTTCGGAGGATGAGGTCGTGCTTTGCGCCGATACCACCGTGGCCCTCGGCCGCCGCATCCTCGGCAAGCCCGCGAATGCCGGCGAAGCCGCTGAATTCCTTGTCAAACTGTCCGGCCGCCGCCACCGCGTCATCACCGCCGTCGCGGTGAAACGCGGAGACAGGATCTGGGAGCGGGTGGTGGAGACCACGGTCAAGGTAAAGCAATTGTCCGATGTCGAACTGAACGGCTACCTTGCCAGCGGCGAATGGCAGGGCAAGGCCGGCGCCTATGGCATCCAGGGCCGCTTCGGCGCCTATATCCCGTGGCTTCAGGGCTCCTTCACCGGGGTCGTCGGCCTGCCGGTGGCCGAGACGGCGCAGCTTTTGCAGGCGGCGGGGATCGACCTTCAGGGGGGCGGAGAATGAAGGGCAGGGTCGTCGTTCTGGGGGAATATCAAGGGCTTGAGGCCGCGGCGCTGGTCGTTGACGGCCAGTTGCAGGACCTGCTTGTTGCCCCCGGCGATGCCACGGATTTCGCCCCCGGCGCGATCCTGCGCGGCACGGTGGACCGCCAGATGAAAGGGCAGGGCGGGGTCTTCCTGCGCCTGCCGGACGGCGCCAGGGGCTTTCTCCGCGAAACCGGCGGCCTCCGCCCCGGTCAGTCGCTACTCGTTCAGGTCTCGGGCTTTGCCGAGCCGGGCAAGGCGCTGCCGGTGACGACAAGGCTTCTCTTCAAGGGCCGCCTCGCCATCGTCACCCCCGGCGCACCGGGCCACAACATCTCGCGCCGCATCCGCGACGAAGCCGCCCGCGACCGCCTCACGGCGCTTGCGGTTGCGGGGATGGAAGGTTCGCCCCACGGCCTCGTCCTGCGCTCCGCTGCCGAATGGGCCGTTGACGAGGCCGTGGCCGGCGACATCGCCGCCATGCGCGACCTTGCCGATGCGATCCTCGCCGATGCCGACGGCGCGCCGGAGCTGTTGCTCGACGCGCCCGGCCCGCATGATCAGGCCGGCTCCGACTGGGCCGATCCGGCGCCGGACGAGGTGGCCGAGGGCGAGGATGCCTTCGTCCGCCACGGCATCGACGAGATGATCGCGGCGCTGCTTTCACCCTTCGTGGAGCTTCCCGGTGGCGGCCATATGGCGGTCGAGTCGACCCGCGCCCTGGTGGCCGTCGACGTGAACACCGGCGCCGATACCTCGCCCGCCGCCGGCCTCAAGGCCAACATTGCCGCCGTCCGCGATCTGCCGCGCCAGCTGCGCCTGCGCGGCCTCGGCGGCCAGGTCATCGTCGATTTCGCACCAATGCCGAAGCGTGACCGCGCCGCCGTCGAACAGCAGCTCCGCGCCGCCTTCAAGGGCGAGGCGAACGAGACGAGCCTTGCCGGCTGGACCCCCCTCGGCAACTACGAACTTCAGCGCAAGCGCGACCGCCTGCCGCTGGCGCTGACCATCAAGGAGTGACCCCTTGGCCTGCCCGATCTGCGGCAAGGATGCCGACTCGAAGTACCGCCCCTTCTGCTCGCGGCGCTGCGCCGATGTCGATCTCGGTCGCTGGCTGACCGGAGCCTATGTGATCCCGCCCGAAGAGGCCGAGGTGCCGGGTGATGACGAACCCGAAAACCCGCCCCGCCGGCCGCATTGATCCGATGCCCGGCTGCGGAATTTCCGCAAAAACCCTCTGGACAGCCCCGGCCCGTTCGCCTAAACCCACCCCGCCGGGCGCCCTGCGCCCCCGGTGCCCAGATAGCTCAGTTGGTAGAGCAGCGGATTGAAAATCCGCGTGTCGGTGGTTCGATTCCGCCCCTGGCCACCAGAATTTCGAAACGGCTCGCGATTGCGGGCCGTTTTTCGTTTTCCGGCTGCCTTTCCGGTCACGGGAAACGGCTGATTTTCCTCAATCTTTATGGGATTCGGGCGGTGCTATAATCCGCTGATTCGTCGGCCCTCCTTCCACGCATGCAGCTTTTTGCCCTCGGCTTGAATCACCACTCGGCTCCGATCGCGATTCGCGAACGAGTGTCGTTTCAGCCCGAGCGTCTGGGACAGGCCTTGTTGAGCCTCACCAAGGCAAAGCCGGTGCGAGAGGCTGCAATCCTGTCGACCTGCAATCGTACTGAACTCTATTACGCCAGCGACGATCCGCAGTCGGCAGCCGACTGGCTCGCCGATTTCCACCGACTGAGTCTCAACGATATTTCGCCCTACCTGTACAGCTATCCGCAGCGCGAGGCGGTTCGACATGTGTTCAGGGTTGCGAGCGGACTCGATTCGATGGTCCTGGGGGAACCCCAGATCCTCGGTCAGGTGAAGGAGGCCGCTCGTCAGGCTGAAGAGGCTGGCACCCTTGGGACCTTGCTCCACAAGCTCTTTCAAAGGACTTTCGCTGTTGCGAAGGAAGTCCGAACCACGACTGCGATCGGTGCCAATACGGTCTCGATGGCGGCCGCAGCCGTTCATCTTTCCGAGCGGATCTTCGAGCGGCTTTCCGATCAGCGGGTCTTGTTCGTCGGCGCGGGTGAGATGGTTGAGCTGTGTGCTGCCCATTTTGCAGGGGCCAAGCCGCGCCAGCTGACGATTGCGAACCGCACGGAGGCAAGGGCCCGCACGCTCGCTGAGCGTTTTGGCGGCGATGTGGTTCGGCTCGATGCGGTCGGGGATATGCTGCATCGCTATGATGTGGTGGTCTCCTGTACCGGCAGTCCCCTGCCGATCGTGGGGCTGGGCATGGTCGAACGGGCAATCAAGACCAGACGTCATCGACCGATCGTGATGGTCGATCTTGCCGTGCCGCGTGACATCGAACGCGAGGTGGCGGAACTCGACGACGTGTTTCTCTATACCGTCGACGACCTCGCCCAGGTCGTCGAGTCGGGCGTCGAGTCCCGCCAGGCGGCGGTGGTCGAGGC
>DJUV01000103.1 GCA_002440625.1 Rhodobacteraceae bacterium UBA6273 | reverse complement strand
GAAGCACCATCTGCGCGACATGCGAATCCCTTTTGTCAACGCGACCTAATGAAACACGACACCGGACCCGATCCGGGAATCCCCCGGGCGTATTTGGACAACGAAGAAGCGCGGCTGTTCAGGGAATCGGCGGCAGGGTCTTGCCGGGGTTGAGGATGTTCTTCGGGTCCAGCGCCGCTTTGATCGCCCGCATGACCTCAAGCGCCACCGGGTCCTTCCGTCGCGCCATGCTTGGCTGCTTCATCAGGCCGATGCCATGTTCGGCGGAAAAGCTGCCGCCGAGGTCGGCGACGATGTCCTCGACCGCCTCCACCACCGCCGCATAAAGCGCCGGGTCGTCGCGGGTGGGCAGCGCGGAATAGTGCAGGTTGCCGTCGCCGAGATGGCCGACGGTGATATTGCCGGCACCGGGATCGAGGCGTTGCAACTCAGGCTCGATCCGGGCGAGGAAGGTCGCCACCTTGTCGAGCGGCAGGGCTATGTCGGTGTCGATGAAGGGCTCCGGCCCGAAGGTGATCTCCGCGGCGGCCTCGCGCCGCGCCCAGATCGCCCTGCGCTGCTCCTCGGACCTGGCGAGGATCGCGTCGCTGACCGTGCCGTCCTCCAGCGCCGGTTCCAGCGCCGCCGTCAGGAGGTCCTGCAACGGCACGCCGCCATCGGGGCCGAGCGTGGTATCACGCGGCGCGGTGGCGCCAAGCTCCACGAGGATCGAGACCGGATGGATGTCGGGAAGGCTTGAGCCGAGATCGGGGCGGCGGGCACGGAGCCGGCGCTGATAGGTGTCGGGCATGTATTCGAAGGCTTCGACCAGCCCGCCCGTGGCCTCCTGCAAGCGGTTCAAGAGGCCGAGGGCGGCGTCGAGCGACTGCATCCCGAGCACCGCCGTCGCACGCGCCTTCGCGGCAGGCACCAGCTTCAGCGTGGCGGCGGTGATGACGGCGAGCGTTCCTTCGGCGCCGATCAGGAGATCGCGCAGGTCATAGCCGGAATTGTCCTTGTGTAGGGCGCTCATCAGGTTGAGCACACGGCCATCGGCGAGGACCGCCTCGATGCCGAGGCAGAGTGCGCGGGTATTGCCATAGCGCAGCACGTTCGAACCGCCGGCATTGGTGGAAAGGACGCCGCCGACCGTCGCCGAGCCGCGCGCGCCAAACCAGAGCGGGAAGTCGAGGCCATGCTCGGCGGCGCGGTCGTGGAGGGCGGAGATCACGACCCCCGCCTCGGCCCGCACCACCCGCGCCACCGGGTTGAGGTCGCGGATGCGGTTCATCCGTTCGAGCGACAGCATCACCGCGCCTTCGGCCCGGGTGGCTCCCGTCAGGCCGGTGCGGCCACCGGCGGGGACGATCGGAATGGCGTCCCGATGCGCGAGTTTCAGGATTTCGGACACCTCGGCCGTTGACGATGGCCTGAGGACAGCGCGCGGCGTGCTCGGGTAATGCCCGGTCGGTTCGATCCCGTAGCGGGCGGCGTCGGCGCCAGTCAGCACCTGCGCCGCGCCGATGATCCGGGCGAAAGCCTCAAGTGTATCGTTCATGTCTGCCCCTTCCGGTTCGCGGCCAGCATAGGGGCGTCGCGCGCAGCGGCAACGGGTCAGGCGCGGGCGGCGCGCTCAATCTCGTCAGCGGCAAGGCCATAGCGCCCGGCGAAGCGGTGGCGCGCGGCGACGAGGCGCGGATCGTCGGGCCGCATCCCGAGGGTGCGGATGAACTCGATCCGCTGCTGCGATTTCAGCGCGTCGCGGTCGATGGCGGTGCCCATCGCCCGGTCGATGATCTCGCCCCCTGCGGTCACGTGGAACCAGCGCGAGAAGTCGCGGAAATGGTGCTGGTTGTGGAGCGTCGTCACATGCCGCTCCACCGCTGTCTTCGCGACGGGCATATGCGCGGTCGAATGGAACCACTCATAGGCAAGGAAGGTCAGCCCGCCGCCGATCATCACGATGGCTGCGGTGCCGGGAACGGCCCAGCTTGCGCCGAACAGCGTCAGAACGCCCCAGATCAGCGTGAAGTTGAAGACGAGGACCGGGAATACGATGAAATCCGGCGCGAAGAACAGCGCGCGGTTGGTCGGGAAGTCGTGATGGCCGTAATGGGCGCGGTAAAGGATGTCGAACTGCCATTGCCGTTTCGGCGGCGGCAGGTGGAAGATGAAGCGGTGGAGGTTGTATTCGTTCAGCATCTGCAGGGGGATGCCGACAAGCACCAGCGCCCAGAGCCAGGGCTTGCCCGACAGCACCACGATCAGGGCGCCGGCCAGAACCGCCAGCGCGATGCCGATGATCGAGGTATGGCGGAACATGAGCCGCAGTCTTTCCATCCCGTCCTCCTTTGGGCGCGGGATCGTCCCCCTGCCGGGTCCGGGGGTCAAGCCCCTGCGGCTGGTGACGTCACGTTGCGCGGGCGTTCATCCGCCGTCGCCGACCCGGTTGATCAGCGCCAGCACCTCGGGCCCCAGCGCCTCGACCACCAGCGCCACGCCCTTTGCATTGGGGTGGATGCCGTCGGCCTGCATCAGCGTGTTCATTGCCGCCTGACGGTCGGACTGGCTGAGGATCGGGGCAAGGAAGGGGGGGGCGAGCGTTGCGCCATGCGCTTTCGCCAGATCGGGATAGATCGCGTCGAAGGCTTCCTTGTAGTCGGGACCGTAGTTGCCCGGTGCGGCCATCGGCACCAGAAGCACCGGCAGGCCCGCCGCATCGGCCTTCGTCAGGATCGCGTCGAGATTGGCGCGCGCCTCCTCGGGCGGCAGGCCGCGCAGAAGGTCGTTGCCGCCAAGCGTCACGATCATCGCCTTGGCACCGGGCGTCAGCGCCCAGTCGATCCGGGCCAGCGCGCCCGCCGTGGTATCGCCGGATACCCCGGCGTTGACGACGGTTGCCTTCGCACCGTGCCCGTCTAGCCAGCGCTGAAGCTGCGGCACAAAGCCTTCGTCGGGCGAGAGGCCATATCCCGCTGTCAGACTGTCGCCCAGCGCCACCACCTCGGGTCCTTCAGCAAGCGCCGGAGAGGAAAGTGCCAGAAGGATCATCAGCGCGAGGTTGCGCAAGACCCGCCCTGCCCCATATCCATTGGAACGGAAAAACGAATGGCGGCGGAGCACGGGCATGGTGGAAAGCGTCCTTGAACTGAAGGAAGCAGGCCTTGTGCTTGATGGCAATGCCGGGCCGGTGGAGATCCTGAAAGGGGTCACGTTCAAGGTCGGGCGGGGCGAAAGCGTCGGGCTCATCGGGCCGTCGGGATCTGGCAAATCGTCACTCCTCATGCTCCTCGGCGGGCTGGAGCGTGCGACCTCTGGCACCGTCCATGCCCTCGGGCAAGATCTGACCGCGATGGACGAAGACGCGCTTGCCCGCTTCCGCAGGTCGAATATGGGCATCGTCTTCCAGTCCTTCCACCTGATTCCGACAATGACCGCCCTCGAAAATGTCGCCGTGCCGCTGGAACTTGCCGGCGTGCGCGATGCCTTCGACCGGGCGGCGGCGGAACTGGCGGCGATGGGGCTTGGCACAAGGCTCGACCACTACCCGGCGCAGCTTTCGGGCGGCGAACAACAGCGCGTGGCGCTGGCCCGCGCCGCCGTGTCGCGGCCGGCGATCTTTCTGGCCGATGAGCCGACCGGCAATCTCGACGGCACCACCGGCGAAACAATCATGAACCTGCTCTTTGGCTTGCGCGACCGGCATGGCGCAACCTTGGTCCTTGTGACCCATGCGCCGGAGCTTGCGGCGCGCTGCGACCGGATCGTGCGGCTGGCGGACGGCGCCATCGCCAGCGACGACCGCCGCGCCCCCGCGCTGGCCGGGGTCGCGGAATGAGCCTTGCCATCGCCGCCCGCTTCGCGCGGCGCGAATTGCGCGGCGGTCTGAAAGGCTTTGCCGTCTTCCTCGCCTGCCTCGCGCTTGGCGTTGCGGCCATTGCGGCGGTCGGCACAGTGCGCGGCGCCATCGACCGGGCGCTGGCCGAACAGGGGGCAGTGCTTCTTGGCGGTGATGCGCAGATGTCCTTCACCTACCGTTATGCCACGGCGGACGAACGCGCCTTCATGGCGGAGCATGCGGCGAAGGTCTCCGAGATCGTCGATTTCCGCTCCATGGCCGTCAGGGGCGAGGGGCCGGAGGCTGAACGCGCGCTGACGCAAGTGAAGGCCGTGGACGGCGCCTACCCCCTGACCGGGCGGCTGGCGCTTTCCCCCGACTTGGCCCCCGCCGAAGCGTTCGCGGCGTTGGACGGCATCCCCGGCGCGGTGATGGACCCGGTTCTGTCCGACAGGCTTGGCCTGAAACCCGGCGACACCTTCCAGCTTGGCCGCAACACCTTCCGCCTTGCAGCTCTCATCGAGCGCGAGCCTGACGGTGCCGTGGGCGGCTTCTCTCTCGGCCCGCGCAGCATTGTCCAAAGCGCCGATCTTGCCGGATCGGGCCTTCTCGAACCCGGCAGCCTCTTCGACACGCGCTACCGCCTGCTTCTGCCGCCCGGCACCGATGTCGGGGAGTTCGGCAAGCTAGCGACCGAAGCCATGCGCGACAATGGCATGCGCTGGCAGGACAGCCGCAACGGCGCCCCGGGGACGGAGCGTTTCGTCGACCGGATGGGGTCGTTCCTTGTCCTCGTCGGCCTTGCGGGCCTCGCCGTAGGCGGCGTCGGCATCGCGGCGGCGGTGCGCTCCTACCTTGACGGCAAGACCGAAACCATCGCCGCGCTGAAGGCGCTCGGCGCCGAGGGGCGGGTGATCTTCGCCACCTACCTTCTCCAGATCGCGGCACTGACCGCCGTGGGCGTCGCCCTTGGCCTTGCGCTGGGGGCAGCACTTCCGATGATCGCGGCACCCCTGATCGCCGCCCGGCTGCCGATTCCCGTCAGCATCACGGTCGAGCCCCGCGCCCTTGCCGAAGCGGCACTTTACGGCACCCTCACCGCCCTTCTCTTTGCGCTCTGGCCCCTGGCGCGGACCCGCGCCGTCCGGGCGGCGGCGCTCTTCCGCGATCTCGGG
>DJUV01000340.1 GCA_002440625.1 Rhodobacteraceae bacterium UBA6273 | reverse complement strand
ACCTCATAGACCCCCGCCGGGCAGTAGCGCTGCGCCGGTTCGTCGTATTTCGGCAGGTTGATCTTGATCGGGATCGAGGCGTCCTTGAGCTTCAGATGCGCCGGCTGGCTTTCCTCGTGGTTGGTGAAGGAGAAGCTGACGTTGGTCAGGCGGTCGAAGCTCAGCTTGCCGTCGGGCCTTGGGTAGTCGATCTTGGCGAAATCCTTCGCCTCGCCGGTCGCGGCGGCATCGGTCTTGCCGTGTTTCAGCGTGCCGAAGAGCGAGAGGCCGAGAAGGTTGTTGGTCCACATGTCGAAGCCACCGAAGGCGAGCGAGGCCCAAAGCCCCCATTTCGACCACATCGGCTTGACGTTCCTGACGCGCTTCAGGTCCTTCGCAATCGGCCCCGACCGGACGTCGGCCTCATAGGCGGCAAGCTCGTCGCCCTGACGGCCAGCCTTGATCGCCTCGAACGCCGCTTCCGCCGCCGCCTTGCCCGAAAGCATGGCGTTGTGGTTGCCCTTGATCCGCGGCACGTTCACCAGCCCCGCCGAACAGCCCAGAAGCGCCACGCCCGGCGCCACCATCTTCGGGATCGACTGCCAGCCGCCTTCGGAGATTGCCCGCGCGCCGTAAGCCACGCGCTTGCCGCCCTTCAGAAGCTCGGCCACCAGCGGGTGGTGCTTGAAGCGCTGGAATTCCATGTAGGGGTAGAGGTGCGGGTTCTGGTAGTTGAGGTGAACCACGAAACCGACATAAACCTGATTGTTCTCAAGGTGATAGATGAACGACCCGCCGCCCGCATTCTTGCCAAGCGGCCAGCCCATCGTATGCGTGACCGTGCCCTCGCGGTGCTTGGCGGGGTCGATCTCCCAGATTTCCTTCATGCCGAGGCCGAACTTCTGCGGGCAATGGCCCTTCGAAAGCTCGTATCTCGCAATGACTTCCTTGGCCAGCGAACCGCGCACGCCTTCCGACAGGAAGACGTATTTGCCCAGAAGCTCCATCCCCGGCTCGTAATTCGGACCGGGCGTACCGTCCGCCTCAAGCCCCATCTCGCCGGCGACAACGCCGCGAACCTCGCCCTTGTCACCATAGACGAGCTGCGAACAGGCCATGCCGGGGAATATCTCGACGCCAAGGCCCTCGGCCTGCTCCGCCATCCAGCGGCAGACATTGGCCATCGAGACGATGTAATTGCCGTGGTTCGACATCAGGGGCGGCATCGGCCAGTTCGGGATGCGCATCTGCCCGGCGGGCCCGAGGATGTAGAAGTTGTCCTCCTTCACCTCGACCTTGATCGGGGCGCCCTTTTCCTTCCAGTCCGGGATCAGCGCGGTCAGGCCCGAGGGGTCGAGAACCGCGCCCGACAGGATATGCGCGCCAACTTCCGAGCCCTTTTCAAGGACCACCACGCCCAGATCGGGGTCGAGCTGTTTCAGCCGGATCGCGGCCGAAAGCCCGGCAGGCCCCGCCCCCACGATCACGACATCATATTCCATCGATTCCCGTTCGACCTGGCTCATGCCCTCTCCTCTTCGCCCCCTCGCGCTGCGTCTTTTCCGTCGCGCAAGATCGTTAGCCCAGCGGAAGCTGCGACGCAACGGTAACACTGCGTCGCGGCCGCGGGCGAAGCTCTGCGGCAAGCCCTTTCCGGCCCGCGTCCCGCTCCCCCCGACTTCAGCGCTGCAAGGCGGCATTCCGCCGAGGATGTAGCGCGCCAACCCACCCGAACTACTTGACTTTGAAGCATTGAACCGGGTTTACACGGGATAATGCGCACGATCCCGGCAATTACAGGCCGCTGCTCCCGAACGGACCGAGATGGAAAAGATACCGATGACCCGCGCCGGCTTCGCCGTGCTCGAACAGGAACTGAAGGCGCTCAAGTCAGTCGAGCGTCCTGCCGTCATCAAGGCGATCGCCGAGGCGCGCGAGCATGGCGACCTGTCGGAGAATGCCGAGTATCACGCCGCCCGCGAACGCCAGAGCTTTGTCGAGGGCCGCATCAAGGAACTGGAATCGATCATCTCGCGCGCCGATGTCATCGACACCTCGCGCCTGACCGGCGCGATCAAGTTCGGCGCCACCGTCACCCTTGTCGACGAAGACAGCGACGAGGAGCGGACCTATCAGATCGTCGGCGAGGCTGAAGCCGATATCGAGCGCGGGCTTCTCAACATCCGCTCGCCCCTCGCCCGTGCCCTCATCGGCAAGGACGAAGGCGACAGCGTCGAGGTGCGCACCCCCGGCGGCGAGAAGAGCTACGAGATTCTGACCATCCGCTACCTCTGACCCCTTCGGAAAGAACCGCCATGTCCGAGGAACACACCGATCCCGCACCGAAGGACGAGACCGCTCTCGGTCTCTTCTCGCGGGTGGCACCCGAGGGTGGGTTGCAGCCCGGCGACCTCGTGGCGCTGGTTGTCAGCCTGATCTGGCTGGCGCTCGTCGGCGGCTTCTTCCTGTTCGCCGAAACCGGCGACGGCAGCGGCGCGCTCGGCTCGATCATGGTTCTGGTGGCGATCTTCGCGCCCCTCGCCCTGATCTGGATCGCTGCGATCACCTTGCGCATGTCGCGTGAGGTCCGGGCCGAGACCCGGCGCCTGCAGGCAACCGTCGACGCCATGCGCCACGCCTATATCAACCAGACACAGGCCGGCCTCAACCGGGGCGCGGTCGAGAAACGGCTTGATGAGATCGCCGCCGCCGCGAAGCATACCGAAACCGCCCTCACCCATATGGCCGCCCGCCGGCCGACCGAACGGGTACCGCCCTCCGCCGACCGGAAGGCAGCGCTGGTGGGACCGAAACCGGCGCCAGCGGCGGAGGAACAGCCCGCCCTCGCCCTTGGCAGCACCGGCGAGGAAGGGCGGGAACCGATTTCGGTCACCGATTTCCTCAGGGCGATGAATTTCCCCGACAGCCAGAACGACAAGGACGGCTTCCGGGCGCTGCGCCGCGCGCTTGAGGACCACACCACGTCAAAGCTGGTGCGCGCCGCACAGGACGCACTGACGCTCCTCAGCCAGGACGGCATCTACATGGATGACCTCCGGCCCGAACGCGCCAAGCCCGAGGTCTGGCGCCGTTTTGCGCAAGGCGAACGTGGGCGCCCTGTCGCCGCGCTCGGTGGTGTGCGCGACCGGTCGAGCCTTGCGCTGACATCGGGGCGGATGAAGCAGGACACCATCTTCCGCGACACCTCGCACCATTTCCTCAGGCAGTTCGACAAGACCTTCCAGGAGTTCGAAAAGAACGCGAGCGATCAGGAAATCGCCGCCCTTTCCGAAACCCGGACCGCGCGGGCCTTCATGCTTCTCGGCCGCGTCAACGGCATCTTCGACTGAGGCCCACCGGGGGCACACCACGCGGGATGACGCCCGGTCATTGGGGGCACAGCTTCCGGATCGCTCCGGGCGCCCTATATCCTCTGGGACAGGAACGAACCCGGACCCATTCGCCATGCTGCCCTATTCCGTTCTCGACCTCGCGCCGGTGCCCGAAGGCAAGACCGTCGCCGACGCGCTGCAAAACACCATCGACCTTGCCCGCCATGCCGAAACCTGGGGCTATCACCGCCTCTGGCTGGCCGAGCATCACAACATCGCCAGTGTTGCCAGCGCCGCGACTTCGGTCCTGATCGGTCAGGTCGCCGCAGCGACCAAGACCATCCGCGTCGGCGCGGGCGGGATCATGCTGCCCAACCACGCGCCGCTTGTGGTGGCCGAACAGTTCGGCACCCTCGCCACGCTTTTTCCCGGCCGCATCGACCTTGGCCTTGGCCGCGCGCCGGGAACCGACGGGCTGACGATGCGGGCGCTCCGGCGCGCAATGACCGGCGGCGATAGCTTTCCGCAGGATGTGGCAGAGCTTCAGGGTTACTTCGCCGATGAAACGCCTGAAAGCGGTGTTCGCGCCATCCCCGGTCAGGGCACCCATGTCCCGATCTGGATTCTGGGGTCGAGCCTTTATGGCGCCCAGTTCGCCGCGCATTTCGGCCTGCCCTATGCCTTCGCCTCGCATTTCGCGCCCGCTGCCCTTGGCGATGCGCTCGACACTTACCGCGCTGAGTTCCGGCCCTCGGCCCAGCTGACCCGGCCCCATGCGATGATGGCGATCAACGTCTTCGCCGGCGAAAGCGATGATGAGGGGCGCTATCTCATGACCTCGTCGCAGCAGGCCTTCGCCAATCTTCGCAGCGGCATGCCGATGCCGATCCCGAAGCCGGTCGAACGGATCGAGGATCACGTCGACCCGGCGCTGCTGAGGGGCGTCGCACAGGCCCTCGCCGTCTCGGCCGTCGGCTCGCCCGCGACCGTGCGGCGGGAGCTTTCCGCCTTCATCGCGGCCTACCGGCCCGACGAGGTGATCCTGACCGGCCAGATTCACGACCATGCGAAACGGCTCCGCTCCTTCGAGATCGCCGCCGAGGCGATGGAAGCGATCGGGCGGAAGGCGCCGGCGGCCTGACCTTGCCGGGCAGGTGCGGCGCGGCTAGAACTGCGCCCAACCGGCCCGGAGGGGAGAACATGGTCGCCTCGCAGATTTCCCGCTTCCTGCGTTGGCTTGAGGGCCATATCGAGCTTGGCCTCGCCGGTCTCCTCGCCCTTGTGGCGACGGGCGTATGGATCTTCGCCGCCATTGCCGAGGAAATGGTGGAAGGCGAAACCCACGCTTTCGACACCCGCCTTTTGCTGGCGCTCCGCCTCCCCGGCGACCCCTCCGACCCGCTTGGCCCGCCCTGGGTCGAGGAACTGGCCCGCGACGTGACTGCCCTTGGCGGCACCGGGGTCCTGACCTTCCTGACCGTCGCCGCCGTGGGCTTTCTTTGGCTGCAAAGGCGACGCAGCACCGCGCTTTTCGTCCTCGCCGCCGTCACCAGCGGCATGATCCTCAGCAACACTGCCAAGGCCTTCTTCGACCGTCCGCGGCCCGACCTCGTGCCGCACGGGTCCTACGTCTACAACGCCTCTTTCCCTTCGGGACATTCGCTGATGGCAGCCGTGACCTACCTGACGCTTGCCGTCCTTCTGGCGCGGGGCTTCGCCGAGGCGCGGCTCAAGGCCTATGTCATCGTTCTTGCGGTCTTCGTCGCCCTCGCCGTCGGGGTAAGCCGGGTCTATCTCGGCGTCCACTGGCCGACCGATGTTGCCGCAGGATGGGCCGCCGGCGCCGCCTGGGCGCTCGGCTGCGCGGCGCTTGCGCGCTACCTGTCGCAGCAGGGCGCCATCGAGCGGGGCGAGGGCTGACCGCTCAGATCAGCCCTTCCGCCCGGAACAGCGCCTTCACGTCCGTCTCGGGCCGCGCGCCGAAATGGCTGATGACTTCCGCCGCCGCGACGCAACCCATGCGGCCCGCCACGGCCAGCGTCTGGCCCGAGGCCAGCCCGTAAAGGAACCCCGCCGCGAACTGGTCGCCCGCACCGGTGGCATCGACTGGCACCACGCGCCGGACCGGCACCTCGACCCGCTCATCGCCGCGCAGGATCACCACATCGGCCCCCGAACGGGTGCAGACCACCAGCCCGCAATCGGCCCGCGCCTGCTTGAGAGCGCTTTCGAGATCGGTCTGGTAGAGCGATTCCCATTCGTGCTGGTTGCCGATGACGTAATCCATCTCGTCCTTCACCAGCCCGCGAAAGTCGGCACGGTGCCGGTCGACGCAGAAGGGGTCGGAAAGCGCGATCCCGGCCTTGCCGCCGCCCTGATGGCAGGCCGCTGCAGCCTTGTGGAAGGCCGCCTTGCCGTGATCCTTGTCGAAGAGGTAGCCCTCAAGGAACAGGTAGGCGCTGTTCCTGACCACCTCTTCATCCAGATCGACCGCCCCGAAATCCGCCCCGGCGCCGAGATAGGTGTTCATCGACCGCTCGCCATCCGGCGTCACGAAGATCATCGAGCGTGAGGTCGGCAGTTCCGCCGCCGCAACCGGAGCATTCGGGAAATCCGTCCCCTCAAGCTCAAGCGACTTGGCATAGAAGCGGCCCAGCGCATCGTCCTTCACGCGTCCGATGAAGGCGGTCTTCAGACCCATGTTGCCAAGCCCGGCCATGGTGTTGCCGACCGATCCCCCCGGCGCCTCGGTCCGCTCCTTCATCGCGGCGTAAAGCATCTCGCCCCGCTCGCGGTCGACAAGCTGCATGATGCCCTTCTCGATCCCCATGAAGTCGAGGAACTTGTCGTCGCACTGGGTCAGCACGTCGACCATGGCATTGCCGATGCCGACAACCTGATAGCTCTTCAAAAGGTCTTCTCCTCGTATTCGCAAAGGTCGCGGATCAGGCAGGCACCGCATTTTGGCTTTCGCGCGACGCAGATATACCGCCCGTGCAGGATCAGCCAGTGGTGGGCGTGCTGCTGGTACTCGGCGGGCACATTGTCTTCGATGGCGCGCTCGACCACGTCCACATCCTTGCCGGGCGCGATGCCGCTGCGGTTGCCGACGCGGAAGATATGGGTGTCGACGGCCTGCGCCGGCTGATGGAACCACATGTTGAGGACGACATTCGCGGTCTTCCGGCCAACGCCCGGCAGCGATTGCAGCGCCGCGCGTGAAGACGGCACCTCACCGCCGAAATCATCGACCAGGATCTGGCTCAGCCGGATGACGTTCTTCGCCTTCTGGCGGAAGAGGCCGATGGTCCTGATATGCTCGGTCAGCCCATCTACATCCAGCGCCAGCATCTTCTCCGGCGTCTCCGCCACCTTGAAGAGCGCACGGGTCGCCTTGTTCACGCCCGCATCCGTCGCCTGCGCCGAAAGCGCCACGGCAACGACGAGCGTATAGGCATTCACATGCTCCAGCTCACCCTTCGGCTCCGGCTCCGCCTCGTGGAAGCGCCGGAAGATTTCCTTGATGGTGAGGTAGTCGAGCTGCTTGGCCATGCGACGGGCGTAGCGCCCGCGCCCCGATCCGGCAAGACCCCTCTGGACAGCATGTTCGCGCGTTAACCGGGATTTTGCGCCTTTGCGGCAATCCTGGTGGCGGGACGGACAGGGGAACCCGGGCGTGGGCCAGCACTTTCTCGACATGAACGCGCGGCTGAGGGCGGCGGAGGCGGGGGAAGCCACCGGCATCGCCGCTTCGGTGCGGATCGCCACGCGGCGGGGTTTTGTTGCGGCGGGCGATCTTCGCGGCGGCGATACCGTCCTGACCCGCGACAGCGGCTATCGCCCGATCCGGAGCATAGACCCGCTCGGCCTGCTTCCTTGCGGGGCGGCGGCGGGTGCTGCGCTCTGGCTCAGGCCCGATCACGGTATCCTCGGGCGCGATGCGGCGGGGGAGGAGGTGCTTTTTCACCTGCGGCGGCTCCTCGGTCATGCAAGCTTCTCACACCACCTCGTGCTCTCCATCACGCTCGACCGGCATGAGATCATCCTTGCCGAGGGTATCTGGATCGAAAGCGCGCCCGACCTCGCCAGCCGCCCGGCCCGGCCCCGCGCGGAAATGCCCGGGGGCGAAGCTATGCGCAATTTCCGGGTCGCGGGCGGCAGCCGCCGAGCCTAATCTCCTGACAAAGGAGACGAGACATGAACGACCAAAGCAGCGAACCCGGCTATCATTTCGGCGTCATCGCCCGAGCGCTGGGCGTCATCGACCGGACCGGCGGCACCGCCATGCCGCTCGACGACCTCGCCCGCGAATTGCAGATGAGCCCGGCGCATTTCCAGCGCGTCTTCACCCGCTGGGTCGGGGTCAGCCCCAAGCGCTATCAGCAGTACCTGACCCTTGACCACGCCAAGCAACTGCTTGCCCGCAAGCACACCATGCTCGACGCGGCGGATGCGGCGGGGCTTTCGGGCACCGGACGGCTCCACGACCTCTTCATCCGCTGGGAAGCGATGAGCCCCGGCGAATATGCCCGCGCCGGCGAAGGGCTGACCATCCGCTGGGGCTGGCAGGACAGCCCCTTTGGCCCCGCGCTCGTCATGGGCACGGATCGTGGCATCTGCGGCATCGGCTTTGCGGCGGAAACCGGGGCCGAGGCGACGATGGCGGATCTCAGGTCGCGCTGGCCGAAGGCGACCTTCATTGAAGACCCCGCCATGCTGAAGCAATGGGCGCTGTCGGCCTTCGGCGCCGGCGATGCCGAGGTGCCGGTCTTCGGCATCGGTGCCCCCTTCCAGATCAAGGTCTGGGAGGCGCTTCTGACGATCCCGTCAGGCCATGTCACGACCTATACCGACATCGCCACCGCCATCGGCTATCCGCGCGCTGTGCGTGCCGTCGGCACTGCCGTCGGGCGCAACCCGGTCAGCTGGCTCATCCCCTGCCACCGGGCGCTCAGGAAGACCGGAGAGCTTGGCGGCTATCATTGGGGCCTGCCGGTCAAACGCGCGCTTCTTGCCTGGGAGGCCGCGCGCGAGGATGCCACCGGCGCCGCCTGACAGGCCCCGCATGGGCGGATATTCGCCGGAACCTGCCCGCTGTCATGGTGTTATTGCTTAACACCGGCCGAAATCCGATGTACCGGCCAAAGAAAACCATGCGGAGCAGCAAATCATGCAATTCAAAGCCCTTCTGATCGCCGGCACAGCCGCGATGATTGGCCTGTCGGCTTGTACCCCGGTCGACCAGTATTCGGCTGACCCGAACCAGCGCGCCAAGCAAGGCGCCCTGACCGGCGCCGCCATCGGCGCGGGCCTCGGCATCCTCACCGGCGACGGCGGCAAGGACAAGCTCGACCGCGCGGTCGTCGGCGGCCTTGTCGGCGCGGCGGGCGGCGGCATCATTGGCAACCAGCTTGACCGTCAGGCGGCCGAGCTTCAGGCTGAGATCAGCGACAGCCGGGTGCGCATCGTCAACGAAGGCAACCAGCTGCGCGTCGTCATGCCGGAGGGCATCCTCTTCGCCACCGACAGCGCGACGGTCCAGACTGGCATCCAGAATGACCTCTATGCCGTCGCCGACAACCTCAACCGCTACCCGAACACCCGGGTCGAGGTCATCGGCCATACCGACAACACCGGTGCTGCCGCCTACAACCAGGACCTGTCGAACCGCCGCGCTGGCGCGGTTGCGGCGATCCTGCGCGGTGCGGGCGTCTCGGGCGCGCGGATCGTGTCCTACGGCCGCGGCGAATCCATGCCGGTCGCGTCGAACCTGACGCCGGAAGGCAAGGCCCAGAACCGCCGGGTCGAGATCCTGATCATCCCGTCGCAGTGATCAAGGGCCGGATGGCCGGACAGGGCCGGGCCTTCGGGTCCGGCCCTTTTTCGTTGTGCTTCATGCGGGGCGGTCATATGACTTGACCAATTCGCGGAAGCCAGAATGCCGTTTCAGGAAATCGCCCCGGAAAAACTCTCCCACGCCGTCGTCCGCCAGATCGAGCGGCTGATCCTGCAAGGCGTGCTCCGCCCCGGCGAAAGGCTGCCTCCTGAGCGCGAGCTTTCCGAAAGGCTCGGCGTCTCGCGCCCCTCGCTCCGCGAGGCGGTGGCAGAGTTGCAGGACAGCGGCCTTCTGTCGGCCAAGGCGGGCGCCGGCGTCTTCGTCGCCGAAGTGCTGGGCTCGGCCTTCTCGCCTGCGCTGATCCGGCTTTTCGGCGCGCATGACGAAGCGGTCTTCGACTATCTGGACTTCCGCCGCGACATGGAGGGACTTGCCGCCGAACGCGCGGCACGTCTGGGCAGCGACACCGACCTTGCCGTGATCGCCGCGATCCTCGCCCGGATGGAAGCCGCCCACCAGAAGCGCAACCCCGAGGATGAGGCCGCGCTAGACGCGCAGTTCCACATGGCGATCATCGAGGCGAGCCACAATGTCATCATGCTGCACATGATGCGCTCGATGTTCGAGCTTCTGCGCGAGGGCGTGTTTTACAACCGCCAGATCATGTTCCGGCAGAAGAACACGCGCGGAACCCTGCTTGACCAGCACCGGACCATCAACGCCGCCATTCAGGCGCGCGACCCGGAAGCCGCGCGCCGCGCGGTCGCGGCGCATATGTCCTTCGTCCGCGCCGCCCTGACCGAAGACCGCCGCGCCCGCCAGAACGAAGAGGTCGCGCGCCTGCGCCTTGCCCATGAGGCCGAGCGCGGGTGACGTTGCGGAAAGCCCCGCAGACTGTCGAGATGCTGCCACACGAGGCCGTTACCGCTACCCCTGCCCGTGCAGCACGCTTGACAGGTCCGGGAGCGCGGCGTGAACTTTCGCCGCATGGCAAGGAGCCATGTAAGAGTGGGGACAGTGAAATGGAACAGATCATCGCACAGGTGATCGGTGGTGCGCTTGGCGGCGCCGGCGGCGGCAAGGCCGTCAAGGGCGCTGACATGGGCAATATCGGCAACCTCATCGCCGGGGCGATCGGCGGCGGCGTCGGCGGCCAGCTTCTGGGCGGGCTTCTCAGCGGCGGCACCGACATCGCGGCCATGGCCGGCAACCTCGTTGGCGGCGGCGTCGCCGGCCTCGTGGTGCAGGTCGTCGTCGGCCTGATCCTCAAGAAGGTGCGCGGCGCCTGAACGGGCCGGCGGGGCAACCAGCCAAAGATACATCAGAAAGCCCGGCTGCAAGGCCGGGCTTTCGCGCTTTCGCCCCCCTGGCAGCCGCCAGCCCCTGCCTCAAGACCGCCCGGCCGATCCGGCGCCCTCGTCCAGACCCGCCCGCCGCAGCCCTTCCGCCACATGCTCCCGGTCTGCCTCGGCGGCATAGTGCAGCGTCGCGAGGAACTCCTCCAACCTGAAGCCGGGCGCCAAGGCCCGCACCATTGCCGCATGGGCGGCAGCGGCGGTGCCGTCGCCAAGCCAGGCATAGGCTGCGGCAAGAAAGGCGTGGTGGCTGAAATCCGGCGCCGAGAGGCGCATGAACGCGGCGATGGCCTCTGGATAGGCGCGGGCGGTGAAATGTGCCTTGCCTAGATGGCTCCAGAACCGCTCCGGGTGATGGGGGTTAAGCCGCATCGCCTTCTCAATCCACTCGACCCCCTCGCGCGGCTCGCCGAGCCAGGTGAGAAGCTCGCCCTGCTGCACGACAACCAGATCGTAATTCGGATTGAGCGACAGCGCCCGTTCCTGATGCAGCCGCGCCCGGGCAAGGTCGTTGCGTGAGATTTGCACCGCCGAAAGCAGGCGGTGAACATCGGCGTCGTTTTCATCGAGCGCCAGCGCGCGGTCCACTTCCGAGGTAATCTCACCCCAAAGCGCATCGCGGTTTTCGCACCAGGAATGCACCCAGCACTGGCCTAGGATGCAGGCCCGCCAGGCCCGTGCATGGGCGTAGTTCGGGTCAAGCGCGATGGCGCGGTCGATCAGGTCGCGGGCCTGCTTGTTGTCCTCTGGCGTACTTCGGTGGTGCAGCACTTTGGCAACCAGCGCCAGCTCATAGGCCTCCATGCTGCCGGGCGGCTTGCGCTTCACCCGTTCCTGTTGCGCCGCCTCGACCCGCCCCGGCAGGGTGGCGACGATGGCGGATGTCACCTCGTCCTGGATGTCAAAGATGTCCTCGATCTTGCGATCATACTTTTCGGCCCAGACATGGCTGTCATTCGCGGTGTCGATCAGCTGGACGGTGATGCGCAGCCGGTCGCCCGCCCGCCGCACGCTGCCTTCGACGACATATTGCGCGCCAAGCTTCTGCGCCACCTCGCGGATGTTCACCGACTGGCCCTTGTAGACGAAAGTGGAGTTCCGGGAGATCACGAAAAGCTCGTGGCGTCGGGACAGCTCGGTCAGGATGTCCTCGGTCAACCCGTCGACGAAATGATCCTGCTCCCTGTCCGTGCTCATGTTGGCGAAGGGCAGGACCGCGACGGTAGGCTTGCGGGCCGCCGTGCCCGCCGGCGGCCCGTCGCTCTGCGCGGCCTCGCCCAGCGCCACGCTATAGACCCTGACCGGGCGGCTGATGTTCTTCAGCACCTTCTCGCCCAGATCCTCGAAGGCGACCTCGATCCGCTCGGCGACCTGATCGCGCACCGCAGCGGAGACGCATATGCCGCCGACCTCGGCCAGTTGTTCCAGTCTCGCGGCGACGTTGACGCCGTCGCCGAAGATGTCGCCCTCCTCGAAGACGATATCGCCAAGGTTGATGCCCATGCGGAACTGGATGCGCCGCTCCTCCGGCACGTCGAGATTGCGCCGCGCCATACGGCGCTGGATCTCCACCGCGCAGCGCACCGCACTGGCGACGCTCTGGAACTCGGCCAGCATCCCGTCGCCGGTGGTCTTGATGATGCGACCGTTGTTCTTGGCGATAGCGGGGTCGATAAGCTCGATCCGGTGGGTCCGGAGCCGCGCCAGCGTGCCCGTCTCGTCAAGCTCCATCAGGCGGCTGTAGCCGGCCATGTCGGCCGCGAGAACGGCGGCAAGTCGGTGTTCCATCGGCTCCCTCTACCAGCGGCGGACCTCGGCGGCTTCCGGTCGCTGCAAGCGGCACAGTGAACCACTCGGAAAGGAACATGCACGCCTGCCATCCGAAACAGACGTACCACTTGCCCCGGAGCATAGCTGACGAATGCTGCCGGGGCATAGTGCTTTGCTGATCGGGCGGGCGTGGCGTATCGCTGAAAGCTGCTCCCAGGCGCGACACACGGACGCAGAAAAGAAAAACCCGGCCACAAGGGCCGGGTTCTTCAGAATTTTCTCACACTGACGTCAGTGCAGCTTGGCTTCAACCTCGCCGATCGCCTTGTCGATCAGGCCGTTCTTGTCGGCGGCCGACATCTTGGCGGCGATCAGCTCGCTCGCAGCCGCCACGGCCACGTTCACGGCGCGGTCACGCACGGCGCGCACGGCCGAAGCCTCGGCCGAAGCGATCTGGTCCTCGGCGGCAGCCAGACGGCGCGCGATCGAGGCCTTGAGATCGGCCTTCGCCTGCTCGGCGGCGGCCAGCGCTTCGCGCTTGGCGGTCTCGACGATGCGCTCGGCCTGATCCTGCACGTCCTTCTGCTTGCGCTCGTAGGAAGCCAGGATCGTCCGCGCCTCGTCATGCAGCGCCCGCGCGTCGGCGAGGTCCTTCTTGATCCCGTCGGCACGCTTGTCGAGAAGATCGCCGATCAGCGCCGGCACCTTGAAGTAGAAGAGCACGCCGATGAAGATCAGGAAGGCGAGGGTAACGACGAACTCGGTGCTGCGGAGCGAAAAGAAGGGCTCGCCTTCCGCCGCAAGCGCCGGACCGGCGAGAAACAGCGCAGCGGTACCGATGATGATGCGATTCATGCGCTCACTCCTTCAAAAGCGCCGTAACGGCGCTGTCGACGGTCTTGGCATCAAGCTTCACACCCATCGCCGAAACGATGGCGGCGGCAGCTTCCCTTGCCACTTCCTCGACGTTCCTGGCGGCGCCGAGGCGAATTTCGTCGATCCGCTTGACGGATTCGGCCGATTTCGCCGCAATCTCGGCATCGGCTTTCGCCGTCGCCTTGTCGAGATCCTTGCCGATATCGACCCGCGCCTCGGCGACGATCTTGTTCGCCTCCTCGCGCGCATCGACCAGCGCCTTGTTGTAGGCCTTCTCGGCCTCCACCGCCTTGGCGCGAAGTTCTTCGGCCGCCGCAATGTCGTTGGTGATCGTGCCCTGGCGGTCGGCGACGATGCCGGCAATGCGCGGCAGCGCGATCCTCGACAGAACCAGGTAGATCAGGACGAGCGCCACCACGAGCCAGAAGATCTGGTTCGGGAAGGTGGAAAAGTCGAGCTGCGGCATGCCTGCGGACTGCGTCGCCTGCCCTGCCGCATCCGCCGCCTGGCCGGCAATCTCGCCAGCCGCCTCGGCGACCTCTGTAGTCGTGTTTGCCATCTCGGCCCCCTCGAAACCTTGTTTACAACCCGGATGGACGCACCTGCGCCCATCCGGCCGTAAGGATGGTCAGTCGAGGATCAGACGGCGAACATCAGCAGAAGCGCCACGAGGAACGAGAAGATCCCGAGCGCTTCGGCGAAGGCGATGCCGATGAAGAGGGTCGCGGTCTGGCCGGCAGCCGCCGACGGATTGCGGAGCGCGCCGGCGAGGAAGTTGCCGGCAACATTGCCCACCCCCATGGCCGAGCCGCCCATGCCGATGCAGGCGAGGCCGGCGCCGATGAACTTGCCGAGTGCTGCTGCTGCTGCGATTTCCATGTTGATCTCCTTACGGTTGGAAGAGTTGCAGTTCTGTGGGACCTCGGGTCTCAGTGCCCCGGATGCAGGGCATCGCGGAGGTAGACGCAGGTCAGGATGGTGAAGACATAGGCCTGGATGAAGGCCACCAGAATTTCGAGCGCATACATCGCGACGATGGCGAGGATCGACAGCGGCGTCACCGCGATGCCGATGCCCGAGATCAGGATCAGCGGCGCGAAGGCGGCGAAAACCTTGATAACGGCGTGGCCCGCCATCATGTTGCCGGCAAGTCGGATGGAGTGGCTGACCGGGCGCACGAAGTAGGAGATGATCTCGATCACCGCAAGGATCGGGCGCAGCGCCAGGGGCGCCGATTTGACCCAGAAGAGCCCGAGGAAATGCGTACCGTGCTTGACGAAGCCGACGATGGTAACGGTCAGGAACACGGCGACCGCAAGGATGCCGGTCACGGCGATATGGCTCGTCGTGGTGAAGGCGCCGGGGATGAGGCCAAGGAAGTTGGAGAAGACGATGAAGCAGAAGAGCGTGAAGACATAGGGGAAGAACTTCAGCCCGTCCTTGCCGGTCACGTCCTCGACCATCTTGTGCACGAAGCCGTAGCCAAGCTCGGCCACCGACTGTATCCGCGACGGGATGATCGCGCGGCCCCTTGTGCCGATCACGAAGAGCGCAAGCACGCAGAGCAGCACGACCGCCATCCAGAGCGTGGCATTGGTGATCGTGTACCAGTGGATCGGGCCGTCGTTGAACAGCGGCTGGATCTTGAACTGATCCATCGGATGAAACGCCAGGCCTTCGCTTTGCTCTTCCGTCTCCACGGCTATTCCCCTTCGCCCTTGTTGGCGGAACTTCCCGCCGCATTCTTCGCCTGGATTTCGGCGGCGGTACGAAGCATCGTCTTCACCCCGGCCACGAAGCCCAGCAATATGAACAGCACCAGGAAGATGGGCATCGTCCCGAAAAGGGTATCGAGCCCGTATCCGATGCCAAAGCCGAGGGCGAGGCCCGCCACCAGCTCGATCACCATCCGCCAGCCTTGGCTCGCGGCAGAATAATGGTCCTCCACCGTGGGCCTCGGTTCAGTGGCGCGCTTGGCGGCCGCGATCTTCTCGTCCAGCCTTTGCAGACGTGTCGGATCTGGCCCTTCCTGCATCGCGTCAGCCCCGTTTTTCCCGGCGAGGAAAGCTGCGCGATAGCTAGAATCCCTTGGCCCGCGAGTCAATGCGCCTGAACGGGCAAAATCGACAGCGCAAATCTTTGAAAACAAACAAGCTTCTTATATTTCCCAACGCGGCATCGCGCTCCAGTCGCCTCCCCGGCGCCGTTTTCCTGCCTTCCGGCATATTCAACCTTCCGGTTGACGATTGCCCCGCCCCGGCGCAGAGAAAGGCCATGACCCCTGCCCCGCCCGTCCCATTGGATACGATCTTCGCGGCCCTCGCCGACCCGACCCGGCGGGCGATCCTGACCATGCTTCTGGAAGACGACATGGCCGTCACCGACGTGGCCGAGCCTTTCGAGATGTCATTGGCCGCCATCTCCAAACACCTTGCCGTGCTGGCCGAGGCCCGCCTCATCAGCCAGGAAAAGCGCGGGCGGGTGAAGTGGTGCAAGCTCGAACCCGACGCGATGCGCGCGGCAACGATCTGGATTCAGGGCTTCGGCCAGTTCGACCCGATGGATTTCGACGCGTTCGAGCGGTTCCTCGATGCCGAACTTGGCAGCGATACCCCCCCCCCTCAAGCCTCGTAAAGCTCGATCGGCAGCCCGTCGGGATCGGGCAGGAAAGTGAATCGCTTGCCGGTATACTCATCGACCCGGATCGGCTCCACCGCCTGCCCCTTCGCCTCCAGCGCCGCCTTCGCCGCCGCGACATCGGCGACGGCAAAGCAAAGATGCCGCGCACCGCAGGCCTCGGGCGTCGAAGGCCGCGGCGGTGGCGACGGAAAGGAAAAAAGCTCCACCTGCCCACCGTCCGGCAGCGCGAGGTCGAGCTTCCAGCTTTCCCGCGCCGCCCGGTAGTTCTCGGCCATCACCCGCAGCCCCAGCACCTCAGTATAGAAGCGCCTCGACCGCGCGTAGTCCGAGGCGATCACCGCGACATGGTGGATGCGCTGCAACATCAGTGCTCGTCCTTCAGCAAGAGAATAAGCGCCCCCGCCACGGCGAGGACACCGACGATGACACCGCCCCCCGGCACGCCATGGCCAAGCGCCACCTGCCAGAGGATCACCCAGGCGGGGGTCAGATAGGTATAGGCCATGACCTTCGCAGCGGGGAGCCTAAGTGCTGCATATTGCGTCAGGACGAACGAGGCGGCGGTGGCGAAGACCGATGTATAGGCCAGCGTCACCCAGACGATGGCCGGAAGCGCCGCCCAGTCGGTCGCCCGGATCTGGCCCCAGCCGGCCAGCACAAGGATGGCCGTCCCGGCCAGAAGCGTACCGAAGGTGAACACCGCCGCGCGCTCGCCACGGTTCAGAAGCCGGACCAGCGGCACATAGGCGGCATGGGCAATGCAGCCGAGGAAATAGATGGCCTCGCCGCGCCCGAGGTCGAAGCGGAGAAGCGCCGCCGGATCGCCCCGGAAGATGACCCAGAGCGCGCCCGCCGCGCCGATGGCCAGCGCCGCCGCCATCCGCCCGGTCATCCGCTGCCGGAGAAGCGCCCAGCCGAAACCCGCGGCAAGAACCGGCGTCAGGGTAAAGACCGCCGCCGCCGACACCGGCGGCGCCGTCTTCAGCCCCTCGAACATCAGGACGAAGTAGGAAGCGAAAAGCCCGCCCATCAGAAGATACCGCCAGGCCGCCGCCGCGTCGGACCGCGCCACGCCGCCTCCGGCGAGAACACCGATGCCGATGAAAAGCGAGGCCAGCGCGAACCTCAGCGCCGAGAAAGCGACCGGATCGACCAGATTCGCCATCATCGCGCCGAGCGCGAAGGACCCGGCAACGAGGGCGGAAAAGGCCAGCATCGCCAGATGGCCGCGCATCGCCTCGGTCACGCGCGGCCCCCACCTTGCGACACCAACGCCCTTCGCTGGCCGGGCCGGGGGTTTTGCACCCCCGGACCCCCGCAGAGTATTTTCAGACAGAAAGTGAGAAGAGAAACATGCCTCACTTTCTGTCCTGAAATACTCCCCCCGGAGGGTAAGCCGGAAAAGGAGATCATCCAGTGGATGATCTCCCCGGCGAACGAGCCGCGCCTGCGCGGCGACCCACTATAGTCTTGGCGCCGCAGGGCGCCGCCGCTGGATTGCCGGATCAGCATTGCCTCAGTTCAGGGTACAGCTGCTGCGCGCCGCCTCGCGGAGCGCCTTCACGAAGGTCTGGATGCGCGGCGTGCGGTGGAGGTCGACATGGGTGACGAGCCAGAGCGCCGTGTCCCATTCCGGCCGGTGCGGCAGCGCCTCGATCAGGCCGGGGTCGCGCCGCGCCGACAGGAGCGAGAGAAAGCCCAGGCCCACGCCCTCGGTCACCGCGTCCTGCATCGCTTCGGTTTCGTTACTGCGGAAGACCACTGCCTCCTCTGCCACCCGCTCGGCCAGCCAGCGCATGAAGGGGGCGCGGCTGTCGGGTTCCGCCGGCCCGATGAAGCGGTGCCCGGCAAGGTCGCTCTCGTCCTTTGGCAGCCCGTAGCGTTCGACATAGGACGGCGCCGCGTAGAGGCCCATGTAATAGGTGGTCAGCGGTTGCACCACATTGTCTGGTTCCTGCGGCCGCCCGCCGGCGCGTATCGCCACATGCGCCTCGCCATATTCCAGCCGGAAGACCCGCGCGTCCGAGACGTAGCGCACCTTGAGGCCGGGATATTCGGACTGGAGCCGGGCGAGGGTTGGCAGCACAAGATCGGTCAACCCCGGCAGCGAGGTGACGACGAGTTCGCCCGACACATCGGTTGTCGCCCCGGTGATGCGGGCGGCGAGATGGGCGAACTGGTCCTCGGTCGTCTGCGCGACCTTCAAAAGCTCCTGCCCCGCCTCGGTCGCCGTATAGCCGCGCGGATGGCGCTGGAAGAGACGCGTCCCCAGCCGTGCCTCCAAAGCGTCGATATGGCGGATCACCGTGGCATGGTGGACGCCGAGAACCTCCGCCGCGCCGCTGACCGTGCCGATCCGCGCGACCTGATAGGCCGTGCGGACTTCATCCCAGTTCTCGAAAGACATTCTTATGTGCGCCTGTTCACAGCTTCGGTGCATCATTCCGCGTTGTGTTTATCCGGGCAAGGACTAATTCATCGGGCAACGAAACCATTCATCGGGACAGCCCCAAATGACCAACATCCTCCGCGTCGAATCCTCCATCAAGGGCGAGGCCAGCGTCTCGCGCCGCCTGACCGACCGTATCACCGCCCGGCTCGAGGCCGCCAACCCGGGCGCCGAAGTGACCCTCCGCGACCTCTCCAAAGGCGTGCCGCAGATCGACGGCGCCTGGATCGGCGCGGTCTTCACCCCGGCCGAAGCGCGCAACGCCGACCAGGCAAAGATCGCCGCCTATTCCGACACGCTTCTGGCCGAAGTGAAAGCCGCCGACATCCTCGTGATCGCACTCCCGGTCTACAACTTCGGTGTCCCCGCCCCGCTCAAGGCCTGGATCGACCATCTCGCGCGCAAGGGTGAGACCTTCACCTATACCGAAGCCGGCCCCGAGGGCCTTCTGAAGGGCAAGCGCGCCATCGTCGCCCTTTCGTCCGACGGCACCAAGATCGGGTCCGAGATCGACTTCGCCTCGGGCTACATCCGCCACATGCTCGGGTTCTTCGGCATCACGGATGTCGAATTCGTCGCCGCCGACCAGATGGTGTTCAACCCCGGCGCCGCGATGAAACTGGCCGAAGCGCAGATCGACGCGCTCGCCGCCTGAGGCGCCAGCCCTCAACATGACGTCCCGTCGGCCCCGGAGCGTTTCCGGGGCCTTCGTTTTTGGCCCCTCCGCCCCGCCGATGCGCCCCCCGCCCGCCTTTGCCGCGAAAGTTCCCTGTGGCGGTCGCAACACGCCCGAATGCCGCCCCAACCCCGCCACAATCCGGAGTTGAATTGCGGTCATGCGTATCATCAGACACACCCAGACCCAATTCGCCGCAGAAGAGAAGCCCCTGCACTGGAGCGGTCTCTTCGCAGTCTTCGCCATCGCCTCGCTGGTCCTTCTGACCGAAGCGCTGACGCAGGGCGGCGGCTGGCAGATGGTGGCGGCGGCGCTCTTCTTCGCCGTCTCCGGCTACCTCCTCTTCTCGGCCGACCGGGTCTGGCTGGTTCTCGACCGGGAGATCAACGCCGCCGACATGCGCTTCGGCCATGAGAGCATGCTCATCTCGGTCGACGCCCTGATGTGCGCCGATGTGGTGGAAACCGGCAACGGATACGCCCTTGCCATCACCACCGCGATCCGCGACGTGCCCTTCCTTCTCGCCAGCCGCGACCACGACCCGGCGCGGCTTCAGGCCTGCGCCACCCAACTCAACGGCTGGCTCAAGGGCCAGATGGTGACGGCCTCCGCCGCCGAAACCGCGCCCATGCTTGACTCAGCCCCCCTCCTCACCTAAACGACACCGGATTCCGGAAGTGCCATAGCTTCCGGTCCCCGACTTGATCGGGGATCGCCATCCGTCAGCGCGTTGCGCCCACGGGTGCGTTTGTCGTTTTGCTGTCCGCTGCCTATCTTGGCGGGCAAAGGTAACTGGCCAAGGAGGGCCCTGAATGTTCGAAACCCTGTCAGAACGCCTTGGCGGCGTCTTCGACCGGCTGACGAAACAGGGCGCGCTGTCCGAAGAGGATGTGCGCGTCGCCCTCCGAGAGGTTCGTGTGGCGCTCCTTGAGGCCGACGTGTCCCTCCCCGTCGCCCGCGACTTCATCAAGGCGGTCGAGGCGAAGGCCACCGGCCAGTCGGTGACGAAATCCATCACCCCCGGCCAGCAGGTCGTGAAGATCGTCCATGACGAACTGGTTCGGGTTCTGGCCGGCGAAGGCGATCCGGAAGCCTTGAAGATCGACAACCCGCCCGCGCCGATCCTGATGGTCGGCCTGCAGGGCTCGGGCAAGACCACCACCACCGCGAAACTCGCCCGCCGCCTCAAGGACCGCGAGAAAAAGCGCGTCCTGATGGCCTCGCTCGACACCAATCGCCCGGCGGCGATGGAGCAGCTGGCGATCCTAGGCGCCCAGATCGGCGTCGACACGCTGCCCATCGTCAAGGGCGAGACGGCTGTCCAGATCGCCAAGCGCGCCAAGCAGCAGGCGACGCTTGGCGGCTATGACGTCTACATGCTCGACACCGCCGGCCGCCTCCACATCGACGAAGTCCTGATGGATGAGGTGCAGGCGGTCCGCGATGTCGCGAAGCCGCGCGAGACGCTGCTGGTCGTTGACGGCCTGACCGGCCAGGACGCCGTCAACGTCGCCACCGAATTCGACGGCAAGGTCGGAATCTCCGGCGTCGTCCTCACCCGGATGGACGGCGATGGTCGCGGCGGTGCGGCGCTTTCCATGCGCGCCGTCACCGGCAAGCCGATCCGCTTCGTCGGCCTCGGCGAAAAGATGGACGCGCTCGAAACCTTCGAGGCCTCCCGCGTCGCCGGCCGCATCCTCGGGATGGGCGACATCGTGGCGCTGGTCGAGAAGGCGCAGGAAACGCTCGAGATGGAGCAGGCCGAGCGCATGATGAAGAGGTTCCAGAAGGGCCTCTTCAACATGAACGACCTGCGCGGCCAGCTTGAGCAGATGCTGAAGATGGGCGGCATGCAGGGCATCATGGGCATGATGCCGGGCATGGCCAAGATGTCGAAACAGGTCGAGGAGGCGGGGTTTGACGATGGCGTCCTCCGCCGCCAGATCGCGCTGATCCACTCGATGACCAAGAAGGAACGCGCCAATCCCGACCTTCTGCAAGCCTCCCGCAAGAAACGCATCGCGGCGGGTGCGGGCCTCGATGTCGCCGATCTCAACAAGCTTCTGAAGATGCACCGCCAGATGGCGGACATGATGAAGAAGATGGGCAAGATGGGCAAAGGCGGCATGCTGAAACAGGCGATGCGCGGCATGTTCGGCGGCAAGGGCGGCATGCCCGACCCGTCGAAGATGGCCCCGGCCGAGCTTGAGGCAATGCAGAAGGGCATTCAGGAAGGCATGGCTGGCGGCAAGCTTCCCGCCGGTCTCGGCGGGCTTGGCGGCGGCGGGCTTGGCGGCCTTGGCCTCCCCGGCGGTCTTTCCGGCCTCGGCGGTTTCGGCAAGAAGAAATAGCCATGCGTTCACTGTGGCCCAAATACTCCCGCCGGAGGCGCGATCCCGCAAGAGCGGACGCGGCGCCCGAAGGTATTGCCATGACCACGCCCGAGCTTCTTACCGACCGCCTCCGCCTCCGGATGCCGCGCCTCCCGGATTTCGAACACCGCGCCGCCTTCTACGCCTCGCCGCGTTCCGTGCATGAGGACGGCCCCGTGGGCCGCGTCATGGCCTGGCGCATCTGGGCCTCCGAGGTCGGGCAATGGCCGCTTCTCGGCTACGGCCCCTTCTCGGTCGAGGATCGCGCCACCGGCGCCTATGTGGGCGAGGTCGGCATCTATCACCCCGTTGGCTTCCCCGAACCCGAGCTTGGCTGGTTCGTCCTGCCCGGGGCCGAAGGCAAGGGCTACGCCGCCGAGGCCGCCCGCGCCGTCATGGTCTGGGCGCGCGACAGCTTCGGCTGGGACCACCTCATCAACATCATCGCGCCGGGCAACGACCGCTCCATCGCGCTCGCCCGCCGCCTCGGCGGCGTCCATTCCAACCGCCCCGGCGTCGATCCCGGTGACGTGGTGATCTTCCACGACCTGAGGGCGCTCGCATGACCCCCTTCTGCTTCTTCGTTGCTGAAATACCCCGGGGTCCGGGGCAGCGCCCCGGGGCCTCCGAAGCTGGGCCCGTGTCGCTACAGCTGTCGCTACGGATGCCCGACACAAAACCGACGGATGCCAGCGCCCCGAGGAGGCCCGAATGACCGACCAGTCCGCCCGCGCCGCCGCCCTCCTCAAGGGCCACCGGGAGAGTATCGACCGGCTCGACGCGATCATCGTCTACACCCTTGCCGAACGCTTCAAGCACACCCAGTCGGTCGGTCGGCTCAAGGCCGAACACGGGCTGCCGCCCTCGGACCCCTCGCGGGAGGCCGAACAGATCGCCCGGCTCGAACGGCTTGCCGAAGAGGCCGACCTCGACCCGGAATTTGCCAAGAAATTCCTGAGCTTCGTCATCAGCGAAGTGATCAGGCACCACGAGAACCTGCAGAAATGAACCCGTAGGATGGGCAATCTGCCCATCCACCCCAGCCATCCAAAGGAGAAACTGACATGGCTATGAAGATCCGCCTCGCCCGTGGGGGCTCCAAGAAGCGGCCGCATTATTCGATCGTCGCCGCCGACTCGCGCATGCCGCGCGACGGCCGCTTCATCGAAAAGCTGGGCACTTACAATCCCTTGCTGGCGAAAGACTCGGAAGACCGCGTGAAGATGAACGTCGAGCGCGTCCAGTACTGGATTTCGCAGGGCGCCCAGCCGACCGACCGCATCGCCCGCATGCTCGAAGCCGCCGGCGTCCGTGAAAAGCCGGTCCGCGCCAACCTGAAGAAGGGCGAGCCGGGCGACAAGGCCAAGAAGCGCGCGACCGAGAAGGCCGCCAAGGCTGCCGCTCCGGCCTCCGAATAAGGCCCTGAAAACACATGCTGATCGGCTTCTTCCTGCGCCGGATCGTCACCGTCACGCTCTGTGCGGGCTCGTTCTGGCTCGGGATGAAGACCGACCGGCTGATCGCCGCTCAACCGGCCGCCCCCCCCGTGGCGGCCGAATGCAAGGTTCCCGCCGATGGACTATGAACGCGTCTGCGTCGGCGCCATCGGCGGCGCCTTTGGCGTCCGGGGTGAGGTGCGGCTGAAAAGCTATTGCGCCCAGCCCGAGGCCATCGCCGCCTACGCGCCACTCTGGACCGAGGACGGCAAGCGCAGCTTCACCGTCCGCCTCACCGGATCGACCAACAACGGCTTCACTGCCCGCCTGTCCGGCATCGCCAGCAAGGAAGAGGCCGACGCCCTGCGCGGGACCGAGCTTTTTGCCGACCGCGACCGGCTGCCGAACCTGCCGGATGACGAATTCTACCATGCCGACCTGATCGGCCTGTCGGTCTTCGATACCGGCGGCGCCCCCTTGGGCACCGTCCGTGCCGTCCATAACCACGGCGCAGGCGACATTCTTGAAATTTTCGCGCCGGGCCGGAGGACGACGCTCCTCCTCCCCTTCACCCGCGCCATGGTGCCGACCGTCGACCTGACCACCGGCCGCATCATCGCCGACCCGCCCGAGGAGTCGGAAGCGTGAGCGGGGCGGAAAAACCCAAATCCCACGGGCGTTTGAGCATTTCCGCCTCTGCCCGCCCCCGTGACCTGATGGCGCCGCAGCACGTCAAGGGCGCCTGGCGCGCACGGATCATCACGCTCTTCCCTGAGGCCTTTCCCGGCACGCTCGGCCTTTCCCTGACCGGCAAGGCGCTCAACGAAGGGCTCTGGTCGCTTCAGACCATCGACCTCCGCCCCTTTGGCATCGGCAAGCACCGCAACGTCGATGACTCACCGGCAGGCGGCGGCGCCGGCATGGTCCTGCGTGCCGACGTGGTGGCCGCAGCACTTGACGAGGCCGCCATCGGCACGCCACCGGACCGAGCGGCATGGCCGGTCATCTACCTGTCGCCACGCGGGAAACCCTTCGATCAGGCCACCGCCCGCCGTTGGGCCGGAACCGATGGCATCACCATGCTCTGCGGCAGGTTCGAGGGCGTGGACCAGCGCGTGCTGGATCATTACGCCGTCGAGGAAGTCAGCCTCGGCGACTTCGTCCTCACCGGCGGCGAGATCGCCGCGCAGGCGATGATCGACGCCACGGTCCGGCTTCTGCCCGGCGTCCTCGGCAATGCCTCCTCCACCGAAGAGGAAAGCCATTCCCACGGGCTGCTGGAGCATCCGCAATACACTAGGCCCGCTACCTGGGAAGGCCGCGAGATCCCTACCGTCCTGACCTCCGGCAACCATGCCGCCGTCGAGAAATGGCGGCGGGCCGAGGCGGAACGGCTGACGCGAGAAAGGCGACCGGATTTGTGGGCGCGGCGACCGAACCCGTAGGATGGGCAATATTGCCCATCCTACCTAGCCCAACCCTTGACCCACGCCCCTGCCCCCCCTATACCCCGCCCGTCCGGGGCTCCCATGAGTCGTGCGGGCGCGCTTGCTATTGGCCGATGCCCTTCGCCTTCTTCGGCACTGGGCGGCCCTTGGCGGCACCGACGAGAAATGACGACCTGACCTCCTGCGGGCGCTTCATGCGGACCCGGTGAAGACACGGAGCTCTCAAGGCGCGAACACCATCGCGGAACCACCGCGAGCATAGGAAAGGACCTGCGATGAACCTGATCGCGCAACTGGAGGCCGAGCAGATCGCCGCTCTCGGCAAGTCCATCCCGGACTTCAAGGCGGGCGACACCGTGCGTGTCGGCTACAAGGTGACGGAAGGCACGCGGACCCGCGTCCAGAACTACGAAGGCGTCTGCATCGCCCGCAAGGGTGGCAGCATCGCGGCGTCGTTCACCGTCCGCAAGATTTCCTTCGGCGAGGGCGTCGAGCGCGTCTTCCCGCTCTATTCGACCAACATCGAGTCGATCGAGGTTGTGCGCCGTGGCCGTGTCCGCCGCGCCAAGCTCTACTATCTGCGTGACCGTCGCGGCAAATCTGCCCGGATCGCGGAAGACACCACCTACAAAGCCAAAGCCGAATAAGGAGCGGGACCATGAAACAAGGTACTCACCCCGAATATCACTTCATCACCGTGAAGATGACCGACGGCTCGACTTACCAGACCCGTTCGACCTGGGGCAAGGAAGGCGACACGCTGTCGCTCGACATCGACCCGACGGTGCATCCGGCCTGGACCGGCGGTTCGGCCAAGCTTCTGGACACCGGCGGCCGCGTTTCGAAGTTCAAGAACAAGTACGCTGGCCTCGGATTCTGAGCCTATTGCGCTTTGCAAGACAAGGCGCACAACATATAGTAGAGGCGCGCTGGAGACAGCGCGCCTTTTGATTCCGGGAACCGGAACAGCACGGGGACAGTCACGTGGCGCATATCATCGTCGTCGGGAACGAAAAGGGCGGGTCCGGCAAGTCCACGACCTGCATGCATGTCGCCACGGCGCTGGCGCGGATGGGCCACAAGGTCGGCGCGCTCGACCTCGACCTCCGGCAGAAGAGCTTCGGCCGCTATGTCGAGAACCGCCAGGCCTTCATGCGCCGCGAAGGGGTCGACCTGCCCACGGTCGACTACCGCGAGCTTCCCGAGGTCGATCAGGCGACGCTGGCCGAGGGCGAGAATGCCTTCGACCACCGGCTCTCCGCCGCTGTGGCCGGGCTTGAGCGGGAAGTGGATTTCATCGTCATCGACTGCCCCGGCTCGCATACGCGCCTGAGCCAGGTCGCGCATTCGCTGGCCGATACGCTCATCACGCCCCTGAACGACAGCTTCATCGACTTCGACCTGCTGGCCCGCGTCGATCCCGACACCAGCCGCGTCATCGGCCCGTCGATCTATTCCGAGATGGTCTGGCATGCCCGCCAGCTTCGCGCGCGGGCGGGCCTCAGGCCCATCGACTGGATCGTGCTGCGCAATCGTCTGGGCGCACAGCAGATGCACAACAAGCGGAAGGTGGGCGCGGCGCTCGATCAATTGTCGAAGCGGATCGGCTTCCGCGTGGCGCCGGGGTTTTCCGAGCGGGTGATCTTCCGCGAGCTCTTTCCGCGCGGCCTCACCCTGCTCGATCTGCGCGATGTGGGGGTTGAGAACCTCAACATCTCAAACGTCGCTGCGCGTCAGGAAGTCCGCGACCTGATGAAGGAACTGAACCTTCCCGGCGTGACGGTGAACTTCTGATCCCGGCAGGGATCAGGCGTGGGCGTGACGGACGAAGAGGTTCGGCGTAGCGGCGCGGCTGCGGCGCGATGCCTGTTTGCCGAGGTTGACCAGACGCTTTTCAAACGCATCCGCTTCAGCGTCCTGCTTGCGGGAGAACTTGGCGAGAATGATTGCAAAGAGTTTCATCTGGTTCGTCCTGTCCATCGTCTTGCCCCTCACCAACATTAATGACTGCGCCCCGTGGCCGAATCTGGGCGGAGACCGGGAAATTCGTGGGTTTCATTGAGTCGCACGGACCGGCGATTGAAGGCCTGGCGATGAACAATCGGGGGTTGCATTTCGGATTCGTCGTTAACGGCCCCAACAATCGCGCCGGCCTGCCCGTGGCGCCCGGCCAGCGCCGCCATATTCACGCCCGAGTCTGACCCCGAAGCCCCTTCAGGCCTCGGCCGGCCGGCAGTCTGTTCCGGCGCAGCCCGAGGCCAGCGTCTCGATCTCGAAGGTGCTGTGGCGGATGCCGAATTCCGTCTCGACCCGCACCTTGACCCGGCGCACGGCTTCGGTGAAATCCACGCCCTCGGCGAGCACGAGATGCGCCTCGACGGAGCTGCGCTCCTCATCCATCTGCCAGAGATGGAGGTGATGTACGCCTTCGATGCCCGCCTCCGCCTCGATTGCCCGCCTGAGGTCGGCCGCCCCCACTTCAGGCGGCGCGGCAAGCATCAGGATGCGGATCACGGGACCGATTTCGCTGAGGGCGTGCCAGAGGATCCAGGCCGAGATCAAAAGCGTGATCGCCGGATCCGCCCAACTCAAGCCCCAGGCCCAGATCAGCGCGCCCCCGACCAGCACCGCGACCGAGGACCCCGCATCGGCGAGATTGTGCAGAAAGGCCGCGCGGATGTTGCTGCTTTCCTTCGCCAGCCGGAAGGTCAGAAGCGCGGTGGCAAGGTCGATGACCAGCGCCAGCGCGGCAAGCATCATCACGATCCCGCCCGCGACCTCCGGCGGATCGAGAAGCCGCATCACCGCCTCCGACCCGAGCCAGAGCGAGATGACGACAAGGACGGTATAGTTGATGAGCGCCGCCACCACCTCTGCCCGTCGATAGCCAAAGGACATGCGCGCATCGGCGGGCCGCCTGGCAATCCGCCGTGCCGCAAAGGCGATGACCAGCGCCGCCGCATCGGAAAGATTATGGACCGCGTCGGCGATCAGCGCGACCGAGCCCGACAGGATGCCGCCGACGATCTGCGCCACGGTGAGAAGGACATTGACCACCACGGCAAGCCCGAGGCCGCGCTCCCCTGCATGGACGTGGCCATGCGAATGGCCATGATGCCGGTGCGACCCGGCGCCATGATGGTGGCCGCCGTGATCGTCGCCGTGATCATGGTCGTGTCCACTGTCCTGCGCCATCGGGGTAGCTCCTCGGGATAAATTCCGCCGGCCAGCCTAGCGCCTTTGAAAGCCGGCGCAAGCCGCTCTGGCGGATGCTGAAGCCTCCTGACAGAATGCTGTCAGGAGGCATGTGCGACAAGGGTAAGGTCACATCAGCAAAGGACTGCGCCATGACATCCGAAACCATCATCGCCTGGACCGAAATCCCCGTCGCCGACCTCGACCGGGCCATCGCCTTCTACAATGCCGTCTTCGACTGGCAGATGACGATCGACAACAGCGGCCCCGGTCCGGTGGCCATTCTCGGCGGCTCGATGGCGAATGGCTCCGGCCATCTTTGCCGCGGAGAACCGGCAAAGGGCGGCGGGCCGATCCTGCATATCACCCTTCGCGACCGGCTCGAGGATGCGGTGATCCGCTGCGCCGCGGCAGGTGGCACGCTCACAAGCGGGATCATCCCGATCCCCGAGGGCCGCTTCGTCTACGCCACCGACCTCGACGGCAATGCCATCGGCCTTTTCGAACGGGCGAAAGCCGCCTGATGCGCCGGGCCGACCGCCTGTTCCAGATCGTCCAGTATCTGAGGGGCGGCCGGCTCCTGACGGCACGGGTGCTCGCTGACCGGCTTGAGGTCAGCGAGCGCACCATCTACCGCGACATCGCCGACCTCATCGGTTCGGGCGTGCCGATCGACGGCGCCGCGGGGATCGGATACCTGATGCGCTCGGGCTACGACCTGCCGCCGCTGATGTTCACGAAGGCCGAGGTCGCGGCCCTTGTCGCCGGCGCCCGCATGGTGAGGAGCTTCGGCGGCGCCGACATGGCGCTTTCCGCCGAAGAGGCGCTGACCAAGATCGCCGCCGTCCTGCCCGAAGCGCTGCGCGACAACCCCGACAGCGTCGCGATCCATGCCCATCACGGCGGCGCGCTCAACGACAGCGACCGCGCCACCGCCTGCCATGAGGCCCTTTTCATCCGCTATAGGGATGCCGACGGCGCCGCGACCGACCGCGCCGTCAGACCCCTCGGCCTCTGGTTCTGGGGCAAGGTCTGGACCCTGATCGCCTGGTGCGATCTCAGGAACGATTTCCGCATGTTCCGCACCGACCGGATCGCATCGGTCAAAGTAACGGGACGCTTCCGGCCCGAGCCGAACAAAAGCCTCGCCGCCTTCTTCGGAAGCGAGCCACATCACGAGCCAGGCACATGACGACCCTCAAGCTTCTCTGTTGCTGAAATACCCCCGGGGGTCCGGGGGTGGAACCTCCGCCGGCCGAGCGGGGGCTCGATGCCCCCCGAGGCCGTCCACCTCAGTGTGCCTCAGCCCAGTTCGCCCCCTGCCCGGCATCGACCACCAGCGGCACATCGAGCGTCACGGCGGGTTCAGCCGCGCCTTCCATGACGTCGCGGGCCACGGCGATGAGCTTATCGACCGATCCCTCCTCGACTTCGAACAATAGCTCGTCATGGACCTGCAACAGCATCGTCGCCGGCAGGTCCCGGATCGCTTCCGGCATCCGGATCATCGCGCGCCGGATCACATCCGCCGCTGCACCCTGAATCGGCGCGTTGATTGCGGCGCGGCGGGCGAAGCCGGCGTGCGGCCCCCTCGCGTTGATCTCGGGCGTATGGATCTTCCGGCCGAAGAGGGTCTGGACAAAGCCATGCTCCTTCGCGAAGGCCACGGTCGCGTCCATGTAGGTTCTGATCCCCGGAAACCGCTCGAAGTAGCGGTCGATGAAGCCCTGCGCCTCGGCCCGCGGAATCCGCAGGTTCCGCGCGAGGCCGAAGCCGGAAATGCCGTAGATCACCCCGAAGTTGATCGCCTTGGCCTGCCGCCGCACCATCGGGTCCATGCCCTTCACCGGCACGCCGAACATCTCGGAGGCGGTCATGGCGTGAATGTCGATCCCCTCACGGAAGGCCTCCTTCAGCTGCGGAATGTCCGCGACATGGGCGAGGATGCGCAGCTCGATCTGGCTGTAGTCGAGCGAGACGAGCCGCATCCCCGGCCCGGCGATGAAGGCCTCGCGGATGCGGCGGCCTTCTTCGGTCCTGACCGGGATGTTCTGCAAGTTCGGATCGGTCGAGGCGAGCCGCCCGGTATTGGCACCGGCGATGGAATAGGACGTATGCACCCGGCCCGTCTCCGGGTGGACGTGGGTCTGCAAGGCATCGGTATAGGTCGATTTCAGCTTCGAGATCTGCCGCCAGTCAAGGACGCGGGCGGCAAGGTCCGAGGGCCGCCCAAGTTCGACATTGCCGGCGATGTCCTCCAGCACGTCGGCCCCCGTCGCATAGGCGCCGGTCTTGCCCTTCTCGCCACCCGGCACCTGCATCCGGTCAAAAAGGATCTCGCCCAGTTGCTTCGGGCTGCCCACGTTGAAGGGCTCGCCCGCAAGCTCCTGAATCTCCGCCTCCAACCCCGCCATCTTCTGCGCGAAGGCATTCGACATCCGGCTGAGCACATTCGGATCGACCCTGATCCCCGCCATTTCCATATCCGCCAGCACCGGCACCAGCGGCCGCTCCAGCGTCTCGTAGACGGTCGTGACCTGAACGCGGTGCAGGTTCGGCTTGAACTTCGCCCAAAGGCGCAAGGTCACATCGGCATCCTCGGCGGCATATTTCACCGCCTCGGGCACCGGCACCCGGTCAAAGGTCACCTGCGACTTGCCGCTGCCCAGAAGCGTCTTGATCGGGATCGGGTTGTGGTCGAGGTACTTCTCGCTCAGGAAATCCATGCCGTGGTTATGGATACCCGCATGCATGGCGTAGGACATGAGCATGGTGTCGTCGAAAGGCGCGGCCCTGATCCCGTGACGGGCAAAGATCTTCCAGTCGTATTTCATGTTCTGGCCGATCTTGAGGATCGCCTCATCCTCAAGCACCGGCTTCAGCGCGGCCAGCGCCGCCTCAAGCGGCATCTGCCCCTCGGAAAGGTCATTCGAGCCGAAGAGATCGCCGCCGCCCTGCCGGTGGCCTAGCGGGATGTAGCAGGCCTCGCCCGGCACGACCGACAGCGAGATGCCGACAAGCTCCGCCCGCATCTCGTCAAGGCTCGTCGTCTCGGTATCGACCGCGACATAGCCACGCTCACGGATCAGCGCGATCCAGCGGTCAAGCGCCGCGGCCTCGCTGACCCGTTCATAGGCCTCATGCCGGAAGGGGACGGCGGGCACTTCTTCGGGCGTATCCTCGGTTGGAGCGGCAGCGGGCGCTTCGGTGATGACCGGGGCGGCGATCTTCAGGCTGTCGGCGACACGCTTGGTCAGCGTGCGGAACTCCATCGTGATCAGGAACTCCATCACCGGGCCGGGTTCCGGCGCGCGGACCTGTAGTTCATCGAGCGTCCATTCGACGGGCGCATGGGCATCGAGAGTCACCAGACGCTTCGAAATGCGGATCAGGTCCACGTTCTCGGTCAGCGCCTCGCGCCGCTTCGGCTGCTTGATCTCGCCCGCGCGAGCCAGAAGCGTCTCCAGATCGCCGTATTCGTTGATGAGAAGCGCCGCCGTCTTGATGCCGATCCCCGGCGCGCCCGGCACGTTGTCGACGCTGTCCCCGGCGAGCGCCTGCACATCGACCACGCGGTCGGGCTTGACGCCGAACTTCTCCTCGACTTCGGCCACGCCGATGCGCTTCAGCTTCATCGCGTCGAACATCTCGACGCCATTGCCCACAAGCTGCATCAGGTCCTTGTCCGAGGAGATGATGGTCACTGTTCCGCCCGCCTCGACCGCAGCCCGCGTCAGGGTGGCGATGATGTCATCGGCCTCGTAATTCGGCATTTCCAGACAGGCCACGCCGAAGGCTCGCGTCGCCTCGCGCGTCAGGGGGAACTGCGGGCGCAGGTCTTCCGGCAGTTCGGGGCGGTTGGCCTTGTACTTGTCGTAGATGTCATCGCGGAAGGTCTTCGAGGAATAGTCGAAGACCACGGCGATATGGGTCGGGGCGTCTTCACCCTTGTTGGCCGAAAGCTGCGACCAGAGCATGTTGCTGAACCCGGCCACGGCACCGATGGGCAGCCCGTCGGATTTACGCGTCAGCGGCGGCAGCGCGTGGTAGGCGCGGAAGATATAGGCCGAGCCGTCGATCAGATGCAGGTGGCTGCCCTTGCCGAATGCCATGCGCTCTCTCCCCCAAAGTTCAGAAAAGAGTATTGCCATGTTCCGGCCGGGCCTTCCACCCTGCCTGTACCCGCCCGGCCAAAGGCTTTAGACTGGTCGCAAAGCAAAGCTGGAGCAGGACATGGACTACGCAAAATCGGGCAACGCCAAATCGGGGAAGAACACCCCGCGCCACGCTGAACACAACGCCAAGGGCAGCGACAAGAACCCCTTCGGCAAGCAGCCGCCAAAGGCCGAGCTTCTGAAGCGAATGAAGGAAGCGGCGGCCAAGAAGGGCTGACCCTCAAGGGGTCAGTGGCCCACCGATTTCGAGAAAAGGTTGATGACCGCCACGCCGGCGATGATGAGGGCAAGCCCGGTGATCGCGGGCGGGTCGAGCGTTTGCTTAGACCAGAAGTAGGCGACCAGCGCGATCAGGACGATGCCGACGCCCGACCAGATCGCATAGACCACGCCCGTCGGCATCGTGCGCAGCGGCACCGACAGGCAGGCGAAGGCCACCGCGTAGCCAGTGACCGTCACGACGCTCGGCCAGAGCCGCGAAAAGCTGTCCGAGCGCGCCAGAGCGGTTGTCGCGATGACCTCGGCGACGATGGCAATCAGAAGGAATGCGTAGGCGCGCAGCATCGGATGACTTGTGTGTCTGAGGGCGCGGCCCGGAGGCTGCTCAGTGATCGTCGTGGGCGTGTTCGCGGTCGATCACGTATTTCTTGTCGCAATAGCCGCATTCGACAAAGCCGGCGTCGGCCGGGATCGTCAGCCAGACGCGCGGATGGCCCAGCGCGCCTTCGCCGCCGTCACAGGCCACTTTCCAGTGGGTGACAACCTCGGTCTCGGGCGCGTCAATCGGCATGGTCAGGCTCCGTCAGAATCAGCATCAGGGGCGCCGGCCAATGCCGCGCCGCGGCGGGCATCATAGCGTGGCGGGCGCGCCCGGCAAGCGCCCCGCTCAATCGGCGCGCGGCAGCATCCGGCCAAGGACGCGACCGCCGAGGATGTGAAGGTGGTAGTGCGGCACTTCCTGCACGCCATGCGTCCCGGCATTCGATATGGCTCGGTAGCCTTCCCCGCCCTGCCCCGGCTCGACCCCGAGCATCCTGCAGACCTCGGCCGAGGTGCGCATGAAATCGACGATCTCGGCCTCGGACCCTTCGGCGGCGAAGTGATCGAAGTTCACGTATTTGCCCTTCGGAATCACCAGCACATGCACCGGCGCCTGCGGGCCGATGTCGTGGAAGGCGAGCGTATGCGCCGTCTCCTTCACCGTCTTGTTCGGGATCTCGCCACGCAGGATGCGGGCGAAGACATTGGTGTCGTCGTAGCTGTAGGCCATGCCGTCCTCAATCGGAGAATAGGTGATCCATCGCCGCGATGCCGCGCGCCGTTTCCTCACCGATACCCAAGAATGCCGCGAGAGGCACGGCATTTTCCGCCGCACCGGCGCTTTCGCGCATCAGGTAGAGATGGGAGAAGTTCGCGTCGCGGATCACGTCGCTTTCGTGGCGGAAGGCATGGCGGATCGTTGGCAGCAGGCGCACCATCGTGTCCTCCTGGGTGTGATCACCCGCCAGACCCACCCGCCGCGCATGGCCGGCGAGGTAGTCGTCGCTGAAGTGGCACTCGACCTCAAGCATCCGCACAGTGGCCCGGTCGGCGGCGAGATCCTTCAGGACCTCCGCCCCCGCCGGATCAAGACAGATGATGAGCCGGTCACCGCCCTGCCGGTCATAGAGCATCCTCAGAAGCGCACGGCGATGCCGGTTGCGCTTGGCAAGCGAGGACTGGACGCCGCCGAGATCGGGCACTGGGGACGAGGCTTCGTCGAAAAGGTACTCCATCGACGGAATGCCGGTATCCGCCGACATCCGCGCCACCAGCCGCTTGGCCACGTGCCATTTCTTGCAGATGACGACCAGAAGCTCGCGCCCGCGCCCAAGCGTCGATTCCGTCTCCCAGAAGCGGCGGGCGAAGCGGCGGCCGATCCGGCCGCGCCCGGTCAGAAAGTTGAAAAGATTGCGGCCCTCGTCCGACACCCGGAAGCTGACGCCGCTCGCCGCATAAAGGTCGCCGAGCCGCGCCTTGAGGTTCGTCGCCTCGGCGCTGATCTTGCGGGCAAAGAGCGCGTCCTGGCCGATCAGAAGGTCATAGTGATCGTTGTAGAAGGTCACCGGCATCCCGTAGTCGGTGAACATCAGGAAGGTCAGCGTGCGGCAGCGGATTTCCTTGTCCGGCACGACATGGCGCACCAGCGTCTGGAAAAAGGTCTCATCAGGAATCCAGGTGGTGCGGAAGAAGCGCACGATCTCACGCCGCTTGGCGATCAGGTCGAGAATCCATTCCACCGTCCGCCGCCTCAGGCACCACCACTGGCTGCCGATCATGATCCTGAGATCCGCCGGGGTGTCGCGCTTGAAGCCGAAGCGCTTCTGAAGGTCGTAGGCGGCGTAGAAGAGCTTCTTCTGTTGCCGTTCGTTGAAGAAGTGGCGGTAGATCAGCCGGTCCTCGCGCATCCCGGTCTTGATCCAGTCGGAACGGAAGAAATCGAAGCTTTCGATATAGTCCGCATCCTCGGCGTCAAGGAAATCGTGGACATATTCCGCCGTCTTGATCGGCATGCAATCGCCGGAGAGCATGTAGAAATGCGTGGCCGAGGGGAAAGCCTCTACCGCCGCCTCGACGGCGCGGAGGGTCGCGGCGACAAGGCTCCATTCGCCCCAGCCGCATTTGACCCTTCGCCGCGCGAAGGTCACGCCGGGATTGTCCGCAAGGGCTGCGCGGATCCTGGCATAATCGGCCTGCCGGGCGCGGGCGTCGAAGTGAATGGCGATGCAGTCACCCGCCGCCGTCAGGCGGCTGGCCTGGGCGATGATCCCCTCCGGGTCCTTGTGGCAGAGCAAGATGAAGGCGATCTTTGCCATTCACTGAACCTGAAACCGTCGCTTTCAGCGGTTATTTCTGTCAGATAGCTGGAAGCGCCGTTGAAATGACAGAGTTTCTTTGCTCTTTACGCCGCAATTGTTGAGTAATGCGCAACGGGTTCGATTGCGCGCGGCCTTTCAGGGATGAGTTTTGCATGGGTTTCCCCGGAACCTGGATGACGGAAAGCGAAAGCATGGTCTACCGCGTGGTGCCGAAATGCGCCTGCTCGACCATTGGCCAGATCATGTATTTTTCCGATCATGGCCGCTTTTTCGATGGCGACATCCATGACGCGACCACCGGCCTGCACAAATGGGCGCAGGAACAAAGCCAGCCGCTGATCGAGGCGGCGGTCAAGGCGCACAAGGCGCCGACGTTCACCTGTGTCCGCAACCCCTATACCCGCATTCTCTCGTCCTTCTTCGACAAGATCGCCGGCGTCCAGCGCAACGGCCAGCGCTATCGCGGCAACCTCGTGCCGATGCTGATCCAGAAATACGGGATCGAGGTGGGCAGTCCCGACAACGATTTCGCCTTCGACCAGATCAGGAGCTTCCGGCGCTTCCTGCTTTTTGCCCGCGACACCATCCGCTGGAAGAAGCCGATGGAGCCTGACATCCACTGGTCCGCCATGGCCGGCCATATCTCGACCTTCATCGTCAACGGCGGGCGCTATGACCGCATCTTCTTCACCGAACGCTTCGACGAAGGGATGCAGACGGTACTAGACACCGTGACGACCGCGCATCCGATCGACTTGAAGGCGATCCCGCGCTTCAACGAAAGCGAAGGCCACGGACCGAAGCGCGCCCATCCGGTCGAGGACTATTTCGACGACCTGTCGATGCACCTGATGTGGGAAATCTACCACCGCGATTTCCAGCTATTCCGCTACGATTTCCACAATCCGGCAAACAAGATGCCGCTATCCGAGGTCGACCTCGACGAGGTTCACGCCAAGCTGGGCTGATGCGCGACGCGGCGCAAATCAGGGTTCCGCCGTCTTGCCCCTGACCATGGTTATGCCGGTATAGATGTCGGGATCACCATCCTTGTATAGCCGCGTCTGCACGCCCGGAATTTCGCCGAAGACCCGGCTGATCTTCATCGGGAAGAACGTCCGCGGCATGCTCTCGAACCCTGGCAGGCCGCGCAGGATAGCGCTGGTCGAATTCCCGCAGAAGGCCTTGTTCACGGCGCCATATTCCTGCGCCCGCCGCAGCGCCGCTTCGGCCACGGCCGGGCTGACAGAAATCTTCTGTTCGAGCACGTCGTAGGTCTCGCGCGCGTGGTAGTCGATGTAGAGCCTGCGCATCTGCTCGGTAATGCCGTAGTGCACGTCATTGCGCACCGGCACGCTCGGATAGCTGAACGTCCCGGCGGGGTCGAACAGCACCCTTTGGCTGGCGTCGATCATCAGCGCGGTGTGGCCGCCGCTGCCGCTGCGCTTGTTGATGACGGTGTAAAGCGTGAGCGACGGCGTCTCACCCGAGACATAGCGCGCGCGCGCCACATCCTCATCGGGTGCCCAGACTTTGTCCGCACCGCATGCGGCCAGAAAGAGCGGGAAGAGAAGGCAGAGTAAAGCCCTGCGGAACATCATATCGGCTTTTCCGGGGCTTCGCTCAGGCGCCGGCCAAAGCAAGGAAGATCAGAACAACGATGCAGGCGACCGCGGCCCAGGTCGTGACCTTGATGAACCCGTCGAAGGTCTTTTCGTGGTCGCGGATGTCCATCTTGCCGGGGATATGGTCGGCCATGTTCTGCTCCTCAGAAAACCTGTTGGAATCCGCATAGCCGATTCAATCGGCCCTGTCACGGCCCGCTGCGACAAAGGCCGTTCACTTACGGTCGAGATCGGCGGCAAGGCGGAAGCCGATGCGTCGCGGCTCATCAGCCTCTTCGGGTTTCGGCATCGCGCGGAGCATCACGTTGAGTTGGCTCACATGCTTGATGAGCTGGGTGCGCGTCCCCTCCTCGTCGCTGCCGTAGAAGGTCAGGATATCGGGGTCGTAATAGCCGATCCCCTCGATCCTGAGGACGCCTGCATCGCCGCCGGTGAAGCCCATCGCCACCTCGTGCTGATTGTCGAGCTGGCTTTCGAAGTTGCGGATGTAAAGGATCAGCCGTTCGAAGGCCCATTGCGCCGGGCTCTTCTCGCTGTAGGGCTGCGCGGCCATGCTTTCCGGCATCGGCCCAAGCTCCGCCGTGACCGGCGAGTCCTTGCCCGCATGCGCGACCCGCGCGCTGGGCATGGCCGAGGCTTCGTGCACCTCGACCGAGGTGTGGATCAGGTCGTTGGGGTCTTTCTCTGCCACAGCCAGGCTCCATCCTCCCGCCGCTCGCGCGCGACCTTGCCTGTCTTCCATAGATGGTTGAGATGCGCCACCGCTTCAACCAGCGCAAAGCCGTATTCCGCCTCGCCCACCGGCCGCTTGAAGAGCGTGTCGAAGCATTCGGTGGCGACTTTCGGCTCAGCCAGCAGGTCCGTCAGCCGGGCGAGCGCGCCGACATGGTTGTCGATCATCTGGTCGAGCCTGAGCGGCAGGCCGGTGAACGGCAGCTTGTGGCCGGGCAGGACAAGCTGATCGTCGCGCGCATGGATGGCAAAGCGCCGGCAACTCGCAATCCACTCGGCGATCGGATCGGCCTCGGGTTCGGAGGCATAGACGCCGAGATTGGCCGAGATCGAGGGCAAAAGCTGGTCGCCGCCGATGATGAGGTCGCCGCCCGCTTCCCAGAAGGTCGCGTGCTCGGGGGCGTGGCCGTCGCCTGTGCGCACAAGCCAGTCGCGCCCGCCGATGCGGATCGTGTCACCCTCGGCGATGCGGCTGTAGCCAAGCGGCAAGGGCGCCACGACATCGGCGAAGTTGAAGGGCCGCTCAGTGGCGCGCCGGGCAAGAAGGCCAGGCTCCATGCCGGCGCCGCGCCAGAAGTCGATGGTTTCGGGCACTGGCAGCGATTGCACGTCAAGGATCAGCATCCGCGCCAGAATCCAGCTTGTCCGCGTGGTGACAAGCTCTGCACCCCGGGCCTGGAACCAGCCGGCAAGGCCGACATGGTCGGGGTGGTAATGGGTGACGACAACGCGCCTAACCGGCCTGCCGCCCAGCGGCCCGGCGATGATCGCGTCCCATGTGGCGCGGGTGCGGCTGCTGTCAAAGCCGGTGTCGATCACCGTCCAGCCGTCGCCATCGTCGAGCGCGTAGACGTTCACATGGTCAAGCGCCATCGGCAGCGGCAGGCGCAGCCAGAGGATGCCCTCGACAATCTCGACCGCCTCGGCGCCTTGCGGCGCGTCAGCCCAGGGATAGCGGATGCCATCCCGGCCAGGATCGCCGCGCCCGTCCATCATGACGCCAGATCGTCGGGCGAGAGCGACATGACGCCGTCGCTGCCGTCCCGCGCCTCGGCGAGATGGGCGGCGTACATGGGCAGGAGGCGGCGGATATAGACCCGCGCCAGTTTGCTTCTCGGGCCTTCGCCGCCCTCGGCCACTGCCGCACGCAGGTGGTAATGCGCACCAAGGACGCGAGCGAAGGCGCGCAAGAAGGGCGCTGCCCCGGCGAAGCGTTCGGCCATGTCCTGCGCGACCATCCATTCGGTGGCCTCGCGCAGCGTCTCCGCCGCCGACCAGACATCGCCGGCCAGTTCGGGCAGCACGGCCCGCGCCGCCTCGGCGTCATCCTCGATCTCCTCAAGGACACGATAGGCCATCTCGCCGCCGTCCATCATCTTGCGGCCAACAAGGTCCATCGCCTGAATGCCGTTGGTGCCTTCGTAGATCGGCGTGATCCGCACGTCGCGGTAGTACTGCGCCACGCCGGTTTCCTCGATATAGCCCATGCCGCCATGAACCTGCACCGCGGTCTCGCTGACCATGCAGCCGACATCGGTGCCATAGGCCTTGGCGATGGGGGTCAGGAACGCCGCGCGTGCCGCCCAGTCGTCTGCCCCGGTCGCCGTGTGCATGTCGGTCGCCACGGCGCAGGCAAGGCCGATGGCGCGGGCGGCAAAGACCTCGGCCCGCATGGTGGCGAGCATCCGGCGCACGTCCGGGTGGTTGGCGATCACGCCCATCTGGTTGCGCTCCTGCGCGTATTCGACGGCCTTCTGGCAGGCGGCCTCGGCCACGCCCACGCCCTGCATCCCGACGCCAAGGCGCGCGTTGTTCATCATGGTGAACATCGCCGCCATGCCCTTGTTCTCTTCCCCGACGAGCCAGCCGGTCGCACCCTCATAGGACATCACGCAGGTCGGAGAGCCGTGGATGCCGAGCTTGTGTTCAAGGCTGACGACCTTCAGGCTGTTGGCCTTGCCGGGCTTGCCATTGGCATCCGGCAGGTACTTCGGCACGATGAAAAGGCTGATGCCCTTCGTCCCGGCCGCCGCCCCCGGCAGCCGCGCAAGGACGAGGTGGGAGATGTTTTCCACCACATCGGAATCGCCCCAGGTGATGAAGATCTTCTGCCCGGTGATGGCATAGGTGCCGTCGCCGTTGGCCACCGCCCGCGTTGTCAGCGCGCCCACGTCCGAGCCGGCCTGCGGTTCGGTCAGGTTCATCGTGCCGGTCC
>DJUV01000314.1 GCA_002440625.1 Rhodobacteraceae bacterium UBA6273 | reverse complement strand
CCGAAGGCGAAGATCACCGCCGAGGTATGCAGCGGCCGGAGCTTGCCGAAGTTCAGGTAGCCCTGCGCCAGTTCGGAGAAGTTCAGGCTCGGAAACGCGAGCTGGAAGGCGATGGTGACGCCGACGAGAAAGCCGACGACGCCCCAGAGCACCGTGGCGATGGCGCCGGCGCGGACAACACCGTCGTTGTAGCTCTGCTCAGGATGGGGATCGAGCGCGGGCTGGTCGTTACCGGTTCTTCTCAGCACCCAGATGAACGTCACCGCGGCGGCGATCATCACCGTCAGCGCGTTCACCATATAGGCAAGGTCGTGCGCATAGTTGGCAGCAATCGCGGACATCACCGCGATGGCGCCAAGCACGACCAGTTTGATATAGTCAGACATGTCCGCGTTCCCTCGTCCTCTGAAGACAGCCGAATCCCAAGCTTCGGACCGCCTCCGATACACGGCGTTGTGAACGCCGGGCGGTCCTGCCGCCTTGATCTGGGTCAAATTGTGCGGCCGCGGCACTTGATCCGCATCAAGGCGATCCGATGCCAGTGCTGAGAAGCTTGCGGCAGCCACCTTGGAAAGGAGATCCCCATGGCCTTCAAGTCCATGCTGACCATCACCACCGACGCCGAAGACTCGACGCATCAGCTTGATGTCGCCGTCGATCTGGCCCGGCGCGAGGATGCCCATCTTGATGTGCTCTGCGTTGGCGTCGATCAGACCCAGACCGGCTATTACTACGCCGGAGCGACCGCGATCCTGACGCAGGAGGCCTATAATCAGGCCAAGGACGACGTTGCCCGGGCCGAGAAGGCGGTGCGGAGCCGGCTTGCGAGCGAAGACATCCGCTGGGCGGTCGATTCAGCCGTGGCGCAGGTGGGCGCGCTTTCCGGACCGGTCGGCATGATGGCCCGCTTCGCCGACCTCGTCATTCTCGACAAGCCCTACGGGCAGGGGCGCAGTTATGCCAGCGAGGCGATCCTGGAAGCCGCGCTCTTCGAGGGCAGCGCGCCGGTCCTCGTCCTGCCCGGCAAGGCGCAGGATGCGAAGTTCGGCAAGCGAGTGGTCGTGGCCTGGAACCAGAGCGACGAATCCTTGCGCGCGGCAAAGGCGGCGCTGCCGGTCCTGAAATCCGCGTCGGCGGTGAACATCACCATCATCGACCCGCCGACGCATGGGCCGGAACGCTCCGACCCCGGCGGCATGCTGTCGCAGCTTCTGTCGCGTCACGGCATCCACGCCGAGGTTTCCGTCCTCGCAAGGACCCTGCCCAAGACGTCCGAGGTTCTGTCGCGCCACGCCCGCGACATTGACGCCGACCTGATCGTCATGGGCGCCTATGGCCATTCCCGCTTCCGCGAGGCGATCCTCGGCGGCACCACGCGCAACATGCTTGAAATGGCCGATATCCCGGTCCTGATGGCACATTGAACGCCCGCCCGGCGATGATGACAGCGTGCGCCAGCGCTTTTCGCTTCCCCGCTGGCGGCGGACGCTTCGGGGCGTGCGTCATTGACGTTAGGAAAACCTGCCCGGCCCGGCAGATTGCCTCGTTTCGCCGGCAGGTTGACGCAAAGTTGGCGTTACAACGTCGCGCATTTGGCTTGCTTGCGTACGCAAGCCGACTAGGCTCAAGCCAGTTTCCGCCCGATTGCGGCGGACAAACAATCAATACAAACCAAGACAGGGGTATTGCAGATGACCATGAACAAGCTGCTTCTTTCCACCGCTCTCAGCCTCGGCCTGGCGCTTCCCTCGGTGGCGGCAACCGTCGCCGAGGGTGACAAGCTGGCCGAAAACCAGAATTACACCTACTGGCTTCTCGACGCGATCAAGTCGATGGACCCGCAGATCAACACCGACGTCGAAGGTTCGGGCGTGCTGCGTTCGATCTTCGAAGGGCTTTACAACGAAGACCAGAAGGGCGCGCTGGTGCCTGGCGTTGCCACTGGCTTTGACCTTTCCGAAGACAAGACAGTCTACACCTTCCATCTTCGCGACAATGCCAAATGGTCGAACGGCGATCCGGTGACAGCCAATGACTTCGTCTATTCCTGGCGCCGCCTCGCCGATCCGAAGACGGCCTCCGAATACGCCTGGTACATGGAACTGATGCAGGTCAAGAACTCCGCCGCCGTCATCGCCGGTGAGGTTCCCCCGGACCAGCTTGGCGTGAAGGCCATCGACGATCGCACGCTTGAGGTGACGATCGAAGCCCCCCTGCCCTATTTCCCGAAGATGCTGACCCATGCCTCGACCTTCCCCGTCAACCAGAAGGCGCTTGAGGCGAACGGTGACAAGTGGACCGAGGCCGGCACGCTCGTCGGCAATGGCGCCTATGTGCTGAAAGAGCATATCCTTGGCGAGAAAGTGGTGATGGAGCCGAACCCGAACTACTGGGACAACGAGAATACGATCATCCAGAAGATCACGGCGCTGACCATCAACGACGTGAACGCAGCACTTACCCGCTATCTCGCGGGCGAGCTCGACCGGGTAGACATCCCCGCCGGTCAGTATCCGACGCTGAAGGAACAGTATCCGGATCAGGCGACCTCGGTGCCGCAGTCCTGCTCCTACATCTACATGTTCAACATGGATGAAAAGAAGGGCCCGGCCGCGCTGAAGGATGTGCGCGTACGCAAGGCTCTGTCCTATGCCATCGATCGCGACATCGTCGTCGACAAGATCCTGCAAGGTGGCCAGTGGCCGTCCTACAACTGGACGCACCATTCGACCGAAGGCTTCAAGATGCCGGATATCGACTATTCGCACTGGACCCAGGAAGAGCGCACCGCCAAGGCCAAGGAACTGCTGGCCGAAGCCGGCTTCGGACCGGACAACCCGCTGAAGCTGACCCTGAACTACAACACCTCGGAAGATCACAAGAAGATCGCCATTGCGGTGCAGCAGTTCTGGAAGGGCGTCGGGGTTGAACTGACGCTCAACAACATGGAGTGGAAGGTCCACACCGACAAGATGCAGAACCAGGACTTCGAAGTAGCGCGCTACGCCTGGTGCGGCGACTACAACGAAGCCTCGACCTACCTGGACCTCTTCACCAGCTATTCCGGCCACAACAACGGCAAGTTCTTCAGCGAGGAATACGACAAGCTGATGAAGGATTCGAAGACCGCCGCCGACCCGAACCCGATGTACACGGCGGCGGAACAGATCCTTGCCGATCAGATGCCGATGGCGCCGATCTACCAGTACACCAAGGTTGAGATGATCAAGCCGGACATGCGCGGCATGAGTCAGGAAAACCTGATGCAGAACTGGTACGTCAAGGACATGTACCGCGTCGCCCAATAAGCGGCTGACCTATCGGCGCGCCGCCTGACCGCGGCGCGCCTTCCCCTTTTTGCCCGGGGTTTTCGCATGATCGCCTACATCCTCAAGCGTTTGGCCGTCGCGGTGCCGACGATGCTGCTGCTTATCATCGTGTCGTTCCTCCTGATGCATGCAGCACCCGGCGGTCCCTTCACGCAGGAACGTCAGCTGCCGGCAGCGGTGCTTGCCAATCTCAACGCCAAGTACGGCCTCGACCAGCCGCTCTGGCATCAGCTTGGCTCCTATGTCTGGGGCATCGTCGCGCATTTCGATTTCGGCCCGTCCTTCATCTACAAGGACCGCACCGTGAACGAGATCATCGCCCAGGGCTTCCCGGTCACGCTGACCTACGGCACCATCTCTTTCATCGTTGCGGTGTTGGCGGGCGTCGGCCTTGGTGTCGCAGCGGCGATCTACCAGAACTCCTGGCTCGACTACCTCGCCGTCGGCATTTCCATCGGCGCGCAGGTCTTGCCGAACTTCGTCATGGCGCCCTTGCTGCTTTTGACCTTCACCTGGTGGCTCGGCTGGTTGCCCGGCGGCGGATGGGAGGGCGGCCAGTGGCAATACATGGTGATGCCGGTTATTGCGCTCGCCACCTCCTATATGGCCTCGATCGCGCGTCTGACTCGCGCCTCGATGCTTGAGGTCCTGACCTCCAACCACATCCGCACCGCCCGCG
>DJUV01000242.1:1994-3278 GCA_002440625.1 Rhodobacteraceae bacterium UBA6273 | reverse complement strand
CGAGGCCTTCGCCGCGCAGGTCCTCGCCTGCACCCGCGCCTGGGGCCTTGCCGACGACGCCGCTTTCCTGAACGCGAATGGCGGCGGCATCAGCATGGGCCACCCCCTCGGCATGTCCGGCGCCCGGATCGCCGGCGCTGCGGCCCGCCGCCTCGCCGAGACCGGTGGCCGCTCGGCGCTGGTCACGCTTTGCGTCGGCGTCGGCCAAGGCGTTGCACTGGAGCTTCTGGCGGTCTGATCCGCCTTCGCCCTTCAGAGGGTCGAGCGGTATGCCGCAGAGCCGCCTGAAGGCCGCGGGGACACCGAAGGCCTTCAGCATCCAGTCGCAGTATTCCCGCTTGTGCGGGTGGCCGGTCCGCGGGTCCTTCCGGGCAAAAAGCGGCGGCGCGAGGTTGAACTTCAGCCTCTTCGCATCGCTGAAGGTGGCCGCGAGCTTTTCGCGGAACGGGGGCAGGGAATAGAGCCGCGCGACCTCATATTCATCCTTGTAGGTCATCAGCTTCGCAACGCTGACCGCGACCGCCCTGGCGAAGGCGCTGTCGCCGGTCGCCGTCGGCGACGATTGCGTCGAGCGTATCGGGAACGTCCGGTTTCGGCGCAGCAAGATATAGTGCAAGCCGATCCGACGCATGGGCGAGGACGCGCCCGAGAAGGAAGGCGCGCCGGTTGAACTCGACCGCCGTCCCGTTCAGTATGATGGCGTCGTCGATCGCCTCAGGACTGACCGGCAGCAGGCCCTTCTGCGCGGCGTAGCCGACAAGCATCAGGTTCACCGCGATCGTGACGCCGCAAAGCGCCTCGGCCATCTGCGTGGCATTGACGAAGCAGGCATTGGCTTCGCCCGCGGCCTGCGTCAGCTTCGCCTCGGCCGGGCCTTTGAGCCCGCGCCCCGCATCGGTCCTCTCCATCTGGAAGAAGGCGGTCACGGCGACACCGGCATTGCCGACAACCGTGGTCTGTCCGTTGCGGATGATCTCCTCGTAGTGCGCGACAAGCTGGTCGGTGACGAACCCGTCTTCGGTACACATGGTTTCGGTATGGGCGGCCTTGGCCAGACGGCCAGAAACCTCGATGCCCCCCGATCTTCAGGGGCGGAACAGTTTGGCTTGCTGGTTGCTCTTCATGTTCGGACTTGTCCTTTCATCTGCTGGATTTCCGCGCCGATGCGATCGACCCGGTGCCAAGCCATGGGCGGCGGCGATCGGAACGCAGGGCCGCCTTGCCCGTCATCAGTCTGGATTGTCGGTGTTCGCGCCATATTCACGTCGCCCTTTGATGCGAGCG
>DJUV01000242.1:1235-1894 GCA_002440625.1 Rhodobacteraceae bacterium UBA6273 | reverse complement strand
ACGTCGCCCTTTGATGCGAGCGGCCCGAGGCGGGCCACCGACCTGCAATCGCGGCATCCCGTCCGTCCGGCGCTCCGGTCCTTGTCAGCATCCGGCCATAGCCGAAATTCTTTGCCTTGGCGGGCGCGATCTGCACTGCACAATCACCCCTCCCAAGGCTGGCGACGCCCCGGCAAGAGCGCGCGCTCACCAATCTAGTCCGGCGGTCATCGGAGTGTTTGCCTGCGCGCCAATCATTTGCTTTCACGGGCCAACCCTACCGGCAGCAGGGCGTACCGGGATCAACGGGTTTTCCTGGCGGCGGCACGCTCTGCCTTGTCTGGGTTGCGGTATCGGATTATTAGAACAAAGTAAGAACATATGGATGTGATTCCGTGTGCCATGCTTCAGATACCTGCCTCTTCGATGCCCGGATCGCCGCCAGCCCGCCCCCGCGCGCGGCGGGCAACCCTGTCCGAGGTTTTCCCCGCAGCCGGGGCGGAAGCTGCGGCGGCGGGCTTTGTCATGGCGCAGCTTGGCAATGGCGGCGGAACAGTCCTTTGGGTTCAGGACCGGCTGGCAGAGCGCGAGAGCGGGCGGCCCTGTCTGGCCGGGCTTGGCCTTCGCGGGCCGCTGCTGCTGATGGCACTGTCCCGGCCGCTGGACGTGATGATCGCGGT
>DJUV01000242.1:266-1135 GCA_002440625.1 Rhodobacteraceae bacterium UBA6273 | reverse complement strand
CGCTGGACGTGATGATCGCGGTCGAGGAAGGCCTGCGCTGCAAGGCGCTTGCGGCGGTGGTGGCCGAAATCCGGGGGAACCATCCGGCGGTGAGCTTTACCGCGATGAAACGGCTTGCTCTGCAGGCCGAGGCGTCAGCCGTGCCCTGCTGGCTGATCCGGCAGTCGGCAACCGTGGACCTGAGCGCTGCGCGCGACCGCTGGCGGATTGCCGCGCTGCCTTCGGCCGCCAACCCCGACGATCCGCGCGCGCCCGGCGATCCGCGCTGGCGGGTCGACCTTTTCCGGTCGCGCGACGGGCGGCCCGGGGAATGGGTGGCGCGCCATGACCGGACGGCGGATCGTCTCGATCTGGTTGCCGCAGTTCCCGATGGAACGGTGGCAGAAGGCGCAAGAGGCGCGGGGTGAGGTATTGCCCGACGACATGGCCGTGGCTCTATCGGTCGAAGGCGCGCATGGCCCGGTGATCCATGCCGTCAACCGGGCGGCGCATCTGGCCGGGGTGACGGTCGGCGCGCGGGTAGCCGACATGCGGGCGCTTTGCCCCGGGCTGACGGTGGCCTTTGCCGATACCGAAGGCGACCGGGCGGCGCTGCACCGTCTTGCCCTCTGGGCGCGGCGCTGGTGCCCCTGGACCGTGGCCGATGGCCGCGATGGGCATGGGCTGATCCTCGACACCACCGGGTCGGATCATCTCTGCGGCGGCGAAGAGCCGATGCTGGCGGATATGGAGGCGGCGCTGTCCGCCCTGGGGCATTCGTCGCGGCTTGCCCTTGCGCCGACCTGGGGCGCGGCCTGGGCGCTGGCGCGTTTCGGGCCGGTTAGGGCGATCTCAGCCGATACGGCGGCGCTGCCGGTGGCGGCCCTGCG
>DJUV01000242.1:0-161 GCA_002440625.1 Rhodobacteraceae bacterium UBA6273 | reverse complement strand
GCTGCCGGTGGCGGCCCTGCGGCTTGACGGTGAAACGGTGCTCCTCCTGAACCGGCTTGGCTTGCGCAGCATCGGCCAGCTGGCCGACCTTCCGCGCCTTTCCCTGGCGCGGCGGTTTGCCCGTGCCGCCCCGGCGCAGAACCCGCTGATCCGGCTGGACC
>DJUV01000259.1 GCA_002440625.1 Rhodobacteraceae bacterium UBA6273 | reverse complement strand
TGTTGTTGGCGCGCTTGAAGCCCTGCAGGAGGTTGGTGCCGTCGTCGGTTTTCAGGAAGGCGGCAAGGGCCTCGGCGCGTTTGACGAGGAGGGTGAGGTCGTCGTTGCCCGGCATGGCCAGGCAGGCGTCGATGACGTCGTGGCGGATGCCTTGGTCCTTCAGGTAGACCTTGAGGCGGTCGTGGAAGAAGGCGAGGAGGTCGGCGACCAATGCTCCAATAGGCGGAACTTGTCGAAAGGTGGAATAGTCGTAGTCGCTCCGAAAAACGCTTCCCAAGAACTGAGCTTCTGCAAGCTGGCCTTCCGAAAAGGCAATCTCGACCGGAACACGTCCGTCAAACTCCAGCCACGCGTCAGACCAGAATGAATCGAGAATGAACTGGTCCTCATCATCTGGGTGCGTCACGATCTTTGCCCAGTTGCCGCGATAGGCGCCATCGACGGCGACGCCAAATAGGGAATACCTCAGCCAATTGCTCAGTTCGCTTCGCACCCCATTCCCCAGCACCAGCCGGATCACCCCCAGCGCCGCGCGCCGAAGCGCAAACGGGTCCTTGCTCCCGGTCGACTTCTCGTCAATCGCCCAGAAGCCGGTCAACGTGTCGATCTTGTCGGCGAGGGCCACGGCGACGGAGACCGGCTCGGACGGCACTTCGTCGGAGGGGCCAAGGGGCTGGTAGTGGGCCTTGCAGGCATGGGCGACGGCATCGGGGAGGCTGGCGGCTTTCGCGTAGTAGACTCCCATCGTGCCTTGCAGTTCTGGGAATTCGCCGACCATGGCCGATTGCAGGTCGGCCTTGGCGACGCGCGCGGCTTCGGCGGCGAGGTCGGGGGAGGCGCCGACGAGGGGGGCGATCTCGCGGGCGAGCGCCTCGATGCGGGCGATGCGGTCGGCCTGGCTGCCGAGCTTGTTGTGGAAGGTCACGTTGGCGAGGCCGGCGGCCATGCCCTCCATGCCCTGCTGCTGCACGGTGCGGAGGTCGTTTTCCCAGAAGAACTTCGCATCTGAAAGCCGGGCCGACAGCACCTTCTGGTTGCCCTTCAGGATCGTGGCGCCGTGGTCCGCCGTCACGGTATTGGCGACGGTGAGGAAGCCCTCGATCCGACCGGTTTTGGGGTTCCGGGCCGAGAAGAACTTCTGGTGTTCGCGCATCGAGGTTTGCAGGACCTCGGGCGGCAGGCCGAGGAAGGCCTCGCCGATGCGGCCCATGAGCACCACGGGCCATTCGACAAGCCCCGCGACCTCGGTCAGGAGGCCCTTGTCCTCGACGACCTCAAGCCCTGCGGCGAAGGCGGTGTTGCGGGCGTCATTCCAGATCTGGTCGGCGCGCTCCTCAGGCGAGAGCATGACGAAGGCGCGTTTCAGCTTGGCGGCATAGTCGTCGAAGGAGGTGATGGTGAAGGCGGCGGGGGCGAGGAAGCGGTGGCCGCGCGTCTGGTTGCCGGCTTCGATGCCGTCGATGGTCAGGGGGACGACCTCCGCCCCGTGTTCGTCGGTCAGCAGGCAGAGGATCGAGTGGAGGGGGCGCACCCAGCGCAAGGTGCCCGCGCCCCAGCGCATCGACTTCGGCCAGGGGAAGTTGCGGATCGTCGCCTCAAGCACCTCGGCGATGATCTCAGGCGCGCGGCGGCCCGGCTTTTCGATGACGGCGAAATAGACCTGGCCCTTCTTGTCGTCGCGCTTTTCAAGCTGGTCGAGCGTCAGACCGGTGGAGCGCAGGAACCCCTGCAAGGCCGCCTCGGGCGCGGTCGTCGCCGGGCCTTTGCGTTCCTCGCGCACGGGCCGGCTTTCCGCCGTCAGGCCTTCAATGGCGAGCGTCAGGCGGCGCGGCGTGGAGAGCGCATGGGCGCCGGAATAGGTCAGCCCGGCCTCGACCAGCCCGTCGGTGACGAGTTTCTTCAAATCATCCCGTGCCCTGCCCTGCATCCGCGCCGGGATTTCCTCGGAGAAGAGTTCGATGAGGAGATCGGGCATCTACTTCTCCGCGCTTTCGTTCGGCTGCTGCCAGGCGAAGGCCCGGCCATCGGGATAGACGGCGACGACACGGTCCACGCCGGGGGAAATGTTCTTTTCCGACAGGAAGGCGACGGCCTTGCCGGTGGCGAGGTCCTCGGTCAGCCGGCCGGAATCGAAGCAGGTGAACCAGGAGGGCGCGTTCAGAGGCGTCGGCCCCGGGTAGATCACATAGGTCTCGCTCAGCATGGCGAGCGACATCGGGGTCTGGAAGCAGCCACGGAACCGCAAGGGCGAACTGTCGGCGTCGATGCCTTCGAATTTGTCGGCAAGCATCGGTTCGGCCCTGCCCTCAAGGTCGGTGATGCGGATCACCGCCTCGTCCGAAGCAGCCTCGACCGGCCGATAATAGGCGTACTCCTGGACGTAATAGACCACGGCCCCGACGATGAGCGCAGGGATCACGATGAACCCCGTGACAAGCTTGCCATTCACGCTGCGACCCCGCCCGCTTCGGTGGTGACGAAAGCGTCGGCGCATTTCTTCGCAAGCGCCCGGACCCGGCCGATATAGGCCTGCCGTTCGGTGACGGAGATCACGCCGCGCGCGTCGAGAAGGTTGAAGAGGTGCGAGGCCTTGATGCACTGGTCATAGGCCGGGTGCGCCATGGTGATCGCGCGGCCGGCCTTGTCGGTCGCAGGCGCGGCGAGGATGCGTTCGCATTCCGCCTCGGCGTCCTTGAAATGCTGGAAGAGCATGTCCGTATCGGCCTGATCGAAGTTCCAGCGCGAGTATTCCTGTTCGGTCTGGCGGAAGATGTCGCCGTAACGAAGCGGAATCGGCGCGGAAGGATCGTTGAAGGGCATGTCCATCACATGATCGATGCCAAGGACATACATCGCCAGCCGCTCAAGCCCGTAAGTCAGTTCGCCCGAAACCGGGTGGCAGTCATGGCCGCCGACCTGCTGGAAATAGGTGAACTGGCTGACCTCCATGCCGTCGCACCAGACCTCCCACCCCAGCCCCCAGGCGCCGAGCGTCGGGCTTTCCCAGTCATCCTCGACAAAGCGGATGTCGTGGAGCGTGGCGTCGATGCCGATGGCGGCAAGGCTGCCCAGATAAAGCGCCTGAAGATCGGGCGGCGAGGGCTTTATCAGCACCTGATACTGGTAGTAGTGCTGCAAGCGGTTGGGGTTTTCGCCGTAGCGCCCGTCCGTCGGGCGGCGCGAGGGCTGGACATATGCCGCGGCCCAAGGCTTCGAACCAAGCGCCCGCAGCGTCGTAGCCGGGTGGAAGGTGCCCGCGCCCACTTCCATGTCATAGGGTTGCAGGATCGCGCAGCCCTTTTCCGCCCAGTAGGTCTGGAGCCTCAGGATGATCTCCTGGAAGGATCGGGGCTGGATCGTGGTCATGGCGCGCCTGTGATGGACCCGGAAAGCGCGTTCTCAATAGGCAACAGGCCGGACAGGGTCAATTGGCGCCGGGGCGTTTGTGGCGTGACGCCGCCGCCCAGCCTGTTAGTTTCCGGGTCGGATTCGCGACGATCGGAAACAGGAAGGCTTTGGATATGCGTTTGGCGGTGCTTTGGGGGGGAATCGTTCTCTGGCTGGCGGGAGCGGTCGCGACGCTGGCACAGGAAGCCTGGGTCCAGATCGAAGCGCGCCCGACCCTGGCCGAGGCGGAAGAACGCGCCCGCGCCTATGCGAGCCTTTTTCCGAATGTCGCGGGCTATTTGCTCGACTCAGGCTGGTACGCCATCGCGCTTGGCCCCTACTCGCGCGATGCGGCCTCGGTCCAGCTTAGCCTCCTGAAGGGTGAAGGCCTGATCCCGAACGACAGCTATCTGGCCGAAGCCGATCATTTCGGAAGCCAGTTCTGGCCGGTCGGCGGCGCGGCCATGGCCCCTGCTCCGGTCACGGGCCCCGCACCCGAGGCGGCGCTGCCCAACGTGACGGAGCCTGAGACGGAAACAGTCCTCCTCGCCCCCATCTCCGACGAGACGCCCGAGGAAGCCCGCGACTCCGAGACGGCTCTGAGTCCCGAGGCGCGTAAGGAGCTGCAGGAGGCGCTGCAATGGTTCGGCCAGTACAAGGGCGCCATCGACGGCGCCTTCGGCGCAGGCACAAGGGCCAGCATGGCCGCATGGCAGATGTCGGAAGGGCTTGAGGGCACCGGCGTCCTGACTTCTGCCCAACGCGGCAAGCTTCTGGACGGGTTCCGCGGCGAAAGGGACGCCATCGGCCTCACGCCGGTCAGCGAGGAAGAGGCCGCGATCGAGATCGTGCTGCCGCTGTCGCTGGTGGAGTTCGACCGCTATCAGCCGCCCTTCGCCCAGTACCGCGAAAAGGCCGGCTCCGGCTACCGGGTGCTGCTGATCTCGCAGCCGGGCGATCAGGCCACGCTCTCGGGTCTTTTCGACTTGATGCAGACGCTGGAGATTGTCCCGGTGGAAGGGGAACGCCAGCTCAGCCGCAATGCCTTCCTTCTTACCGGCGCGAATGCCGGCAGCGCCTCCTACACCATGGCCGAACTCCGGGGCGGCTTCATCAAGGGCTTCACCCTCGTCTGGCCTGTCGCCGACGCCACCCGCGCGGCCAAGGTGCTCGAGGCGATGAAGGCAAGCTTCCGGCCCTTCGGCGACCACGCCCTTGACGATTCTCTTGGCGAGCCGATGACGGTCAGTCGAAGTGACCTCGTCGCCGGGCTTCAAGTGCGCAAGCCGATCATCTCGCGGTCGGGCTTCTATGTCGACGGCTCGGGCCGGGTTGCCACCACGCGCGAGGTTCTGAAGCAATGCGGCCGCATCACCATCGACGGCGGTATCGAGATGACGGTCGCCGCCGAGGATGCGGCGGGCGGCGTGGCGATCCTCGCCCCTGCCGCAGCACTCGCACCGATCGGCGTCGCCGCGCTGCGCCAGACCACCGCCGCCTCCGTGGGCGAGATCGCCGTCGCCGGCTATTCCTATCCCGACACTCTGACCGAGCCGGTCCTGACCTTCGGCACGCTCGCCGATACCAAGGATCTTGACGGCAACGCCGCGCGCGAAAGGCTGCAACTCAAGGCGCTTGATGGCGACGCGGGCGGGCCGGTCATCGATGCGACGGGCCGGGTGATCGGGATGCTCCTGCCGCGTGTTGCGGAAGAAGGCCGCGTCCTTCCCGACGACGTGAGCTTTGCCGCCGACGCCGGGGTCATCCTCCGCGCCCTTGGCACCGATGCTGGCGCCGACGCCGCGCAAGCCGCCGCCCCGGGCGCCATGGCCGCCGAGGACATCGCCCGGATCGGCCGCGACATGACGGTGCAGGTCTCCTGCTGGGAGTGACGGTGCCCCTCAGACCCGCCAGAAGCGCGGCAGGAAGATCACGAGGACGACCAGAAGCTCAAGCCGCCCGAGCAGCATCGCGAAGATGAGGATCCACTTTGCCGTGTCGTTGAGCGGCGCGAAGTTGCCCGCCGGCCCGATGATCTCGCCGAACCCCGGCCCGATATTCGCCAGCGCCGTGGCCGCCCCCGAAAGGGCGGTCACGAAATCGAGTCCCGTCAGGCCGAGCGAGGCCGTCGTCAGGCCAAGCGTCACGACGAAGATGCCGAGAAAGGCCATGACCGAGTTCAGCACCTCAAGACTGACCGGCCGCCCACCATAGCGGGCCGAGAAGACGCCATCCGGCAGGTGGATGCGCCGGACCTGCGCCCTGACCGCCGCGAACAGCAGTTGGTAGCGGAAGATCTTCACTGAGCAGCAGGTCGATCCCGCGCAACCGCCGATCAGCCCCACGAAGAAGAGCAGCACCACCGGGAACGGGCCCCAGCGCTGATAGTCGACGCTGGCATAGCCGGTGCCGGTGATGATTGAAGTGATGTTGAAAAGCGCCTCGCGAAAGGCGCTTTCAAGGTGATCGTTGTTTGCAAGACTGCGGTAGGCGGTGATGATCGCGACCAGCACCGCGATGACCTTGAGGAATGCCCGCACCTGGCTGTCGCGGAAAAGCGGCCGGGCGGAGCCGGCGGCGATCTGGACATAGCGGACAAACGGCAGGCTCGCGAGGACCATGAAGACCGAGGCGACATATTCCGGCGCGCCCTGATAGATCCCGAAGGAAGCATCCGAGGTCGAAAAACCGCCCGTCGACATCGTGGTCAGGGCATGATTCAGCGCCTCGAACCCGCTCATCCCGACGGTGACATAGGCGATGTGGCAGGCAAGCGTCAGGCCGACATATATCCCGGCGATCCGCGCGGCGATCTCGGCCGCGCGCGGCAGGACCTTGCCGCCGGTGTCGAAAGCCTCCGAGCGGAAGATCTGCATGCCCCCGACCCTGAGTTCGGGCAGGAAGACCATGGCGACGATGATGATGCCGATGCCGCCGAACCATTGCAGCATCGACCGCCAGAGAAGAAGCCCCGGCGGCAGCTTCTCCAGCCCGGCAAAGACCGTGGCGCCGGTAGTGGTCATGCCCGACATCGCCTCGAACACCGCATCGACGGCGCGCGCCTCGGTGGCGCCAAGGATGAAGGGCACGGCGCCGAAAAGCGGCAGCGCCACCCAGACGAGCGTGGCCAGCAGGAACGTCTGTTGCAGCGTCAGCCGGTCGCGCACGCCATTGGCGCAGGCCAGCGCCAGCAAGGTCCCGACACCGCCGGCGACAAGTGCGCTGACCCCGAAGGCCTGCCAGTGCAGATTGCCATCCGCATGGTCCACCGCCAGCGGAATGATCATCGACGCCCCGAGCATCGCCGACAGCAAACCGATGACATAACCGACGGGCCGCAAATCCTGCATGGGTCAGCGTTCGCGTGCCGTGACCGGCCTGTCAAGCCGCGCAGCCAATGCTCAGCCGCGCCAGAACTGCGGCAAAAGCAGGATCAGCACGGCGAGAAGGCCGAGGCGGCCCATGATCATGGTGAAGATCAGCACCCATTTCGCGCTTTCGGGGAAATCCACGAAGGTTCCCGTCCTGACCACCATCGGCCCGAAGCCAAAGCCGATGTTGCCGATCGAGGTCCAGATGGCGAAGAAGGCGGATTCGATGTCGATGCCGTGGAAGGTCAGCATCAGGCTGAGGAGGCCGATGAGAAAGATGTAGGAGGTGAGGTGGAGGATGATCGGGCCGACGATATCATCCGCCACCGTCCGCCCGTCATAGCGCACAGGCTCAAGCCGGTGCGGCGAATGAAGAAGCCTGATCCGCGCCCGGATCGCGGCAAAGGCGACCTGCACGCGGAATACGCTGAGCGCGCCCGAGCTTGACGAGGTACAGCCGCCGATGACCCCGATGCAGGCGGCGACCACCACCGCAAAAGGCCCCCAGGACGACACATCGTCCGAGAAAAAGCCGGTGCCCGAGAAGATCGAGACGAGATTGAAAAGCGATGAGCGGATGATCTCCTCGACCGGGTCGTCTCCGGTCAGCAGGCGGTAGACCGACACCGCACCGACCGCGATGAAGATCCAGAGAAGGTAGGCCCGGATCTGCACATCCTTCAAAAGCGGCGCGGCGCTGCCGGTCGCCAGCTGCATGAAGCGGATATAGGGCAGGCTGCCAAGGATCATGAAGAAGGCGCCGGCATACTCGGGTGCCCCGACATACTTGCCGAAGGAGGCATCGGTCGGGGAAAAGCCGCCGGTGGCGATCGCGGCCATGGCATGAACCACGGCATCAAGCGGCGACATGCCGAGCCAGAGGAAGGTCAGCGCACAGGCGAGCGTCAGCCCGACGTAGACGAAGAGAAGACCAAGCGCGATGTCGGCGGCGCGCGGCAAGGTCTTTCCCAGGGTGTCGAAGCCTTGCGCCCGGAAGAACTGCATGCCGCCGACCCTCAGATGCGGCAGGAAGATCATGGCGAGGAAGGCGATCCCGATGCCGCCCATCCAGTTCAGCATCCCGCGCCAGAGGTTGATGCCCGCCGGGAAGTCGTCAAGCCCGACGAAGACGGTGGAGCCGGTGGTGGTGATGCCCGAAACCGCCTCGAAATAGGCGTCGGTGAAGGAGGCTTCCGGCACGCCGATCATGAAGGGCAGGCAGCCGAACAACGGCAGGATCACCCAGATGAGGAAGGTCATCAGGAAGGCCTGGCGCATGTTCATCGTGCCAGTGATCGAGCTGCGGCAGGCGAGCGCGGTCAGCCCCCCGGTCAGCGTGGAAAAGAGCGCCGCGGCGAGGAAGGCATGGGCATTGCCATTGCCAAGCACATAGTCGAGCGTCATCGGCACGAGCATGCTGAAACCCAGCACCGTGACCAGAAGGCCCATTACATAGCCGACAGGACGGAAGTCGAACATGGCGCGCGGAGTTGGCTCAGGCACGGGGCGGAAGTCAAGCGGCGGCGTGGGGGTGGGACGCGAGACGGGTGGCGACCGTGTTTGCCGGGGCGCAATCGGAGCTGGCGAAGGGCGGGGTTCACCCCGCCACCTCGCCCCCCGCAGTCCCGGCCCTGCGCCGGGACCTCCCCCGCCCAAAAGGCTCCGGATCAAGTCCGGGGCTGCGCATCATGGCATGGGGCGCGCATTCAGTGCGCACCAGACCCGGAGGGAACGCGCGCAATGAATGCGCACGCTACGGCTCTATTTGTCGTTAGATTCACCCCGCCGGTATTCTTTCGCCATCAACGCAACGAATATAACAATGTTAACAGTCGCGGCCATCAAGAAGGCAATTTTCTGATATTTCAGACCAAGAACTGTAAGAAAGATGCATGAAATAAGAATCCAAGCGTTCGTTCTCGCGGCTTTCAACATCTGACGTTTAACTTGCACAACGAAATCTCATAAAAGGTTTTCAAGCTAAAACTTCCGACAGAGGCTTCGGTTTGCCACTGGGATGTAGGTGCGTAATTTCACGCAGCGCCCCCGGGGATGCAAGAATGGTGCGTGCAAGCACACACCCTACCCCACCTTATGCAAGCTCGCGAACAACCGCGGATCAATGCTCTCCGAGGCAAAGGTCGCCCCCTCCGTCAGCACCGACACCGCGTCGTGGCTATGCAGGCTCTCCTGATGGCTCGCCACCACGCGGAAATCGCCGACCCTTGGTTCCGCCAACAGCCGCTCGGCGAATGACCGCGCCGCGTCCTCGACGAAGATCGGGTTGGCGGCGTTCAACTCGGCGAAGGCCTGTTCATCCTCGCGCTTGACCATCACCTGCGTCTCGGTCGGCACGGCGGCGCGGGCAAGGTCGATGAGGTCTTCGTACCAGAGCCGCTTCGGCCCCTCCTCCACCACCGATATCCGCGCGACGGAGCGCTGCGAATGCGGCGTCGCAAGCTGGCCCCGCGCTTGACGGGCATGTTCGGAAAGCTCCAGCGAGCAGGGGCAGGTCGAGGAATAGACATAGTCGAGATGGGTCATGCGCTTGCGCACCCCGTCCTTCTCGGCCAGCTCCAACGCGATGTCGTAATACTGCCAGCCGGAAAGACCCGACCGCAGCGACATCACCTTCGCCGGGAAGGAAAACCGCATCATCAGCCTTGCGTCGATGCTGTCGTGGTCCTTGCGGTAATCCTTCAGCACCGCCTCAAGGACCGCAAAGGAAAAGGTGCTTTCGGCATGGGCATAGAAGGACCGCATGATGCGGCTCATGTTGATGCCCTTCTTCTCGCCGATGAGGCTCACGGTGCCGGTGACGGAAGTTTCCAGCGTCACGTCGCTGCCGTCGCGGGTGTGGAAGCGGATCGGCAGGCGGAAGTTCGAGATGCCGACATGCTGGATCTGCGCCTTGGCCCCGACGATCAGGCTCGACGGACCGTTCTGCAGGTCCGGCATCGAGGCGCGGTACTTCGCGTCCGGCTTGAAGTCGTCCGGGTAAACCCGCGACAGATCAGGATAATTCGAGACCTTGCCGCCGGGCAGAAGCCGCGAAATGGCGGGGTCAAGCCGCGCCACCTCGACCGGATCAGCCGCCGCCGCCCAGGCGCGCAGAATCTCCAGCGCCTCCTCGGCCTCATCCCGGCCGGGGGTTTCGCCGATCTTGTGCACGAAGTTCATGCCGCGCCCTCCTCGGACCAAGCCCGCATGGCGATTATGTGGGGTGCATAACCCCTTTGTCCAACCTTACGCGATCAAATGCGACGCAAACGAGACGGACTCGGCCAGATCGCGATCAGACCGCCTCGAGCGCCTGCATCACATCGGCGATGAGGTCGCCCTCATCCTCGATCCCGAGCGACAGCCGGACGAGGCCCGGCGTGATGCCGAGAAGGGCCTTCTGTTCCGGCGGCAGGCGCTGGTGCGTCGTCGTGGCTGGATGGGTGATGATCGACTTCGCATCCCCCAGATTGTTGGAAATCTTCACGATCTCCAGCGCGTTGAGGAAGCGGAAGGCCGCCTCCTGCCCGCCCGTCACGTCCAGCGTCACCACCGTGCCGCCCGCCCCCATCTGCTCCATCGCGATCCGGTGCTGGGCATGGCCCGGCAGACCGGGGAAGATCACCCGCGACAGCTTCGGATGGCCTTCCAGCGCCTTGGCCAGAGCCAGCGCCGAGGCGGCCTGCTGGCGAACGCGGAGGTCCAGCGTCTCAAGCCCCTTCAGCATCACCCAGGCGTTGAACGGGCT